>DASVLR010000038.1:0-2741 GCA_036384775.1 Minisyncoccota bacterium
ATCGGCCGGGTCTCGGCGACCGTTTCCGTCGAGGGAAGCTGGAGCCAAGTCATGAAGGCGCTCTCGTTGTTCGAGAGCATGCCGTACGATCGCAAGATGAATTCACTGAGCATGCGATCATCGGGTAGCAAGGAGGCGCAGTGGCATGCCAGCTTTTCTCTCGTTGTCGGAACAATTGCATCAAAATGAAATTCTCACTCACTAAAAACGCATCGTCCTCTTCTCGACCGACGCTGAGCGGTAGCATCGGGCACCAAATCGCAACCGATCCGTTTCTGGACTGGCTCTTGATTCTGGCCATAGCGTTCATGGCAGCACTTATTCTTGTCGGTACCGATATATCAGTGTATCTTGACTCGCGTGCCCGTCTCGAAGCTCCCGTTACCGTTTCTGCGCGCACCCAGACGCTCCCTCTGGATGAGGCGGCTATGATGAAAATTATCCAGAGCCTTGAGGGTAGGGCGGAGAGCCGTTCACGGGTATTGCATGGCTTTGTTGCGCCACGCGATCCAACCCTCCCGTAGTTCAATGGATAGAACATCGGACTTCTAAGCCGATTATGTAGGTTCGATTCCTACCGGGAGGACAAGTGAGACAGGGCTGAACTGGGCCGTAAAGTTCAGCCCTGCGAATGCGAACGAACCGGTATGTCCTCATACCGGGAGGACCAGTGTATAACCTGTGTATTACTGCCGTTTTACGGCCAGTTTTCTGTGCTAGACTTTTCGTAGGTTATTACAGTAACCGTTTAATCATTAGTCAATTAATCATATTCCATGGCAAAAACAACTTCATGGGTCTTCGGTATCATTTTCGTGATCGCCGGTATCTGGGGTCTCTTCAGCCATCCGGCTGCAGCCCTCGGCTTTATCGCCGCTGATATTACTTCGAGCATCATCCACCTCGTGGTTGGTCTCATCCTTTTGGCTCTCGCCAACAAGGCATCAGCAGCTATGGCCCTCAAGATCTTCGGTATTATCTACATCCTCTGGGCAATCCTCGGCTTTGCGAGCGCAAGCTTCACCGCGATTGATACCGTGACCACCTGGTTCTACCTCGTCGTCGGTATTGTTATCGCAATCCTCGGCTTTGCATCGAAGGGTTCATCGGCTGCCGCTCCTGCAGCGCCGGCACAGATGTAATATCGGGACCGCACAGTCGCGACAACGTCGCGAAGAAAACCGCCCATCCGGGCGGTTTTTCGTGTATGGGATGATGTATTGAACGTGTGAAAAAAGAAAGGAAGCGAGTCGATCGTATCTCCAAAATCAACACCACCTCCGCTTTCGTCTCGGCATAGATAACCCGGTGTTGTTCCCGGATAGTCGACTTCTATGATAGAAGCCGCATCGTTCATGTGTGCGCCCTGAGGGACTCGAACCCCCGACCTTTCCCGTGTAAAGGGATTGCTCTACCAACTGAGCTAAGAGCGCAAGCGAGAGGAAAAGTCCGAACTTGTTCGAGACTTTGACTCGAGCGCGGCGCTCTGTTTGCGAAGCAACCAGAGCGCAATCCAAAGAAATTCTTTGAATAAACTCAACGATATCGTATATTGAAGCCATGAGCAATCTATTTGATCAAATTGGCCTTCTCTATGAGGATGCTGATTGTGTAGTGCTGAGCAAGCCGGCGGGCCTTATGGTGCACCCGGATGGCAGGACGGAAGGACCGTGCCTGACCGACTGGCTTGTCGGGAAATACCCGGCCCTCAAAGGGGTGGGCGAGACTCAGAAGACACCCGAAGGCGTCGTTTTGGATCGACCGGGTATCGTGCACCGTCTCGACCGCGATACCTCCGGCGCCATCCTTGTCGCCAAAACGCCGGAAGCGCATGCTTTCTTCAAGGAGCAGTTCCAGGAGCGCAGTGTTGCGAAAAAGTATCTCGCGTTCGTATGGGGCGAAATGAAAGAATCCTTCGGCACGATTACGCGACCAATCGGTCGCAGCTTCAAGGGTGGTCCGAAGTGGTCTGCACAGCGTGGCGCACGCGGTGAGATGCGGGACGCCGAAACATACTGGACCCGGCTGTGGACGGGTACGGCGGTAGTTGATTCGGAAAAAGGACAGAATGATGAGAAATTTAGCCTCGTTCAGGCTGAGCCAAAGACCGGCCGAACACATCAGATCCGTGTCCATCTTCAAGCAGTGCATCATCCGGTCGTTGCAGATTCGATGTATGCGCCAAAGAAGCCCGTGGCTCTCGGCTTTGAGCGTCTGGCACTGCATTCATGGCAGATTGAATTTGAAACGACAGACGGCAAACGAATGAAGATCCTGGCCCCGCTTCCCGCAGATTTTCAAAATGCGATGGCCGCACTGAAGATCAAAAACCTGCCAAAGTAGAGGCAAAATGCCCGCAATCCTTGAGTTTTTTAAGCCTGTGTGATAAGGTACTTCCGTTATGGCGACAAAAATTATCTCACCAGTCAACGTCAATTTTCGTAAGAACCTGGATATTCGTCCGGGCGATACGATTCGCGTATGGCAGAAAATCGAAGAAGCCAAGGGCAAATTCCGCCTCCAGGCATTCGAGGGTATCGTTCTCGCACGCAAGCATGGTAGCGAGTCAGGTGCTACCTTCACGGTCCGTAAGGTTGTTGACGGTGTCGGCGTCGAGCGTATTTTCCCGCTCTACTCACCGATGATTGACTCAGTCGAGATGGTTCGTCGCTCGAAGGTCCGCCGTGCGAAGCTCTACTTCGTCCGCGAGAAGGCAACCAAGGAGATCCGCCGTCAGATGC
>DASVLR010000039.1:0-11050 GCA_036384775.1 Minisyncoccota bacterium
GTCTTCGATGAGGAAAAATTAAAGTGGTTTAACAGGGAATATATCAAGATGCTCAACGATGAAACATTCATCGAGCATTCTCGCCCGTTCCTTCCGGAATGGATCAGTGCCACCGGTGACACCATGAAGCGTCTCATCCCGGTCCTGCGCGACAAAGTAGCCATCTTCAGCGACATCGAGGCGTTGTTTGCGCCGACCGGCGAACTCGCGTTTGTAAACAAGCTCGCCGACTTCGGTGCCGACAGGCTCCTCTGGAAAAAGAATCCCGACGCCAAGACTTCCAAAGCCCATCTTGAGGAATGCCGCGCGCGTCTCGAGAAGATCCGCTTCGAAAGTTTCACGGCAGATGCTCTCAAGGTCGCCATCTGGGACTACGCGGAGACAAAAGGACGTGGTGATGTCCTCTGGCCGCTCCGCGTTGCGCTCACCGGTCAGGATAAGTCGCCGGACCCATTCGTCTCCGCATCGATTCTTGGCAAGGACGAGTCTCTCAAGCGTATTGACCTCGCAATCAAAAAGCTCGGCTAGTCAGACTACCGGGGCAGCTACAACCACTCAAAGAATGACCTCAACGGGTCTGTGGGGCTGATACATCCATCGTCTCAAATCGTCCTGGAGCATGTTGAAAAACGGCCTATGGCCGCTTTTTCGTATCCGCGCTAAAATAACACCATGAAAATCAATACGGCGGCAGGGGAGCGCGGCTATACGTCATCGCAGGGTGGATTCCTCCGACTCATCCTCATCATCATTATTCTCCTTCTCATCGTCAGCTATTTTGGCATCAATTTGCGCGAACTCGCGAATTCGCCGACCACCCAGGACAATGCAAACTTCGTCTGGAACGGCATCATGGTCGTCTGGAACAACTACTTGAAGGTACCGGCAACCGCACTTTGGAACTTCTTTATAAACTTCGTATGGAATGTCGCGATAGAGAGTCTCAAGAATGGCAGCATACATATCCCGTCGGCAGTCTCATCATCAACGCCGATCTTTGGCGGACAGTAGTAATACACGGTGGGAGCACGTTGCTATCTATAGTATACTAATGTCGTGAAAGACACTTCACGTACAGCACCGATGCCGCCAAGGAAAAAAGAGATCTGGAGTCTTGAACGAATCAAGGCCGGCCTTCAGCGTTTCTATACCGAGTATGGACATTATCCGGTGGCTACCGAGATAGACAATTGCGAGTATTTACCGTCATCGCGACAAATACAGCGAAAGTACGGAGGATTGCCAGCGCTACGTGAAACTTTGAAGCTTGGCGGACAGCTCGACTATACCAAGGGCGAACACAGCTCCATTCGTGCCACGAATATCGGCAAACGTGCTCACCAGATAGAACACAAGGTATACACCTATCTGGTGCAGCGTTTTGGAAGACCATATGTCCATCGCGAATACTTCTTTACTGATGATAAGCGTACGCGTGCCGATTTTTATGTTTACGGAAAGAAGGGTAATTTCATGGTTGATGTGTTCTATCCAAAGGACAAGCACAACATGATTGGATGTCTTACCAACAAATTCAAAACCTATCAGGCGATAGCCAAAGTTACCGCCGACAAGGTCATTTTTCTCATGATGAATGATGAGATCTCCGAAGGTGACATTCAGGCACACTTGATGAGAAGGAAGAACCAATTCTATCCGCATCAGAAAGTAATGACGTACGCGCAGTTCATGGAGTACAGCAAGACCGTAGAACCGCGTTCGGACAATACGGCTTAACCACAATCTCTATATCCATATGTCGTACAAGGTATCTGGGTAAAAGATATATTGTGCGACGTTGTCCCGCACGTGCTTTGTTGCTGCCCTTTAGTGCCGAAGTATGTAGAATATACCGATGGTATACATTCTATGGCACGAGATTATATCTTTACCGTCTGCACATCCAAATATATTTGATTGGATGATACTAACGGCATCTTTAGCCGCTGTATGGACCTCAGTTCGAATCGCTCAGAAACAACAAGTGCCTAACCTATCTCTTATAGAGAGCTCTGAACTAACCGGTATACCCTATTTTAGGGTTGTTTCAAACAATACCCAACTTGTGTTTAGAATAAGATCATATGGTTATGTTGATTTTGATGGAAATATTTTCAATGTTCCAGTTAAGCAAGATCAATACGCTACCTTCATACCAACCGATTGGGGACCAAAACTGATATTCGAGCCTCAGCCCTTAGTGAAAAATGTTTTCTGTTTTTATATTGACGAGATACATACAAATAAAAAACATCTTTTCTATCCTAATGGCAAATGGAGCAGCCGATTTAAATACAACTGGCCATTCTAAAGATAAGAAACTTTAACGGTTCTTCTTATCTCTCGTCTGCGTAAGAGCCGTACCAGCAAGCTTCTTGATCTCCGTCTTGGTCACTGGAAGACCGCGCAGAGCTCTTGAAGCGATGCTGGCAATGCTCTTGTGAGTTTTTTCGTTCTTTGCCATGACCTAATGCTACTCCTTTGCGGGAGATGGTCAATGAATACCAGTGTTGGTCCAATACTACTGCCCTTGCGACAATATTGGGCGTTTAAGTAAAAATCCCTTACTCTAAACGAATGCTATTCAATCTTATCACGAAGGGTCCTGGCGTCCGTTCCGAGAGCCTGGAACGATGTCTCCAAAGCTGCCTGCTCAACCTTAGCCTCTCGTGTATCAGCCAAACTGCCAACCTTACCCTCCGACTTCCTCACAGTATCTTTCAACTTCTTGTAGAAACTAATAACTTCCTTGCGTAGATCCTTGTCTTTGATAAGGAATAGCCTTGGCTTACATGATTCGTAGGCAGAACTACATGCCAATATGTCACTTACATATTTTGCAGCGAAAACTCCGGTCTGCTCCCACACTTCATGCATGTTTGTAACCGTAGATTCAATTTGACTAAGCTCATCGGCCACCACAATTTTAATCGCCTTCAACTCCCTCCTCCGTTCAAACCATGCGTGTATAGAGTCGCTAATAGCGCCGCCGATAACAGCAAGCAAGGCTCCTGCAATAAGTGATTCGGTATCATTCATAACGGATTTGAGCTATCTCACCCTTATCATCCATTCCATATGATGCAAAGTGTGCCTTGACGCCAGTCGCGCTCACAAGTTTTTTTGCTTCGTCCAGCTGTTCACGTTTTACAACTATGTACAAGGTACTCGGCGCACCTCCGAGTGCCTGCCACTCAGATACACTATCAACCAATCTGTTCGTGGTTTCTATTTTGAAAGTAAAAAGAATATTATTATTCGGTGGTGGTTCCTTTTGCATAAAAATCATATCCGGGAACTGACCTGCAATAACCTTTTTGTCGGCACCCGTATTATCAAAAACACGGAACCTATCCTTATACTGTTCACGAATATATGCAATTACTTTTGCCTTCTCTTGCATGCTTGTATTCGTAGTTTGCTTTAAGTAATAAATTATTAAATTCTTAACCTGATTATACGTTAGATAAAAACTCAAGTCCAAGTTTATCTTTCTAGTCAAAGAAAAATGATGAGTGTGTCAATATTTAGACAGGCAATGTAACTAGATCACCCATATCTCCCACACCGGGAGATTTCCTTGCATCATTCATAGCCTTTCTAACCATCACTTCTACCTCTGCAACTGGTTTGTCATAAGAATATCCTGAAATAATTAGGGAATATTTTGCTAAGTCTGCTCCTCCACCTGATGCAAAAAATCCTTCAACTGTCCTATCCACAAGTGTAAAACCTCCAACAGTACCGATATAAGCACCTCCAGCTGTTTCATCATATCCGGCAACAGTAATGAATGTATCTGTTGCGTAACCGTTTATCTTGTCCAGAAGATCTTTCACAACGATTGGATCAAGTTTCTTTTGGTCATTCATGAAGGAGTGCATACCAATTCCAAACTTTTTCAAAAACGAATCTTCAATCTGACCCCTATAGAAATCCTGGAAAGCCTCTTTTACGTGTTCAGCAGCATTTCTTGGAGTCATATTTGGACCAATTTTCTTCATTGCTAAACGGACTATTGTATCAGTA
The DNA here is from genome assembly GCA_036384775.1 of Minisyncoccota bacterium. GTDB lineage: Bacteria > Patescibacteriota > Minisyncoccia > Phycocordibacterales > PALSA-1337 > C7867-002. The sequence continues at coordinate 4,030 of DASVLR010000039.1, forward strand.
GGAGCAGTCGAACCGGCAATAAGAGCATATGTTTTATTATTTAGCTTATAGAGTTTTTTGTAGTTAGTATCTTCCCTCTGATATTGGGTAGTGCCCCCAATAGAAACTGTAATCATATTGTCAGTTGTAACAATAAGCTTCTTGCCATTATCGGCGACTGCTGCAATGCAGACTGTCATAGGTAAAATTGTATCACTTTGGCAATGCTGAGTAATCCCCCCCTTTTTTTAATGTCGCAAAATGTACGCTCCCTGAAACTTTATTTGACAAATTCATATTAGTATTGGTTGATATATTGTGCGACGTTGTATCAAAAACGAAGGTACCTACGCCCTGTGGCTGGATGGGTATGATTGTCGGCATCTGGAACAGCTTTCCTACTAAGAGTTTTGTCACAGAGACCTACCATGTAACTCATGCCGCTAACTTTCTCTATGGTTCGAATCCTTTCATTTTTGCATAACTGTACGAAGATCCAACCGGAACTAAATGGTCTTTTCTAGACCAGCTTCAGGGGAGACCCTCTTCCCTTTGCGGCTGTATCTTGTTTCCTGTAAAAAGTCAAAATCATTAAGCTATGATGCTTGTCAGATTTTTGACAAAGGTATCAGTGTTTGCCAAGAAGCTGGTCTATTGCAATGAATCCTTTTTGAACTTCGAGATATGCAGTGATGATTCTAATCTAGTACAATTCCCCTATTCCCATGCCCTCCCTCTCGATCATCATTCCCTTCCGCAATGAAGCCGAAAATGTCTCTGCGGTCATGGACGAGATACTTGCATTCCATCCGGCAGCCGAAATCATAGCGGTCGACGATGCAAGTACCGACGATACGAAATCCGCCCTGAGCGCCTACCCGATCCGCTACGTCGCTCTTGCCAGCCGAGGCGGCAAAGGACGGGCTGTATATGCCGGCCTGAGCCTCGCTACGGCCCCTATAACCGCCATTATCGACGGTGACGGCCAATATGACCCGAAAGACATTACCACCGCCCTGGAGCGGCTTTTACGCGAAAAACTCGACCTTATCAACGGCTGCCGTCAGGATCGATGCGACTCTCACTCAACCAAGCTGGCTTCGGCCGTTGCCAACGGCATCCGCCGGCATATATTGAACGACTCCGTCCGTGATGCCGGTTCCGGTCTGAAAATATTTAGGACATCAACGGCACGCCAGCTGCTGATCCCCTTTGAAGGCATGCACCGATATATCACCACTATATTTGAAAAGACAGGAAAATCGATTGCGGAGATGCCGATCAACCATCGCCCGCGCCTGCATGGCACCTCACACTACACGCATACCGGCCGCGCACTCCGCAGCATTCCACAGATGATCAAAGTCGCCCGCCATATTAAAAAGCTGAACAAGTCGCGCGCATAAAACATACAATAGGAAAGGGCCGCCGAGGTGAAACTCGAGCGGCCCAGGGAAAAGATCTACAGTCAGTTGTTATCGCTGGAATCGATCGTCGCCACCGTGGTGGCAGGCGTGACTCCGGGCATACCGTCCTTTTTCAGGTAGGGACGGAGTTTATCCGCGCCGATGACGATGTTCTCGGATGTGCCATGATTGGTCACCCTGAGAACGAGATCGCCACCGTCGTTGACGTGACCGCCCGTGATTACCATGCCGACTTTCATGCCGGCGTCCGCGTAAATGCTTCCCTCCTTGACCATCGTTACTTCGATGGCCTCGGTAACCCCGTTCTCGTCCGAGACGAGCTTTGACCGGTAGCGCATCATGTCTTTGAGCGCCCCGACCAGGAACGGTTTCATCATAACCGTTTCGCCGGTATTGATGCCGTGGAGGCGGTCCCAGCTCATCGCTACGACCGAGTCCTGAATGGACGCAGGAAGCGACAGCGCAAGGCTACGTTGGTGTTCGTAGTATGCGGCCGACTCCATGGGACTGCCGAAGACCTTCTTTGGTCCCTTGCTCCAGTAGCCTCTTGCTCCATGGAGGCCGATGGTGATGCCGGAATGGGTAAACAAATACCACATGCCGAGCACGACCGGCTTGTCATCGACGACGAGCGTGTTGAGCTTGATGGGCTGGAGGTTTTGACCATCCAGCTCCTTCGACGGCGCAGACCAGAGGTCGTTCGTGACCTTGGCGATGTCGGCACCCGGAAGCAGCGCGATGGGCTGCTCTTCGCGGAGATATCCGATGTGGATAATTTCGCGTTTCTTCGGGTCGACAGTGACCCAATCAACGGACCAGGCCGTGATTTTGTCGACATCGATGACCGGAGTCGCCGACACGACTTGGGCGTCGGGATGCTGAATCTGCCAGACCATGACCTCGAGGGTGGTGCTCTGACGGCGACTCAGACTGGTGAGCAAAAAGGGGTCCGGGAGCTGGAACAGCTCGGTATGGACCACTGATTGTTCGGGGCTTGCGGAGGTTGCGGGCGTGACCGGCTCCGTCATATCGCCGTCATCCGTGAGGACGACGGTGTGAGCAGTATCGGTCGCGGGTTGGGAAACAACGGCGGCATTAGCTTTCGCCTTTTGGGCGATCGCCTGGGCTGCCGTGAAGGACGCAGTGCTGTTACGCACCGGACCGGTAGTGGCGCATGCGGACAAAAACGCCAGCATGACCACGCAGAGAAGCTGCACGAATGCTTTGGCTTTCATTGGTAAATTCTCCTGAAATTCTGTGGTTGGCGAGGGCTATTGGGGAACAACGTAACACTAATTCGGGTGTAATTATACCACCTCTTGTGGCAAAAATCAAGTGTCAAGTTCCTAGAATTCAAAAACCCATATCGGCTCGGAACGCCTTGCGGTTAAGCCCTGGATCAGGATTTTGGACCTGCTGTTATCCACAATATACGTAAGACGGTTGCGATCGAGATGCACGGTCGTTTCCGGCCAGATGATGAAGCCGTGCTTCCCTGCCGTATACGACTTGAGTTCTTCAAGGGTGTTGAGCGCACGCACGCCGGTATAGACGTCAGGCTCGTCGTGACGATACAAGCTATACGGGATCCATGCCCCGTATTCCCCAAGATACAAATTCGTGACGACCGGTTCGGTGGAAATAATAAAATCACCGGGCTTGCGTTCCTTCTGTATCAGCTGGTACAGCGAAGCATAATCGGATTGCGGAGAAACAAGGTCGAGTTCGTACAGAGATTTTGGAACTGCGGTCAGAAGCGGAGAGAATGCAAGTAGCACGACCGCGTATGCTGCCGTTGTCCGCAGCGCTCCGGACCATCGATGTAGTACGGTATCCGCACCTTTCAGAGCTGCCCATGCAATGAGCACTGCAGCCGGCGCTAGAAACGGAAAACCGACATACCTCGGTATGAGAAACGTAAGCGGCGCACAGAATATGATCGGGACAATCGGTACAACGATGCTCGATATGATGAAAAGAACGGGTCGCTTCTTCAGCCACCATGCGAGAATGCATACGGGTATGAGCGACAGGACTACCCAGTGTGACAGACAACCGAATGCGAGAGCGATGCACGCACCGATACAATGCGACCGCTTTCCACCCTGCACGTACGACCAGGTGAACCATAATGCAAGAATGATGGCGAACGCAGCGGCTTCATATCCCCTCACCTGGCGTGACCATGCGATCGCATGCGTCGAAAACGCGACAAGTACGGATGCCAGCACAGCGATGCGACGGTCATTGAATAGCTTCTTGCCCAGAACATATATTCCGACAATGCACGCCGTGCCAAACAAAACGGCCGGAATACGAACGAGGTCAGGATGAAACGCCGTGAATCCGAACACCTTGATAATGCCGGCGGCAAGGTATACGGTGACAAAATTATTGACATACACATGACCCGACTCGAGAAGCGGGTATCCGTGAGCCAGGACCGCACGTGCACCGTTAAGCGTAAAAACCTCATCAATCCATAAGGATTGCGTTCCGAGGTCCCACATACGTAGAAAAAAACCATACGCTCCCAGAAGCGCTACGGTCACGCCCGATACGGTCCACGATGTGAAATTCAGCGTCTTCAATCAGGGAAAAAGACAAGAAAGCCCGTAGTTTTGAACGAGGAGCCGGCACAGGTATAGCCGCGCAATTTGATGCCGTTGACGGGCTTGTAGTCCGGAACAATCTCTTTGGTCGTAAGCGTGGCGCGTCCGCGCGAACCGATCGTGACGTGCTTCGGTCCGATGACAAGCTCCTGTGCTACTTCGGCCGTATTGATAAACGTGATTTTTCTGTCGGAGAACATTTTGACCGACGGGACATTTGGCTGACATGAAGCGCTGAGAATAATGGTGGACGTTGCAACTGCGGTCGATACTGCCGTACCGAAATACCGTGCGACCTGCTGCTGCGACGACGTTGCGCTGAGCCTGTCGGTATAGAGCGCCTGCTGGTGCGCGGTAATGTTTGGATTTGCGGGAAGCTGCGCGCTGTTTCTCGTCGGGGTGCTCCGTGCCGATGAGGACGCTCTGAAAAACGCAGAGCCTCCGGCATACCAATACGCGCCGGCCACGATGAGAATCGCAATGATCACGATTGCAATTTGCGGAGCTTTTGAAGGGGTATTCATAGATCGGAATAGCTATTAATCGCACACGGTGTCCCATGACGTACATTCGAAATGACCGCTTCCGGAACCGACGGTGCACTTCTCGTTTCCGGCGAGTTGGCCCTGGTCGTTGTAGAACTCATAGGGCTCGCAGGTAAAGGTGGAGCATCCGCAGTCGCCGCTGCTACAATCCAGTTCGCCTTCGTCACAGACAAAGTCACCGCCTACACATTCGTCGTGGGTAAATTCGCATCCGCCACCTCCTCCCCCGCCTCCGCCGCCATCGGGACTGCATCCGGGATCCGATGCCGAGCCGCATGAACCGGTACCGCAGCCGTCATCAGCGCCGCAGCTCTTGCCGTCGCATGACGGAACGCACGGAGGAATTACCGGGCCGCAGCCTGGATCAGACGATGCTCCGCATGAGCCGCCACAGCCGTCATCATCGCCGCATGATCTGCCATTACATGACGCAACGCAGACCTGACATCCCGGATCGGATGCCGAGCCGCATGATCCTCCGCAACCATCGTCGCCGCCGCAGGATTTTCCATCACATGACGGAACACACACCCTGCAGCCCGGGTCATCGCCGCTACCACATGATCCTCCGCAACCGTCGCCTGCGCCGCATGACTTACCGTCACAGCTTGGGACGCACACCTGGCAACCGGGATCGTTTTCGCTTCCGCACGATCCGCCACAACCATCGCCGTCACCGCAGGATTTGCCGTTACAACTCGGGACGCACGTCTGACATCCCGGATCCGATGCCGAACCGCATGACCCGCCGCAACCGTCGTCCGCACCGCAGCTCTTGCCGTTACATGATGAAACGCACGGCGGTTCCGTAGGACCGCAGCCGGGATCCGAAGCAGAACCGCACGATCCGCCACAGCCGTCGTCCTCGCCGCACGACTTGCCGCTACAACTTGCCGTACAGGTCTGAGGAGGACACGAATCCGGCGAACTGCATGAGCCGTCGCACTGGACCGAACCGGTATTGCCGCAGCTGTTCGGGCTGCCGCAACTATTGCCTTCATTGGCATCACAAGTAGGCGGATAATTACACGGCAACGAACCGCCGTCATTGAGTGCACTGCCATCACAGCAGGTCACGTTCGAATCGCAACCTTCCTCCGGAGGCGGAGTGCTACTGCATTCAGAAACATCGACGTTTGGCGCGCCATGACTGACGAGAGAATTCCATTCGTTGAACGTCTTGATTGGGATAAACAATCCAAACGGATTGCGGTTGGTGATGTTTTTACAGACGCCTTGTTCGTCGATGTCGACGCTCGAATTCGCATCGATATCACGATTCAGACCCGTGTGTTCCTCCGCATGCACCACGGAAAATACGCCGCATGTCAGCACGATAAGGAGGATTGTCAGATATCCGGGAATCCGTGAACGTAGGTTGGTTGATTGCATGATCGTTTAGTTTACGACGTAAATCTGACCGACATTGCGATTGTCATCGCAGCTGAATTTGCGGATGCCCGGCTGTGTCCACTGCACAAAATATGCATCCTTCACGCCGTGCGACGGAACATAGTACTGCATCGTCGGCGCAAACGATATAACGTGGCTTGTATCGTCCAGATTCACAATACTCACTAACATTGTGTGACTGATCTTTGTCACCTGGTGCGTTGGCTTACAACCGCGTATGGTAATGGTCGACGTTGCGACCGCGACGGTCGCGAATGATTTGCCTGCGGATTCCGAAACCGGACCGGAAGTGACGGCGGTAGTAGAAGATTTTTTCTGAGACGAAGCTGGCGAACCCGTCAGAGTAAGACGCGGGTTCAAGTAGAGAATCCCGAAGATAACGGCCGCTATGAGAATGACCGCTGCTCCTCCGAGCTCGAGTGACTTTTTCATACGTTTATAGTGTAGCATTGTCCATAGTCCGCATCTCTATACTTCTGTGGATATACTCGATATTATTACCCCATGAATTCGGTCATCTTTTCGGTGTTTTCCTATGCCGTTACCCCGTGGAGCATTGTCGGCGCCATCGGCGTCGTCATGTTTGCCCTTCGCTGGGTCGTCCAGATCATAGCCTCGTCACGTGCCCGGCAAAGCATTGTTCCCATCGCCTTCTGGCATATCAGTGCCATTGGCAGCCTTCTCCTTATCCTTTACTTCGGTTTTGGCCGGCAGGACCCGATCGGTTTTGCATCAAACCTCTTCCCGCTTGCAATATCGCTATACAACCTCTGGATGGTGTTCAAGGTCGGCAAAATCGGCAGCACCCCCGAAATACAAATCGAGGAAGCCGTCTAAACTATTCCGATAAAAAAGCCGCCACGGAGGGATACTCGCATGGCGGCAGGTTTCAAACGGGAATCATCCAAACAAAGGAGATGCCCGGCTAAGGGTCGGTGGTGGCGGCGACGGTAGCAGCGGGCGCAGCTGCGGCGTCCTTCTTTGACGCAAGACGCTTGGCGGCGTCACTGAACGTGCTGACGGGAATGGCGATCCTGATCAGATC
>DASVLR010000040.1:0-3583 GCA_036384775.1 Minisyncoccota bacterium
AGAATTATGTAAAGTATACTTTACATGCTCCTGGGGAGAACTTTATGCAAACCACACAAACTACCGATCTAGTATTTGTCCTTGCCGTAAATATATCCAGCGGTCTTTGCCATCACCGAAAGGATGAAAGCGGCAACGAGCCACGGATCAACTGTGGTATTCATGAGTGCCTGCCAAATAATTCCGAGGGCCAAAATCGAGAACGCACTAATATATGCGATCCTGCCCGCCACCTGCCTGATGAGAACCTCCCTTTCATCACCGCCTCGTTCGCGCCAGATGAATACGACATAGCTGCCGAGCACCAGTCCGAAACAGATAAGTGCGACATACACGGCACCCATCGGCATCCAGTACGGATTCCAGAACAACGCAGCGATGACGATGACAATTACGGCGAGACCTATTTCTGATGCATACTGTTTCATAATGATATTTTGATCAATAAGTAAATATGTCTTCGACACGGAGTTTGAAGAATGCAGCAATGCGCAACGCGAGAGTCACCGAAGGTGTGTATTTCCCCTTCTCGATCGAAATCACTGTCTGACGGGAAACATCCACAGCATCGGCCAATGCCTCCTGTGTAATTCCAGCTCGTGTGCGCACATCTTTAAGAGTATTCGTATTCATTCCGTATAGGGATCATAGCAGAATACCGGGAGGGGGTTGCAAATCGACTCGGGAAAGTACATGATGGGTATGTACGTCCTATACAGGAAACACCCATGATCGAACAGACTCTGACACAAGAAGCAGAGCTCATCGTGGCGTCTCAAAATGGTAAGGATGAGGCGTTCCAGGAGCTCATGACGCGGTATATGGGACCTATTTTTAATTTCTCCCGGCAGTATTCCAAGACCGATGAGGATGCCGAAGATATTACCCAGGACACTTTCTTCAAGGCCTGGCGTCACATCAAACGATTCGATGCAAGCAAAGCCTTTAAGCCCTGGCTCTATGCAATTGCCCGCAATACCGCACTCGATCATCTGAAGCGCAAGCGCGCTTCGGCCTTTTCCGAATTGGACGGCGAAGAGACCGATATTCAGTTCTCCGAAAGCCTCGAAGATACGGAGCCGACGCCCGGAGAAATATTTGAGCGGCAGGAATTGGCAGCAGAGGTCGCAGAATCAATGCGCGAGCTCCATCCTGATCATCGCGCAGTCCTGCTCATGCATTATCGAGAAGAGCTTACCTTCAGTGAAATCGCGGATATCATGAAGAAGCCGATGAACACCGTTAAAAGCTGGCATCGCCGAGCACTTTCCAAACTCAAGAAAACTCTGTCTCATCGTAAAATTTCATAATGCCGTTCCGGCTTATTTTTTTGCACCCTGAAACGGGTTCTGTAACATTTACCCCCTCTCGTGCGTTGCACCATTTTCAGGTACCCCATCGTATATAGGCTGTCAAAAGGTTACGTAAGCTATTATATCCATGATTTCAAAGCAGCCGACACAGGTGCGTGGTTCTTGTTTTCCGTTCGAGGCCATGACCTCCGAGGCTCAGAGCCGTGTTTCAGCGCAGGTCATGCAGCGCATTACCGCACGTCGCATGGCACACGTGCGCACAGCTGCCACTCTCTACGGCCTCACTACGCTTCTGGGCATGGTGCTGCTCGTGCCTGCCATTTCTTATACCGTTTCTCTGGCACAGGAATCCGGCTTCATGAGTTATATTTCCCTCCTGGTTTCTGACGGTGCAGACCTCCTTTCGTGGTGGAGGCCGTTTGTATTGTCCGTACTCGAATCCGCTCCGATCGTCGGCACCGTGCTTGTATTAGCTGCGATACTGGTATGCGGATATTCGATACCAAGGCTTATTGCAGATATTAATCGCATCAAATCACACAATCGCCATGCAATTCTTTAAACATCTGTCGGCTCCGGCTCGTGCTCTGGCCGTCATCAGTACTCTCCTCGTTTTGATACTTGTATTCTGGGCGGGCATGGCTGTGGGTCACAAACAGGCGGAATTCGGCTATCGCTCGGACAAGAACTATGTGGACGTTTTCTATAGCAAAAATTCTCCGTTTGCAGGACGGCCGGGTAGTCAGAACAGAATAGGCATGATGGAGCGCGACTCCCTGCCCAACGGCGCCGCCGGCAAAATCGTCGCAATCAATCTGCCGACGGTTGCAATCATAGATCCGAGCAGCAACGAAAAAGTCATCATGATCTCGGCCGAGACCATCATGCGTAAGGGACGTGCCGACGCAACCTCGACTGATCTGCGCATTGGCGACATCGTCACGGCCATCGGTTCTCCCGACGCACAGGGTCGCGTTCTTGCCACATTTATCCGCATCATGCCGCTCATGTCGACCACAACGGCACCTGTCCCGCCTGCTTCGCAGCGCTAACACGTATACATGAAAAAAGTACATCATGGTTTCAGGAATTTTTGGCAGGGCGTGAAGGCGCACAAAAAGCTCACCATCTTTCTCGTGCTTGTTGTGCTCATTGGTGGCTGGCAGATGGTTAAGGCAGCCAAAACTGGCAGCTCTGCTCCGCAATACACCATCGCTCCGGCCAAAGTCGGCAATATCATCCAGACTGTGACCGGTACAGGTCAGGTTACGGCCGCCAACCAGCTCGACGTGACCAGCTCAGCATCGGGCGCTGTCACGTCTATCAGAGTCAAAATTGGCGATCATGTAACCAAGGGTCAGTTGCTCGCAACCATCGATGACACCAATGCTCGCAACAGCCTTCTCTCGGCTCAGATCCAATACCAACAGCTTGTCGAACCTCCAAAGGCAGGCGATGTTGCCAATTCAGCCAATACCGTTCAGAAGGCATACAGCGACGCCATGAGTGCGGTTCGTGGCTCATTCACCGATCTTCAGACGGTCATTCCCGGACTCAACAGTCTTCTCTATGACAAAAATGGCTACCTCGGCACCGCCAATTCCGTATATCTCACTACAACCGGAGCAAGCTATCGCACTACGGCCGGCGTAAGTTTTGATGCAGCCAAAAACGCATATCAGAGCATGCTCGCTACCTATGCTGCCCTGCCCACCAATCCGGCAACATCGACACAGCGCCAGCTCATTTCGGACACGCATGACATGCTCACCAAAGTCGCCTCAGCTCTCAAAGACACACAGACAGCAATCACGTACGTAATCGCAAACGAAACTCAGTATCAAGTCGATGGTGCTACGACAGCCAAGAATAACGTTGCATCATGGCTCAATCTCGTCACGTCCGATGTTTCATCAACCGGCAACGCAGGTAATACTATTGCATCAGCCGAGAACTCATTTACAGAACTGCTTGCCGGTCCTGACAATCTCGACATCCAATCCTCGCAATTGTCTCTGCAGAACGCGCAGAATACATACAACAACTATTTCATCCGCGCGCCGTTCGATGGCATCGTCGGTCGCATACCGGTTAACCTCTACACGCAGGCGGGCGGCAGCACCGTCATCGCCACGGTTGTCGGCGATCAGAAGATCGCTAACATCTCTCTCGATGAAGTCGACGCAGCAAAGGTCAAAGCCGGTCAGCCGGTCACAATCACCTTCGATGCGATTACCGGCTTCACTGCTACCGGCACCGTTGGTCAGGTA
>DASVLR010000041.1:0-2878 GCA_036384775.1 Minisyncoccota bacterium
ATTCCTATATGAAACGCCTCAACAGCGTTCATATCTCTGCCGAGGAGTTGTTGGTCGTCCGCAGTGTCGCGTGCATGACGGTTGCATTCCTCCTTGTCGGCTGGCGAGTTACGTGCAGTCCTGCATCGGTTAAAAAAGCAGGATTCATCATTGCGATCTCCAGCATATCGTTTTACCAAGCCATCCAGGTCTGGGGGGAGGTCAATCCGGTCATTGCCATCGCAGCGCTTATACCCGCCATGAATATCTATCTGGCGCGTCGTGACGGTCTCCGCGTTCCGGCATCTGTCTATGCAAGCCTCGTATGTCTCGTTGTCGGTGTCTTCATGGCACTGAAGCCGTGGTCAGTACACATACACGTGCTCGGTGCGATACTCGCACTTATCTGCGTGGTTGTAAGTGCCATCGGATTTGATCTCTGGGGTAAGGCGCCCTTGGCGGTCACCGCTCCCGAAAAATGCTTCTGGTTGTCCGTCTGGGCACTCCTCTTCGCCGTGTTGATCATGGCAGGTCGTGAGTTTCTTGCCTGTATGCCGCGGGCTCAGGAACGCATTTCGCATCTCGGGTTCAGCGTCCAGACCTTCGACATCGCGCCGTACCGCTCATCGACGGTACGCGAAACACTGTTCTGGTTTGGAGGCATTGGCGCGGTCTATCTCTTCTCGACCATTATTCCATTCAGCCGGAGCGGCAAGATGAAAACAGAGTGGGCCTCGGTATTCATCCAAGGAGCAACTCCCGCATCGATGATTGGTGCCTATTATCTTGTGGGTGAACGTCTCGACGTCACCCAGCGTGTTGGCGTAGGCATCGCACTTGCTGGCGCCGGATACTTATCGTTCCGTCTGTTCCGTTCGAACGAAGCGCTGTAAACTCGGCATGAATATAGTTCTCTTCGTTGCGCCGTCCTCCCGAGCAGGGTGGGGCGGCATTTTTTTATTGAAAACACCGGTCTTGTGCTTTGAAATGCCGCATGGTGTACTTAGTGCACAGCGGCTCTATATGCCGTACATATCGCACGCCATTCATGGACATACTTCCGCAACTCATCGTTAACTCCATCATCGCCGGTGCGATCTACACGCTTGTTGCGCTCGGCTTCAATCTCATTTACGGTACGGTCAAATTTTTTGACCTTGGCTATGGTGCACTGACCGCAGTCGGCGGTTACGCAGTCTACTGGCTCTACAAACTGATCGGTGTCCCGCTCTATGTGGCAGTACCGCTCGGTGTGCTGACCTCAGCCCTCATCGGCTATGTCATCTATCGATTGGTCTACGCTCCGTTGCGCACGCGCAAAGCGTCCAATACCGTCATGCTGGTGGGCTCGCTCGGCGCATTCACGGCACTCCAGGCAGTCGTCGCAATTTTGTTCACCAGTCAGTTCCAAACCTTGTCCAAGAATTCCGGTGCTGAGGCCGTGTATCAGATTGGAGGGGGAGTCATCACTCAGACACAGCTCATTATGCTTGGTTCGGGTCTTCTCATCATGATTGTCATGGGTCTCATCCTCAAATTCACCATGTTCGGCAAAGCAGTGAAGGCCGTGGGTGATGACGAAGAGGTCTCCAAGATCGTCGGTATCAATACACCGCGCGTCATCGGCTGGATCTTTGCCATCGGCTCAGGTATCGCTGGACTTGCAGGTATCCTTGTGGGCTTCGACACGGGTATTGAACCGACCATGGGCCTGTCATTGCTGCTGAAAGGTGTTATCGCTTCTATCATTGGCGGCATCGGCAATGTATATGGCGGCGTCCTCGGTGCGTTCCTCCTCGGCTTCATCGAGAACTTCGGCATCTGGAAGATCTCCGGAGAGTGGAAGGATGCCATCGCCTTTGCGGTGCTCATTTTGTTCTTGCTCTTCAGGCCGCAGGGAATTTTGAGAAAGTAATTTTAATGCCATGAACAAAAAAGCTGTCCACATAATTGTCGTAGCACTCATCGCTATCCTGATCCTCTGGAAATATACCTACAAGAGTACACCAGCAACTTCCGAACACGAAAGTATTACGATCGGCGCTGCGCTCTCGCTTACGGGCGATGCCGCTGAGTGGGGAGAGGCCGAGAAGAGTGGTATTAATCTTGCACTGAAGGAGATTGGAAGCACTACCAGTGTTGTTTTTGAAGACACGAAGTCATCCTCACAGGATTCTGTTTCGGCGGTTCAAAAGCTGGTCAGTTTCGATAAGATCCAATACATTGTCGGTCCGACTTGGCTTGATAGCTACCCAGGTGCTCAGGGAGTCGTCAAAGGTAAGAATGTCATCATGATTACGCCGTCGTCGAGTATCAGTGCTGTTCAGTCCACAGAAGTCGTGCCGAATGTATTTTCGACATGGTATCGAGTTAACGCGCTCACCTCTGGATTGGCACAGTCGGTCAAAGAGAAAGGCTTCACCAAGGTTTCACTCGTCTTCCAAAACGATGCCTATTTCACCGAGTTCATTAGTTTCTTTAAAAAGGCTGCGCAGTCACAAGGGATAGAGATTGTCTCGGAAGATCTCATCAATCCGGGAACATCTGACTTCAAGACAGTTCTCTCTAAGGCCAAGTCAGCTGGTGCACAAGGAGTAGTCTTCGGAATGTATGACGAAAAAATGGTCGCCGGTTTTCTTAAAGGACATGCGCAGGTTCTTCCGAACGTCACATTGTTCTCGAATGAAAACGCTCGCCAGTATGCAACCGATCCCGAATACGCAAAATATATGGAGGGATCCGTATTCGTGGAGAATGCATCGGTGACTGCGGACTTTGTCACAAAATATAAGAAGGTATATGGCACAGATCCGGTATTATCTGCATCAACTGCGTACGATGCCGTGAACATTCTGGTGGAATCGATCAAGAATGATCCGAAGAACCCTGTCGACTATAT
>DASVLR010000042.1:0-2742 GCA_036384775.1 Minisyncoccota bacterium
AAATCGTGTCGCACTATCGACCTGTTTTCTGATCATTCTGAAAAGCACCGATGTACGCGAAGCAAAACTCGAGACACACGAGAAGTTCAAACTCGCATTGAAAAGCGCTCCTGACATTCTTGCAAATTGGAAGTCGAGAAATCAGAACCAGGATTACAGCCACTGGATCTATTTGTTTGAAAAATCTATCGCGCGAGTAAAAGAGTTGGGATATTAGAAATGCCAATCATTCCTCGTCCCCTCCTCCGGCTGAACCAGTTTTACCGGTCTTCTCAAACTCATGCAGCGCATCGATGATCGGCTGGATCTTGCCCTCCAAAATAGCTGGCAAATTGTGCCATGATTCCTTAATACGGTGATCAGTCACGCGATCCTGCGGGAAGTTATAGGTACGAATCTTTTCTGAGCGGTCACCGGTACCGATCTGACCCGAACGGAGATCTGCAAACTTTTTCATCTCGGTCTCGGCCTGGATAGCTTCGAGCTTTGCCTGAATGATCGAGAGTGCGCGCTCTTTGTTGGCATTCTGTGAACGCTCGGCGGTCGAACGGACAACGATACCTGACGGCTTGTGGGTCATACGAACGGCAGTTTCCACCTTGTTCACATTCTGACCACCCTTGCCGCCTGAACGAGAGGTTTCGATTTCCAGGTCGGTCGGATTGATGACGATCTTTGACTTCTTGCGGATCGGCATGATGGCCACCGAAATAGTCGAAGTGTGAATGCGGCCGGACTTCTCGGTCTCTGGCACACGCTGCACGCGCTGCACACCGGTTTCCCAGCGGAGATCTTCGTATACGCCCTTGCCTTTGATTTCGACAGAAACTTCCTTGTAACCGCCCAGGTCATTCTTGGACTCGTCGACGATCTTAGTTGACCAGCCCTTGGACTCGGCAAAATGGATGTAGGCATTGGTGAGCTCTGCTGCAAAGAGAGCGGCTTCGTCACCTCCGGCACCTGCGCGCACTTCGAGGACGATCTCGTTTGGCGGTGCATCTTCTTCGGCCTTCTCGGCAGCGACAATCTCCTTGATCTGAGCTTCGAGGCCGGCTTTCTGTTCCTGGATAGATGCGAGCTCAAGATCCGCCATCTCCTTCATGGTCGGGTCGGCTGCGAGCGAACGCGTCTCAGCCTCATCGGCAAGCAGCTTCTCGAGTGATTGCGCGATGAAGCTGGTGCGTGGATTTGCTTTCCATTCTTCGAGATGTGGGTAGTTAGGGTTCATGGGATTGGTGACTGTGTGAGTGTAAGTATATCAGCATGTAGCAAATATCCGCCCTCCTTTCGGAAGAGCGGATATCTGGTGAGCCGAACGACGTTATTTCGCTGCCTTCTTGGTAGCGGTCTTGGCAACGCGGTTCTTGAACTTTTCGACGCGGCCTGCGGTGTCGATGGTCTTCTCCTGGTTCGTGTAGAACGGATGAGAAGCCGATGAGATTTCGACGAAATGGACGGGATATTCCTTGCCATCCTTTGCCTTCTTGGTCTCCTTGGTCGCGATCGTCGACGAAATGACGAACTCGGCCTGTGACGAGTTATCAAAGAAGAGAACCTCGCGGTAATTCTCTGGGTGGATGTCTTTCTTCATAAGTGAGGGCTAATGTACCACGTCTTTTGGCGCCCTGCAAGGTATGGGCCTGAAAATAAGGCGTTTTCAGGCTTTATTGACATTTATATAAATAATGTGATATAATTTAGAGCGGTTTACTGCACATGGTGTGTAGTAAAGTGTGTAGTAAACTCTCAACTTCGCTCTTTTACTATGAATAGCATGATACCTCCCCGCAGTCGGCTGGGCGATTGGCATATGGTCGATATAGCTGAAGGAACGTATGACGTCTACCAACTCATACATTTCTCGGCCCGGATCGAACCTGTGCACATGGCCGTAGTCGAACTTCGCACGAAGTTCTTGGATGGGCAATGTTGGACCGACCTCAACGACACGCCGTTATCTCCCGAAGAATTTCTGCTTCAAGTGGAACGGCATCGTTCACTCGACGGTCTGGGCTGCAATCCCAGCTTCTCGTCCTGGTCTGACCATATCTGGAAAGTGAGACGCGCGAATTATCGATATCCGCTTCTCATGTATCGAGATAAGGTCATTGACGGAACTCATCGACTCGTTCATGCGATTATCGACCGGGTTCCGACATTACCGGTTCGTATCCTCGAGACGCTTCCTGCGGAAGCTCTATATGACGGTACGTGAGACAGTTACCACAAACACTGTCCGAACTCTCGCAGCCATCATCACCGATCGCTGCGAGACTCAATTAGATCCGCGACAATTCCGTCGTAGATCTATAGAGAAAGGCTCCCTTCACCTCACAGCGCGGCTCAAGCAAACTCATATGTGCGGAAATCTCTGTCGACACATTCGTCGAAAGAGATTTTTTAATTGCGTGGATACGCTCAGACGGCTTTATTGCTATACTTTCAGCACTAACAGCACTTACATGACCACCTCCACAGCCTCCCCTGCCCGCCTCTCGCGCATTCACATGATCTATACCGTGGCGATCATCGGCTTCATCTACACCCTGCACTTGGTGATTCCGATGTACTCGAACTCAAGTTTCCTGTCGCTCTTCACCGACGAACAGACGGTCGGTTACATATATATGTGCGGCGCAGCAGTGACCGTGCTCGGTTTCCTCATCGCACCGCCGATCATCCGCCGCTTGGGCAACTATCACACCGTGTTGTGGTTGGTCATCGCACAGATGGTGCTCTTCT
>DASVLR010000043.1:0-24310 GCA_036384775.1 Minisyncoccota bacterium
ATCATTATTTTGTGGGCCATTGCGGCGTATAACCGCCTTATTACCCTGGGTAACAAGACCGACGAAGCATGGTCAGACATCGATGTGCAGCTCAAGCGTCGCTATGATCTTATCCCGAATCTCGTGAGTACAGTGAAGGGATATGCGACGCATGAGAGTACGGCATTCGAAAATGTTACCAAGGCTCGTTCAGCCGCAATGGGCGCGCAGACTCCGGCAGCAAAAGGCCAGGCCGAAACGACGCTGGCAGGCGCATTGAAGTCGGTATTTGCAATTGCCGAGGCGTATCCGGAACTCAAAGCAAATCAGAATTTCATGTCGCTCCAGGCCGATCTGACCGATACCGAGAACAAGATCGAAATGGCCCGCCGCTACTACAACGGCAATGTCCGCGATCTCAACAATGCAGTCCAGCATTTTCCGGGCAATCTCATCGCACGTTCAGTCGGTGTGTCGACCCGAGAATTCTTCCAGCTTGATAACGATGCCGCCAAGCAGCCAGTCGAGGTAAAGTTCTAGCATGAAGAAGTACGGTCGTATCTGGCATACTGTCGCTCTGGCGTGTCTGTGTCTTGCGGTTGGGTATGCAGCTCTGACACAGCACGTTCCGTCTGCACATGCAGACGTTGAGAAGAACGTACCTGATACAGATCAGGAATCCATCCGTACCTTCGAGGCTGCGGTTGTGGTGAACGTGGACGATTCGGTAGATGTAACCGAAACCATCGTCTACGATACCGGTCCCGAGCAGCGTCACGGACTATATCGTGACATCAGGCCGATCTCATCACAGGGAAGGCATATGGACATCAGCAATGTCGTCGTGCAAATGTCACCGGGCGAATCCGATCCGGCCTATTACCGGTTTACGACCGGTACCTTGTCGGGCGACAGGTATCGCATAAAGATAGGCGATCCGGACAAGACCTTTACCGGGGAGCGGACATATGTAATTTCATACCATGCCGCGCGTGCCGTCGGTCAGACGGATACGTTTGACGAAATCTACTGGAATGTGACGGGTAATGAGTGGCAGATTCCAATTTACAATGTACGCGCCAGCGTACAGCTGCCGTCAGGCGTTTCAGCGATCCAGAATGCTTGCTATTACGGTTTCAGCGGTGAGACAAACCGTTGCGATCCTGCCGTACAGCAAGGCGGGTCGTATGTCTTTGAAGGACCCGGCACCGAGCTGGGCAACGGTCAGGGTCTGACTATCGCCGTCGGTTTCCCCAAGGGTATTGTCGAACCGTATTCTGAATCTGCCGATCTTATTGATCGCTACCGTCCGTGGTTGTATGGAGCCGTGCTTCCCGTTATTACGTTCCTTGCCTGTTTCGCGTATTGGTTTGTCCGTGGTCGCGACGAACGGAAGATGGGCGCCATTATTCCGTATTATGAAGTATCCGACGATCTGACACCGCTCGAGGCGGCTGCTATTGCAACGGACAGATTCAAGCCCGGTCTGCTGTCGGCGGAGATTATCTATCTTGCAACGCGAGGATACATCAAAATACTCCAGCACGACAGTATGAGGCTGGGCATCTTCAGTTCGACTGACTATACGCTCGTGCAGCTTCGGGATTTTGGCGATATTTCAAATGCGGCCGACCGGGTTCTCGTATCCGGCATGTTTGATGCGTATGCAGTTCCCGATGAGTCCGGCAGGCGTACCGTAAAGCTCTCCGATCTCAAGAATTCCTTCTTCAGAACCGTACCTAAGGTAATTCTTGCCGCAGCCGACGGGCTTAAGACCAAGGGTTTCTATAAGCATCTCGGTAATCTCAGGAAGAGTACCAACATACTTCAGTACGTTGTGCTGGCCGTGTTTGCTACGACCATTTTTGGCAACTTCTTTATCGGATTGTTCGGCGACCCGCTTGCAGCGGGAGCGTCAGTGTTTGTGAGCATTGTCATTTTCGGTCTCTTTAGACGCATCAGCCCGGCCAAGACGGAGAAGGGCGTTACGGCAATGGAGCATGTTCTGGGTCTGCGCGAATATCTGCAGATTGCAGAAAAAGACAGGCTCGAGTTTCATAACGCACCCGAACGCAAGCCGGAAGTTTTTGAACGTTTCCTGCCATATGCGATGGCGCTCGGCGTTGCCAAGGTGTGGGCCAAAGAATTTGCCGATATCTATGTAACGCCCCCGTCCTGGTACGAAGGATCCCACGTCGGGGCATTCAATGCGATCGCATTCAGCAACTCGTTATCGAGCTTCAGTTCAAGCGCGACGTCAAGTATGGTGTCGAGCCCGAGTTCATCGGGATCAGGCGGGGGCGGCTCTTCCGGAGGCGGAGGAGGAGGCGGGGGCGGCGGAGGCTGGTAATACCTGGTATCGGACTGCCTCAGACAGTCCTGTGCAGATCATTGCGGAGAGAGAGGGATTCGAACCCTCGATACCCTTTCGGATATACGTCCTTTCCAGGGACGCCCATTCGACCGCTCTGGCATCTCTCCATGGTCGTGTCGAAAGATAGTAGCACAATTTGGAGGCAGTCCGGAAATGTGATATAAATTCTGTCGAATTTTTCCTTCATGACTGTTCATTCTTCTTCACGTCATTTTCACCATCGCGAAACCGTCATACTCCGCCATATTGCACCGGGACTGGTAGGTGCGAGCCATACCATTCTTGTGGTAGAACGAGGTGTGCCGCACCTCGTATCGTGCGCGGCTGATGCGCTCGATATCGATTCGGATCTGCTGATTCCGGACGATAGGAAAATCAGCGGTCTCGACCGTCACTTCGCGATCATCCTGCCGATGTATATCGGCGAAGAGGGCTTCACCGTTCTTGCGCACTGCATTCGAGAGCTTCGTGCCGCGGGTGTTGTCACCGAACCGATTAGATGGTGCTGCCGTGAAGGCTTTATCAAGGACTTCGACCGTCTCTCCGGTCATTCCGAGCTGCCGGGATCTGCGTTTGTCTCCGCCAGCATCGCCGACCTTTCTCGTGAACTCAAATCCAGGATTATCGACTTCACTCGCGCAGTGTCAAAAGCCGTCGTGGTCGCATGCAAGGTCTCACGGAGACCGATTGTGGCCTTCCGCCTCAAACAGCTCCGGCTGCGCGCCGCACGGTAGGCAACTCCGATTAGTTTCATTGCCCGGAATCCGTTCGCGGCCCCGCCTTCACGGGGCCGTTTTTATTGTCGTGCTGGACCGAAACGGGGAACTGTACCACCCCATGACTCTGCTGTAATTAGTGTCGGTTCAGGAACGTCAGAATGAGTATTACCAAGTAATATCCCATTCCATGCTTATCACAATCGCAGTGTTGCTTCTTGTATTGTGGCTCTTGGGCGTCGTCGGCGTGTATACGATCGGCTGGTTCATCCATATTCTGCTCGTGGCGGCCATCATCCTCTTCCTGATCCGTATCATCCAGGGCAGGAACCCGTTGCAGTAAAGATGCTATACTAGCCGCATGATCCTCCTGAATGAGGAACAGCGGCTCGGTCGAAAGGCCTATATTTTGATGGCCTTGAAGAATCTTGTGGCACCGCTCATCATCTCCGTGATCGCGATTGTCTTTCTGGTCGCCTCACGGGGTATTGGTGATCTTATTTTTCTGGTATTCAAGCTTGCAGGATCCGGTACGCAGGCGACGTCGGGTGCGATAGCCTATGGCCTCAACTATGCATCGTTCCTTGTCTGTGCGCTTGCACTTGTTTCGATCGTCATGGGTTTCATAACGACGAAGTTCAACTATCGCAACTACACGTTTACGTTCGAAGAATTCGGCCTCCGCCTGAAACATGGCAGGTTCCGTATGACCGAACTGACCATTCCGTATCGTCAGATTCAGGATATTGATATCGAGCGCGGCTTCCTGCATCAGTTAACCGGAACATCTCGCGTCATCATCAATTCGGCGGGCCATCAAGAAGCTGCAACTAAATTCAATCCCGAAGAAGAGACTAATATTGTCCTGGATCCGCTTGATAAGACGGCGGCAGAGGAAGTGCGCATCATGTTACAACGCAAGATCGGCGTGCAGGTGGTCGAGGGTGAACGCGAAGCGGATCGGGAGGCCCTGGAGCAAAGTGCTCCTCAGCCAACCCCGCCACATATATCTCAGATATAGCGGAACAAAAATCGGCCTGCGGCCGATTTTTTGCATAGAGCGCACTCGTGTGCGTCGATTATTTCCAGGCGCCGATGATTGCACCGCCGATGATCCAGCACACGAGTGTGCAGACTTCGTTGATAAGCATGAGCTTGAACGGGGTCTTGTTCCAGAGAATATCGCCAATGGCCGGCATGAGTGAAAAACCAAGCCATGCGAGAAAGGCAAGAAAGAGGCCGTCTTCAACGGTACGAGAGCCGGTTGCGGTGATAATAAAACCAAGCACGCAGAAGAGAACCAGCGTCGTGACGAACTGGACCAGGTACAATTTCCACATGCCGCGTTTGGATTCATCGGTTATGTCCTTGTCGGACATGTTCTTGAGGCGCATCCATTCTTTACCGAACAGGACGGGGGAGTACCAGAGCGCGCCGATCACATATGCAACGACTGCCGCAACGATGATCGACCAGATGTTTACCTGAGTCATATATATACCGTTATGTTATTATGGCACCCATAGTAACATCTCATCCTTTCCATGCAATCGCACCACCATACGCGTTTCTCCCGAGCTTCCACTACGGTTTTTGTCTCGGTGACCCTCATTGTCGTGGTCTGGCTCGTGATCACCATCACGAAAGATGTACCCCTGACTCTCAATCAAAGCGATTCCGCAGGTCAGACTGCATCAACCACCTCCCTGACGGGCGGTTCTGATCCGGCGGCGGCTCACCCCGCACTCCAGCAGCCTGTGCCCCCGCAGTTCAGACTTGTTCAGGCCCCGAAGGGCACTATCCGAGTCGAGATTGCCGCTACTGACGCTGCGCGTGAGCGAGGTCTGAGCAACCGCACCTCTCTTTCTGCGGATTCGGGAATGCTTTTCGTTTTCCCAAACGCCGGCATGTACGGTTTCTGGATGAAGGACATGCATTTTCCGCTTGATATGGTGTGGATCGGTGCCGATCAGAAGGTCTCGGGTGTTCTTCCGAACGTTGCTCCCGGTTCATATCCGGAAATCTTCTACCCGCCGACTGATATTCTGTACGTTCTTGAATTGCCCGCAGGCTCTGCGGCCGAGCACGCCATCGCAACGGGTACGCTTTTGACGATTTAATTGGCAAAAATTTTCTGCGCTCTGTCAAAAAATAGTTGAGCGTGCAAAATAGTTAGCACAGCGAAACCAAATAAGGGCTCAGCACGGGCTTTTGGCGAAAAGTAAGTTAAATTGAACCTGTAAAGTCTTGACGGAGAGTATTCATCGTTTCATTTCACTTATCCACATCTCGCTGCAAAAAATGAGGAGAGTAGAATAGCAATTAAGCAAGCTCGGTGTCGAACAAATTAATAGTAATCGCATTATAGAAACGCATTAACAATGCTGTGTTAAACATGACGTCGAAAAATATTTTCGTTACCAAGGCAGATGGCAGCAGGGAACCGCACAACGCAGATCGCGTGAACCGCGCTATTGAACGTGCGTGTGTCGGTTTGTCGGATCCGATCGCGATGGTGACCCAGATCGCAACCGAAACAAACCTGATGCTCTACGACGGCATCACCACTGACGAGATCGATCAGGCGACCATCAATACGGCCGTCCAGAACATCAAAGAAGACATCGAATTCGACAAGGTTGCAACCCGTCTTCTCCTCAAAACGATATATCGCCGTGTTGTGGGTGATTTCAACAAAGAAGACCCGTCCGATCTTCAACGCAAACATCGTGACGGCTTCATCAACTACATCCACAACGGAGTAAAGAACAACCGCCTTCACGGCGATATGATCGCCAAATACGATCTCGACGTTCTTGCTGACGCTCTCGACCTCGATCGTGACGACCTCTTCGTCTACGCCGGTCTCGACGGTCTCGTAAACCGCTACTTCCTCAAGGACGATCAGCAGAAGCCGCAGGAAACACCGCAGTACTTCTTCATGCGTATTGCCATGGGCCTTTCATACAACGAAAAGAACCCGACCGAAGCGGCCAAGAAGTTCTATACCAAGATGTCTCGCCACGAATATATCGCCGGCGGTTCAACCAATCTTGGTGCAGGTACGACCCGTCCGTCACTTTCGAACTGCTACCTCCTCGAAATGCACGATGACATGGCGCACATCGCCAAGACCGTCTCCGACGTGCTCATGCTCTCCAAGATGTCCGGCGGTATCGGTCTCTCGATCACCAAGCTTCGTGCAACCGGCTCACCGCTCAAGTCAAATTTCGGCGGTACTTCGTCGGGCCCAACCCCGTTTGCCAAGATCATCGATACCGCTATTCGTGCCGTCATGCGTGGTGGCAAGAAGAAGGGCGCACTCTGCTTCTATATGGAGAACTGGCACATCGACTTCCCGGAATTCCTCGACTGGAAGCACAACGCTGGTGACGACTACATGCGTATGCGTACTGCCAACACCGCAGTGTTCCTTTCTGATGAATTCATGAACCGTGTGGCTACCGGCCAGGACTGGTATATGTTCGATCCGGCAGACACCCGTGATCTCAACGAGCTCTACGGCCAGGCATTCTCAGCCCGCTATGCTCAGTACTGCCGTCTCGCAGACGAAGGCAAGATACGTCTCTACAAGAAAGTGCCGGCAGCGCAGCAGTATCGCCAGATTCTTACTTCGCTCCAATCGACATCGCACCCGTGGCTTATCTGGAAGGACACCATCAACAATCGCGCCCTCAACAACAATACCGGCACGATCCACATGTCGAACCTCTGTACGGAGATCTGTCTCCCGCAGGACAAGGACAATATTGCCGTCTGTAACCTTTCTTCACTCAACCTTTCAGCACACGTCATCAACAAGGAGGTCAACTGGTCACGTCTTGAAGAGTCCGTCCGTCTCGCCGTCCGCCAGCTCGACAACCTTATCGATATCAATGCTCTCACCGTCCCCGAGGCCGCAAAATCAGACAAGGAGAACCGTGCAATCGGTCTGGGTATCATGGGATTCGCAGATACTATCGAGAAGCTCGGTATGCCGTACGACAGTGAGCATGCGTGGGACTTTGCAGATCGCGTATTCGAGTTCGTAAGCTATATGGCCATCGATGAGAGTGCAAACCTCGCACAAGAACGTGGTGCATATCAGAACTTCCCGGGTTCTGAATGGTCGAAGGGCAGAGTTCCCATCGATACCGTCAAGAAGGTGGGCGAGTCACGCGGCATGGCCGTTGCCGTGGATCTCACATCCAAGAACAAGGGTCTCAACTGGGATATTCTCCGCGCCAAGGTCAAGAAGGGTATGCGCAACGCAACTCTCATGGCAGTTGCTCCGAATGCCAATATCGGTCTCATGGTCGGAACTTCGCCGGGTATCGATGCCCGCTTTGCTCAGGTCTTTTCCCGCAACAAGATTTCCGGTAAGTATCTCGATGTGAACCACAACCTCGTGAAGGATCTCAAGAACATGGGCATCTGGGACAAGGTCAAGGATGCGCTCATCGAAAACCAGGGTGACATCGCCAACATTCCGGGCATCCCGCAGCACCTCAAGGATGTCTATAAGACGTCATTTACGACCTCGCCGTACGCATACGTCGAAGTGGCGGCCCGTGCACAGAAGTGGGTTGACCAGGCACTTTCACGCAATATGTATCTCGCAACTCGCGATATTGACGAGACCATGGATATTTATACCACTGCATGGAAGAAGGGTCTCAAGTCGACCTATTATCTCCACATGCAGCCTCGTCACACTGCCGAACAGTCGACCGTGAAGGTCAACAAGGCGGAGCAGATGGGCAAGAAGGGCTTTGCGGCCGTCGCATCGGCTCGTACTGACGCAGCTACGACTGCTCCTGTAGCTTCAGCGCCCGCAGTCGTTGCTGCAGCAGCTCCTGCCGCTCCGGCGACCTCGGTCCCGACACCGTTTTCTGATCGCGTTATCGCGGGTATCGCAGCCGAAAAATCCATTCTCAAGGACCGTGTAATGTCTCCGCAGACGACACCCGTCAGGAATTCCTTTGCGTCAGTTGCATCGTCGGTTTCAGAACCGGTCGCCGAAGAAACCGCTGTCACGTCGCCGGCCTCGTCACCGGTTGCAACAGCCTCCGCCCAGAGTGCGCCGGTTATGACTGCTCGTGAATTGGAGATGAAAGAAGCCCTTGCCAAGCTCGCCAATCATCCAAACATGGGGAGCGTATCGGCTCCGTCAACCAATCCTGCTCCGGCATCAGCTCCGACCCCTCGCCCGAAACTCACTCCGGAACAAGTCGATGAGATGATGAGGAATTTCGGTAAGAAGTCGGTTCATACTGATGGTCCTGAGGATCCCGGCAGCCAAAATATTTGCATCGGTTGTGAATAATTAGTAAGCTCGCGTTATTCATTAGAAACGGTACATAATAATCATCTACCACTATGCTCGTCGGAAAAGCTTCTCCTGAGGACACAAGTTTGCATCCTATCAAGTACAAATGGGCGTACGACCTTTATATGCAGGCCGTTCGTAATACCTGGTTCCCGCACGAGATCACCCTCAAGGAAGATCTTGATGACTGGGCGCGCATGACCGACGACGAGAAACACGCCGTCGAGTTCCTGATGTCATTCTTCAACCCGGCCGAACTCATCGTGAACCGCTCGCTCGCACTCGGTGTCTATCCGTATGTGAAGTCGCCGGAATGCCACCTCTATCTCGCAAAGCAGATGTGGGAGGAAGCCAACCATTGTGTCGCTTTCGAGTACGTGCTTTCGACATTCCCGTTTGATCGTGAGAAAGTCTTCAGCTACCATCTCAATGTTCCGTCGATGAAGGCCAAGGAGGACTACATCAACAAGTACATGAAGCGCATGACCGAGGAGAGCCTCGATGTATCGACTCCGGAAGGCAAGAAGGACTTCTTGCGCAATCTCGTGGCAACCAACATCGTCATGGAAGGTATCTGGTTCTACTCGGGCTTCATGGTGGTGCTCTCATTCCGCCAGCGTAAGCAGCTCCGCAATTTCGGTTCGATGATCAACTGGGTGCTTCGCGACGAGTCCTTGCATCTCAAGTTCGGCATGAACCTCATCCACAACATTCTCGAATAAAATCCCGAACTCCTCACTCCTGACTTTGCCGACGGTATCCGCAACATCATTATTGAAGGCGTGAACAGGGAGGTTGATTACAACAAGGACCTTTTCCCGACGGGCATTCTCGGTCTCAACGCCGACTACGTGAATCAGTACGTGAAATATGTCGCGGATCGCCGTCTCGAAGAACTTGGCTTCCCGAAGTACTACAATGCCACCAACCCGGCAAAATGGATGTCGACCGCAACCGATGTCTATGAGCTTGTGAACTTCTTTGAAGCGCAGAACACGAACTACGAAGTTGATTCGCATGCTCACGGAAAGGGCGGCGAGAAGAAAGCAGAAGCTGCTCCGACAATGCCGACTGAATAAAGTAATTAGAAATTGGTCTCGACAGACCCGAACTCGGCCCACTGCAGTGGGCCGGTTCTGTTCTCGGCAATTTTCTGCTGAAAATTACCTCCGAAAGTCTGTCTCGATCAATTGCAGTATGTGCTATCCGCACGAGTCGTCATTCCTGTTAAATTCGGTAATAGAAAACCGCCCAAGAAATGGACCTCCTTAGTGGGCGGTTTTCATTTATTGGGCGGAGCGGAAGGGAAACTATTGAATCATCAGAGTCACGGTGATCACGATCAATGTGAAGTTCTCCAGGGAGAAGGCGGACGCTTTCCAAATTTTGACGTTCGACTTCGGTTCCTCGAAAATCTTCTCGTAATCTTCCGCATTCGTGAACAGTCGTTTGAAGAGCTGTTCAACAAATGCGAAGTTAATCAAAGCAGCGAGGCCGAACATGATCCAGCCTGTGATGCCCCACACTGATGCTGACTGATGCGGTTCAAGGAATTGCTTGAGGATGGGGTAGAACGAAACGAAATCAACCGTAATGGTGCCGAGATACAAGATATCGGCATTCCATTTTTTGGTTGCCGCTCCGATCGCCGCCCACAAGCAGACTATGATCGCAAAGCCATACAGCGCGATGGTTTCCTGAGCCCCGATGTTGAACGTGTATCCGCCGCGCGCGAGCGCAACGAATACGACGATGATGTTACCGATTGCAAAGGCCACCTGGATGCGCCAACCGTCATACTTCTGCACTCGTTGGCAGAAACAAAGTGTGACGGAAAGCACAACCCAGATACCGAAGCAGGCGATATTCGTTTCGGACGGATTACTCCATCCGCCTACGATGAGGGGCACGTATGCCCCGAGGCCGGTGGCAAAAACGATCCAGCCGAGCAGTTTGGTCGAGGGCATTGGAAAGCCTTCTTCTGATGGGATATTTCAATTCGTCTGACGGAATGCCAAACGATACAGGTTTATACATATATTAGCATAAATATCGCATATTGTCAATAAAACCAAGAAGTGCTAGACTGGCTCCAGTCGCACAGACAACCGCTGTATGGCCGCAAGGCTCTATAGAGGAAAGTCCGAACATCAGCCATGTGCCGCAAGGCAGGTGGCAGCAAGTAGCGGGTAACGCCCGTCTGGGTAATCCAAGAGGTGCGAAAAGTGACGCGTGTGCCGGAAACGGACCACGGGTCCTCGGGTCGCAAGATTCGCGGATCAATCTTTATGGCAACATAGAGAGTGCAACGGCTAAATCCTTACTTTGATGCAAGACCGTGTCCGGTCGCAGCAATGCGAACGGAAGAGTCGCTCGAGCCGCGCAGTAATGTGCGGCCCAGATAAATGGTTGTCACATACAGAATTCGGCTTATATGCGACGTTATGAACAAGCGCTCCACACCGGGGCGCTTGTTCTCGTATGTGCCGTGGTATACTTTAAGCCATATTTACTCGTTATTAACCGCATATCACTCGTTTACTCACATGCCCCCAGCAGAAAATCGCTCGTCGCGTCTCGATTCAACCGTTTTTTATCTCATCCTAGCAGCTGTGTTTCTTGCCCCGGTCGTGTTCTGGCCGTCGCATTATTTTGCACTCGAATCCGTAAAGACGGTTGTTATCGGCGTTCTCACGACAATCGCACTCGTACTGGCTGCGATCACCGTCATCAAGCGCAGGGAAGTCAAACTTCCTCCGCGAAGCCTGCTCTGGGTCGGTACGCTTTCGATCGTGTCGATTCTGGCCTCTGCGATTGCCAGCGGCCATTTCATGAAATCATTCTTCGGCCAGGGTTTTGAACTCGGCGTCGGAGCATTCCTGATCACGCTCATGGGAGCGGGTTTGGCCGCCTTCCTCATCGTTCTCCGCAGGACGGATCGCGCGATCGTTCTCTACACGGCACTGATGGCGTCGTTTATCATTCTCTGGATCATCCAGATACTCCGCGTACTCATCGGTCCGAGCTTCATGTCTCTCGGCGTTATGAATACGGTTGCATCGTCGCTCATCGGTAACTGGTTCTCATTCGGCATCTTCTCGGCGGTGATCGCGGTCATTTCGTTTGCCGGCATCTACTTCCTGCGCCTCTCAAGCCGCATGAAGATCGGGTACTGGGTATTATTTGCCGCATCGGTGATCTCACTCATCGTTGTTAACTCTCACCAGGTATGGCAGGCGCTCGCGGTTGTCTTCCTCGGTCTGACGATCTATCTTTCATCGCAACGTGCACGTCCTGAAGGTTCGGCTGTCGGCGCATTCTTCGGCCGACTCGCATGGGTACCGCTCGTCGCATGCGTGCTGTCCGTAGTTTTTGCATGGTGGGGCGTAGCTATTCTTGGTCCGGTTGTTACCAAGCTGAATGCCGGATATACCGAGATTGCCATGCCGTGGCGCATGACGATGGATGTTGCCGCCGGTCAGATCAAAGACGCCCCGCTCCTTGGTGCGGGTCCGAATCGCTTCAGCCAGGCATATCTCAACTACAAACCTGCCGCTATCAATACCACCGATGCATGGGGTGTTGAATTCAATGCCGGATTTGGTCTCATCCCGACATACTTTGTCACTCAGGGCTTCGTCGGACTCGTCATCTGGATTCTCTTCTTTGTGTTCTTCGCAATGCTTGGCGTGAAGTCGCTCCGCGGACTCGGTCGTACCGACGGTCCGTCATCAGCCGCCGAACCAGAGCGTCCGTATGCACGCTTCGTCATAGTATCTTCATTCACCGTCGCAACGCTTATTTGGATTACCGAATGTATCTATGTTCCGTCTCATGCGATCGTATTCCTCGGATATGTTATGACCGGCATTTGGCTCGGTGCGTCCGTCGCATACGGACGGCTTGTTCCGGTTACCTGGTCTTCACGCGAGGGCGGTAAGCGCGTGGCACTGCCGATCGTGGCGGTCCTCGGTCTTCTGGTCGCGATCTTCTTCGGTATTACATTCCTCAAGAACACCGTTGCACTCGGTTATTTTGCAAGCGGCGTAAAGACGCTCACCACGACTTCGCAGCCGGTAGCAGCGGATACTTCATTCTCAACGGCGGTGGCCTTGAATCCTCTCGATGTGTACTGGCAGGCACGCGCTGAGGCAAACATTTCGAGAGCAAATCAGCTCCTCTCGACTATCACCGCAACTTCGACCGCTTCCACGTCGGCGGCAGTCGTGGCACAGGCCGGGGAGGTTGTGAACAATGCAGTCAGCTATACGGTAAATGCAATCAAGGAAGATCCGACCAACTACAATAACTACGTTTCGCAGGCGCGCGTCGCCGAGCTGGCAACTGCCATGAAGATGGATAAGGGGTACGAGAGCGCGGTTACCGCATACAAAAATGCGATAGTCCTCAATCCGACCAATCCGTCCCTGTACCTCTCGCTTGCGCAGCTCGCAGCTTCACAGCAGAAGTATCAGGACGCCATCCAGGCAATCGGTGCCGCACTTCAGGTAAAGTCGAACTATCTCGATGCCGTCTATCTGCTCTCACAGGTAGAGGCCGCTGCGGGAAATCTTCCGGATGCAATCACCGCGGCCCAGTTCGCTACCCAGCTCAATCCGAACGAGCCCTTGCTCCAGTTCCAGCTGGGCCTGCTCCAGTACAACAAGCCTGACTATGCGGAAGCAGAGAAGGCGTTTTCAGCGGCACTCAAGCTCTCTCCGGGCTATGCCAATGCGCAGTACTTCTACGGTCTGACCGAGGCACGCTTGGGATCAACGACCGCCGCGATCGCAACCTTTACCAAGCTGGCCGAAACAAATCCCGACAACAACGAGGTCAAGCTCATCCTTGAGACCCTCCGCGCAGGTAAGTCCCTCTTCTCGGCAGGACCGCAGCAGCAGGCGGCACGTCCCGAGAAGCGCTCGACTCCGCCCTTGAAGCAGCAATAAACATCATCTAGAGTACGCATACTCGGGCATCCGCCCCAGGAACCATGGTCAAGAAGTGGATGAAGATGATAGGAAGGGAGATACGCGGCCTCCATGAGGCTGCGTATCTTCTTGCGGTATTTGCCTTCATTTCGCTTGTTCTGGCGCTTGTTCGTGACAAGCTTCTGGCATACAGCTTCGGTGCCGGTAACATCCTCGACCTCTACTACGCGGCCTTTCGCATCCCGGATCTGATCTTCGTGTCGATCGGCTCGCTTGTCTCGGCCTCGATCCTCCTGCCGTTCTTCATTGACCGCTTCGGGAAGGGGGAGTCGGACGGTCGCACGTTTTTCGATTCGATGTTTACGGTGTTTTTCGGCCTGATGGTCATCACTGCAGGAGCGGCATACTTCCTCGCGCCGTATTTGGTACCGATCGTGATGCCCGGTTTCAAGCTCGCGGCCGAGCAACACATCCTTGTCGAGACGACACGCATCATGTTGTTGTCGCCGTTCTTCCTCGGCCTCTCCAATCTCTTCTCAAGCCTGACCCAGATGCGACACCGCTTCCTGGTGTATGCGGCGTCACCGGTGGTATATAACCTTGCTATCATTCTCGGCGTGCTCTTCCTGTATCCGATCTTCGGTATTCAGGGCATGGCTCTGGGCGTGGGTATCGGCGCATTCCTCCATATGCTTATCCAGGTACCGTTTATGGCCTCGGAGAAACTCCTGCCGCGTTTTACGGCGGCCATAGAATGGAAGTCGCTCAAGCGCATCATCTTGACATCATTTCCGCGCACGCTCACGCTGTCGGCAAACCAGCTCGCCTCATTCGTTCTTGTTTCGCTTGCATCGCTCATGAGTGTGGGCTCTATCTCGGTCTTTAATTTTGCCTTCAACCTGCAGTCTGTTCCGCTGTCGCTCATCGGCGCGTCATACTCGTCCGCGGTGTTTCCGACGCTGTCGCGCCTCTACTATGAAAAGAACATTCCCGAATATCTGGAAAAGATGATCGCGGCTGCGCGCCACATCATTTTTTGGTCGATGCCGATCACTATTTTGTTCACCGTGCTCCGCGCGCAGGTCGTGCGTACCGTGCTTGGAGCCGGTAACTTCAGCTGGTCCGACACACGACTTACCGCAGCCATGCTCGCCCTGTTCACGCTCTCGACCATCGGTCAGAGCCTCATCGTCCTCTTCGTCCGCGGCTTCTATGCAGAAGGCAAGACGACCAAGCCGCTCATGATCAATGTGATTTCAGCTTCGACCATCGTCGTACTCGGCTATCTTCTCGACAAGGCGTTTTTTGCCTTCCCGGTCTTCCGCTATTTCATCGAAGATCTCCTGAAGGTGGGCAGTCAGCGCGGTACCTCGGTGCTTGTTCTTGCGCTGGCATACTCGCTGGGCGTGTTGCTCAACACCGTGCTGCATTGGTGGACTTTCGAGCGCGCATACAAGGGCTTTACGCGCCCGGTGCTGTCGACCTTGTTCCATAGCTTTGCCGCATCAGTCATCATGGGCTACGCCTCGTATCTTTCGTTGCAGATCTTCGCTGCGGTATTTCCACTCACCAAAGTCTGGGGCGTCTTCATGCAAGGCTTCTGTGCCGGCATTATCGGCCTTATCGTCCTGGTAATCACCCTGCGTATTCTCGAAAACAGGGAACTGGCCGAAGTCTGGCAGACGCTCCATAAGAAGATCTGGAAAGCATCGGTGCCGCCGCCGGAAGTCCAGAATATTTCATAAATAGCCGAGTGCCCGGATTTGTGGTATTTTGTCTCCACACGGCCCGTGTGAGGCTCTACGAGCCCCGCCAGGCCACTTTCATTCATGGACCCACGATATATCCGAAACTTCAGTATTATCGCCCATATCGACCACGGAAAGTCGACGTTGGCCGACCGCCTGCTCGAAGTTACGGGTACCATCGAAAAGCGCAAAATGCAGGAGCAGGTTCTCGACTCCATGGAGCTCGAGCGCGAGCGCGGCATCACCATCAAGATGCAGCCGGTGCGCATGAAGTACACAGTCGACGGTCAGGAATATGTCATGAACCTCATCGATACTCCGGGTCACATCGACTTTTCATACGAAGTCTCGCGCGCGCTCAAGGCCGTCGAAGGCTCTATCTTGCTCGTCGATGCGACCCAGGGCGTTCAGGCACAGACTCTCACGACTCTCAATATGGCCCGTGAAGCCGGCCTCAAGATCATTCCGACCGTCTCCAAAATCGACTCGCCGCTTGCGCGCACCGAAGAAGTCATCCACGAAGTCTGTCAGTTGCTCGAATGTGACGAAAGCGAGGTTCTGAGAGTTTCCGGCAAGACCGGTGAAGGTGTTCCGCACCTCCTTGAACAGATCGTCAAGCGTGTCCCGGCCCCGAAATCACCGGATGTCACCGACAAGTTCCGCTCGCTTATCTTCGATTTCCAATACTCAAACCACACCGGCGTTATTGTCTATGTCCGTGTCATGAATGGCACAATTTCGCGCCACGAGAAACTCACCTTTAAGATCGCCAACAGGGAATTCGAAGCTCTCGAAGTCGGCGTCTTCAAGCCGGACAATACGCCGGTCGAGTCGCTCGGCGCGGGTGAGATCGGCTACATCACGACCGGTATCAAAGAACCGGGCGTCGCATTAGTCGGTGACACCCTGGCATCTCCGCAGGACCGCCTGCCAGCTCTTGCAGGTTACATGAGCCCGCGTCCGGTGGTCTGGGCATCCATCTATCCTGAGTCCCAGGACGATCTCACCGTCCTTCGCCAGGCCCTCGGACGTCTCCGTCTCTCAGATTCGTCATTTACCTATGAAGAAGAAGCATCAGGTACCCTTGGCCGCGGTTTCCGTTGCGGCTTCCTCGGCATGCTCCACCTCGAAATCATCACTGAGCGTCTGCGCCGCGAATTCAATCTCGAACTCGTCGTCACTCAGCCGACTATTACATATAATGTCCAGATGGACGATGACGCTCCCGACACTGATACTGGTGTGAAGCGTGCCGGCAAGATTGTGACGGTGTACTCACCAGCATTGTTCCCGGATGACAATGAGATCAAGGCCGTATTTGAGCCGATCGTTACCATGAAGATCATTACACCTCCCGACTACCTCGGCGCGGTCATGAAGTCTCTCTATGATCATGAGGCTGAAGTTACTGCCACCGACAACTTCGGTGATAACAGGACCATGGTTACGCTCAAGATGCCGCTCCGCGAGCTCATGCGCAACTTCTTCGATGAGATCAAGAGCACGACCTCAGGCTATGCCTCTATTTCATATGACATCACTGAAGAGCGTCCGGCCGACGTGGTCCGCATGGACGTGCTTGTCGCCGACGAGCCGGTTGCTGCATTCACCAAGATCGTCTCGCGCCGCAGGGCAGAGGAGGAAGCTATCGCTACCGTGAAGAAACTGTACGAAATCATGCCGCGTGAACTCTTTACGTATAAGATCCAGGCCAAGGCATTCGGCCGCATCATTTCGTCCGAGACTATCTCCGGCAAGAAGAAGGACGCCGCAGGTACGCTCTCCGGCGGTGACATCACCCGCAAGATGAAGCTCCGCGAAAAGCAGAAGGAGGGCCGCGCCCGCCTCAAGGAGATCGGAGAAGTGAATATTCCGCAGGAAGTGTTCGTGAAAATGATGCGGTCGGGCGAGTAGTCGATCACGCGATGAATACGTGACAAAAAAGGCGACCGGATGATCGCCTTTGCAAATTGATTCAAGCACGCTGGGTGTCAGGGGCCTTTCAGCATTTCTTCCCACCGCGCTCTGGTGCACTTGTGCGGCCAGTTTCGCCAGCCCTGATCGTTCCGGTAAGCGGCGAATTTACTCCGCTCCACCCAGTGGATATCGTCATCGTCGAGGATGCGGTCGACAAAGACCTTGCCGTCCAAGTGGTCGATCTCGTGCTGGAAAATTCGCGCGGTGTAACCGGAGAAGGCTCTCATCTCGCGGGAGCCGTCAGCATTGATCCACTTGACTCGGATATTTTCCGGCCGATGAACGATTCCGCATATGCAGCCGGTCGAAAAGCAACCTTCATACCAGCGATCGAGGTCGGCCGATGACCAGATGATTTCCGGATTGATGAATACGTGCAGGTTGCCGACGCTCCCTTTTCCGTTGGCTGCAACATCGACGAGGATGATGCGTTTCGGAATGCCGATCTGGGGAGCGGCCAGACCTACAAGGAGCGGCGTCGAGATGTAATTTTGTTCGCCAAGCGCAACCCGCAGCATCGTTTTGATATGTTGTTTCGTCTGGCTGGAGCCGATTTCCTCATCTCGCAACAATTCTGCTTTCTGGCGCAGAATAGGACTATTCGGAGGCACGAATGCCTTGAGGTTTAGTGGAGTAGGCATAAGAATTCTTCTGCCCTGAGCCTAGCAGATGCAGCCAGAAATTCAATGCCTATTATAGAGGTGAATTAGTACCGGATGGCCGGGAAGTAGAGGAGGATCATCGAGATGATGACCAAGATACCGATGATGATCATTCCGACGCCTGCAGCCTTACGGGTTTTTTCATGAAATAGCATAGTGGTTTGTAGTATACTGATTCTCATGAACCGTCGCAACCAACGCTCGCGATTCCGCATAATCGTGAGTTCGCCGATAACGCTCGTTCTGGCGCTTATTCTGCTCATTTTGTTTGGCAGGGCGGCGTACAATATTCATGCAAAGGCCGTCGAAAGCGACCGCAAACTCGCCGAGGCACAGGCCAATCTCACCAAACTTCAGACGAACCGGGATCATATCCAGTCCAGGATCGCCGATCTTTCAACTGATGCCGGCGTCGAAGCCTCTATTCGCGAGAAATATCACGCTGTAGCTCCGGGCGAGTCTGTGGTTGTTATTGTCGATTCGGACTCGGATCTGAATGCGCGTACAGCCTCGACGACCACTCCAGACGTTCCTAAATCATGGTGGGCGCGATTTTGGGAGGCAATTGGCATTTAACTATGAAAACGATACACATCATCGATCCATCACCTGATATCCTCGTTCTACAGGTTCAGACTGTGGTCGACATGGTGATACTCGTTCCGTCTGCAGCAGTTGAAGCGGTCGGCTCTATGGCCGTGCCTGTCTGCGGCAAAAACGAAATCGATATCATGGTCGTTTCCGATGATGTGGCAGGTATCTCAGCAATGCTGGTCAACAATGGGTATCGCCAAGGTCCGATAGAAAAAGGAATCTCGTATCTGAACAAATATGTGGGTGAGACTGAGGTGGCGGTACAGGTTATTCCGAACGGACACAAAATGATCGAGATTCACCGCGTCATTCTGCACAGACTTCAGTCTGATCAGGGTCTGCGCGATAGGTACGCGGCGTTCAAACGCACACTCGACGGACTGCCGAGCGACGAATATAAGACCCGCAAGAGTGAGTGGATCAGAGCGAATCTGCTCTAAATGTTGAACGTCCCTTCATTCCATCGAAGAATGCACGGCGTGATCGTGCTTCGTAGACTTCTTTCTCACCGACAACAACCTGGCCGGTACCGCTTTTTTCGTCCCTGAATGAGTGGGTGGCGATCTCACCGGTTTTGACGCAGACTGCATTGACCTTAGTTACGAATTCTGCGACCGCAAGAAGATACGGCATCGGGCCAAAGGGCTTGCCGGTGAAATCCATATCGAGGCCGGCGATGATGACGCGTTTGCCGGCATTGGCGAGATCGTTGGCGACATCGACGATGCTGTTGTCAAAGAACTGGGCCTCGTCGATACCAACGACATCGTAGGGCTGTGCCAGAGCGATGATGTCTTTCGCGGTTTTGACTGCAGTCGATGGAAGGACCGCGTGATTGTGAGAGACGACATTGGTCTCGTGGTACCGATTGTCGATAGCTGGCTTGAAGATGGCCACTTTCTGGCGGGCTATCTCACTGCGCTTGAGTCGGCGAATGAGCTCTTCGGTCTTGCCGGAGAACATGCAGCCGGCAATCACTTCGATCCAGCCGGATTTTGCTTCAGGATTACAGATATTTCGCTCGATGAACATGAAACTAGTATAGCATTCTGATGGGTCTCGGGTGCGCAGAATAGGAATGTAGGAAATGGATCAAGGAGACACTGCACAGGAATTTTACAGCAGTAAAATTTCGAGCTGTAGCACAAGCTCTGCAGAGCTTGATGCGTGTCGACGAGGTCTATTTCCTACATTCTCTATGCCGCCGGAATATAGAAACTGAATGTTGCACCTTTGCCCTCGCCCTCGGATTCGACGAGGAGTCTGCCACGATGGCGTTCAACGATGCCCTTGGAAACATACAGGCCGATACCCATACCTTCGGTGTCGGTAGTGCGCGCACGTCTGCCACGATAGAGCTTCGTGGCGATTCGAGGCAGTTCGTCGCGGGTGATGCCAATACCGCTGTCGGTAACCGAGCATACGGCTTCACGGTGGCCGTGCACGACGATTGTTTTGACGGTAACCGTCACACGTCCGTTTTCAGGAGTATAGTTGATGCCGTTTTCAATAAAGGTCTGCACCACGAACTTCAGGCGCGAGCTGTCAAACAAAGCCCGCACCTCAGGATCGATTTTTTCTACGACAGTAATCTTTTTGACAGCAGCGTGATTGGTGACTGAACGAATGACTTCACGTGCAAACGCCGACAGGTCGTCGGATACAATCTTGTAGCGATAGAAATCGCCGTCATCTGATGTATTGGCGAGAATATCAGTCAGTTCTACCAGCTTTGAATTGGCTCCTTCGATATAGCCAAGCTGATCGCGGACGTCGCGGCCGGCA
This sequence comes from Minisyncoccota bacterium, assembly GCA_036384775.1. Classification (GTDB taxonomy): domain Bacteria; phylum Patescibacteriota; class Minisyncoccia; order Phycocordibacterales; family PALSA-1337; genus C7867-002. The sequence goes on from DASVLR010000043.1 coordinate 20,096, forward strand.
GCAGTATCCTTGTTGGGCATGGTGTCGAGTAAGCCCTTAATATTCTCGTTGGCCCATTTGATATGCGTGAGCGGAGTACGGAATTTGTGGGTGACTGTCGTAATGAATTCGTATTTGAGTATTTCGCCTTCGCGGAGCTGACGCCAGATGAACACGCCAATGCCGACAAGGACCAGTGCGAGGATGAGCGGCATTGCCCAGATGGGGAAACTCGGATGAGACGAACGCAGCAGTGCGTTCATGAAATCAAAGAACCCGACGAGGCAGCCGACGCCGATAACGATAGTCGCATAGGCCACCGCCCGCTTGGCGACAATTTTGATATCAAGGAGTTCGTAACGGACTACGGCATAGATGAACGGCACGGCAAAAATGATGGGGAATAATGTGCCCCAGACCGGATCGAATCGGATGTCGTAGGTGAGCAGAGTCGGAATTGTGCCGACCAGCCATGCCACGGCAAACGACAACGCAAAAAAGAGCAGCCGTTTACTCTCAAGGGCATCCTCTGTGGTACGTGATCCGCGCCACAGGAGTCCGATGAGATAGCCGGGGATGATCAGCTTGAAGATGATATTGAATGGCAGGTGCAGTGGTCCGGGCGTGAAATAATTCGGGAAATACATCTTCGGCACCGGATCGCCAATGAACGTCCACGGCTGAAGCAGGAAGATGCCAAGGAACATGATGCCGATGATGTAGACGAAGGCGATCAATGGCTTTTCCGCACGCTGTTTGTTGAGAATAGCCATCGCACAGTGGAAATTGATGACCGAGACGGCGATGATGCTCACATTCCACATGAGAATATCGTGAGACAAGCCGGAATCTGCAACATTGACGCCGATGATATATGTGACAATGCCGATGATCGCTCCGGTAAACGTCAGACCGAGGGTGACGTTGACTGTTTTACGGTGATCCTTGAGAAGAACGAATGTGCCAAGCACGACAATTACGAGTGCAGAAAAAACACCGAGAATGTCGAAGATCAGGAGGTGAATGTTCGAACTCACCGGATCATTATAACGTACAAACCCGGCGATATGCCGGGTTTGGGTGTGAAAAGCCGGCATAGGCCGGTTTCAAAAGGAGGAGGGACTATTTGATGCCGAGAGTGGTGCGGATCTGCGCCTCATCGAAACCGACGACGACGGTGCCGTTGATGTCGATCACCGGGACGCCCATCTGACCGGTCTTGTCGATCATTTCCTTGCGCTTCTCGAGATCGGTTGCGACATTGAAGTCCTGATAAGCAAAGCCATTTGCCTTAAAGAAGTTCTTGGCCATGTTGCAGTACACGCACGTCGGAGTCGAGTAAACGGTAATGGTTGGCATATGAAAATGTGGTACGAAACCTAGAGTTATTTAGACCTGACCTTGTAAGTCTCCATAGTACTCTTCAAATCATATTTCGACAAGTCCCGGGAGAAACCTTTTCATGGTATAATAGTGCCATAAGCCATTCCGGGCCGGTTCATGTCATATCTTCATTTTTTTTCGGCTTTGACTGATACGATTATTGCCTTCGCCGTAAGCGGGGGATACATCGCTCTCTTCTCTCTCATGTTCCTTGAAGGTATACCGCTTCTTGGTATCGCCATTCCGGGACATGTCGCGATCATCTCGGCAGGTTTTCTCGCGGGTACCGGGGTACTCTCGCCATGGACCGTACTTGTTGTGGCAACTATCGCCGCAGCCCTCGGCGACTATCTCAGCTATATGCTCGGCAAGATTTTCGGCTGGCCGCTCATTGAAAAGCTGCGCCCGTTCTTCTTTGTGTCGGAATCAGTCATCGTCAAGGCGCGTAAGATCCTTGAGAAGCATACCGGTAAGGCACTTGTCTTTGGGCGTTTCAATCCTGTCACCCGCGGCCTCATGCCATTTTTCGTTGGCGCGAACAAAACCAACGCCAAGCATTTCTGGATGTGGAACACCGTCGGCACATTGTTGTGGATAGGCTCGTCGATCGTCATAGGCTATGCCGTTTCGCTCGGTTTCCATGCCGTCGAGGGCTGGGCGAGCCGTGCTCTTCTCATTGCCATCATCGCGGCGGTACTTATCATCTGGGGCTATCGTTTTGTGAATATCCGTTTCCATATTTTCAAGCGATATGAACTGTTCGTGTTGGGCCTCAATATTGCTTCGCTGCTTGTGTTTTTCCGTATGATCGAAGATGCGTATTCCGCCACGCCGTTTCTTGCATCCTTTGATCTGTATGTAAACGCGCTCATGAATACTCTGGTCACGCATGCCGGTCCGTGGCTCGTAGAAGCGGCTGCGTGGGTGAGCGCACTTGGCGGCAATGTCATGATGGTTCTGCTTGCCGTGGTCGGCGGAATTGTTCTTGCCACTCACCGTAAATGGCGCTCGGTTGTCATACTTCTGTCATCCGTCGGTACCACGGCTTTTCTCACCGGCTGGTTTAAAGACTTTATCGGCCGCTTCAGGCCCGAGAATTTTATGACGCCGCACGCCGGAGGTCTGCTCGGTTCTTTGTTTGACACGCAGCAGATTTTTAACGATCCCAGCTTTCCGTCGGCTCATGCGGCGTTCGCGGCTGCTTTCTTTCTTGCCATTACCTATCTCATCGTGCCGCGTATCAGGTCGCTCGTTAGCCGTGAACTGGTCATTCTGGGTGCCGTTATTCTCACGCTTGTCGTCGGTGTGTCACGTCTTATCTTGTCCGTTCACTGGGCTTCGGATGTTATTGCCGGCTGGGCGCTGGGTATCTTCTGTGCAACGGCATCTATATTGTTCGTACGATATGTCGGAACATTGCTGGTGGGCAAAGTGCAGTAAAAACACAGAAGTGCTATTCCTGTGTTTGCTGATACCCATTCGCGAGCTGCTTTCCTATACATCGTGTAAACGGTAAGCTGTATACATGAAAACCTACGACACAATCATTGTCGGAGCCGGAGCATCCGGCCTCATGGCCGCGCACGATCTCTCGGCTGCCGGAAAAAGCATTCTCGTGCTTGAAGCGCGGGACCGAATCGGCGGTCGCATCTATCCGCTCGACGAGAAGCGTTTTGGCTACCCGGCCCAGGGCGGCGCCGAGTTTATTCATGGCGACGCGCCGATAACCCGCGCCCTGGTCAGGGAGATTGGTCTATCGATAATCCCCGAGGAAGGCGAGATTTGGAGCAATCGCAGCGGCACGCTTGCCATCCACACGTCATTTGCCGATGGCAATCAGGATCTTCAGGCAAAGCTGGATGCGCTCACGGAAGACATGCCTGCAGGCAAATTCCTGCGCGAGAATTTCCATGGAGAGCGCGGCGAGAAGATCAGAAACTCAATCATCCGTGCGATTGAAGGCTACGATGCTGCCGATCCGGAACTCATCAGTATTTTTACCCTGAGAGATGAATGGCTTGGAAAGGGTAGTTTTGGCGGAGATATTCCGGATGGATGGATCAGGGAAGGATACGGAGCGTTGCTCGATTTTCTGTACACGAAGTGCGTCTCTGCGGGGACAGCGTTTCAACTGAGTACTATTGTTAAGGCGATCTCCACACAAGACGGGCTGGTAAACATTTCTGCCGGCGGTAACGAATATTCTGCATCGAAAGTTCTCGTCACCGTACCCGTGCCGGTTCTGCGTGACATCACGTTCAATCCGCCGATCACTGACAAATTGGATGCAGCTTCAAGGATCGGATTCGGTAATGTCATCAAGCTCGTCATCAATTTCAAGGATCGTTGGTGGAATTCGGTACACGGCACAGATCTGAGCAAAATGGCATTCCTGCTCTGCAATGAGCCGTTTCTCACCTGGTGGTCGCAATACCCGGTTATTAATTCGACACTCGTTGGCTGGATGGCCGGACCGAGAGCGGCACAGTACAAACATACCACCCGAGAGGAGCTTCTCGATATGGCTCTTACTTCGCTTTCAAAAGTGCTCACGCTTGATACCACATATCTCAAAGCCAGGGTGGCAGATTTTGAGGTACTGAATTGGCCTGCGGATCCGTTTACGCAAGGCGCATACAGTTACACGATGGTTGATACCAAGGACGCAGCAGAAATAGTCGCGCGGCCGATTGGCGATACGATCTATTTCGCCGGCGAGGCTCTGTATTCCGGGGAAGCGACAGCAACTGTGGAAGGCGCTCTCGGCAGTGGCCGTGAAGTTGCACGAAAAATGCTTGGTGTAAAAAAGTAAGAAACATCAAAAAGCGCCGTGTGCGAGCAGTGCCCGGAGGG
>DASVLR010000044.1:0-11426 GCA_036384775.1 Minisyncoccota bacterium
TACAGGTTCTCAATCGCGAGGCATTCAGGCTGGTGTTCATCTATAACGCGACCAATTTCCTTGCCGATCTGTTCCAAACGCAAATATATGGTGTCCTTGGGCGATGTCTGAAAACACCCGGAGTAGACGAGAGTCTCCTTAGTTTTAGCACCCTGTACACGCGGCGGCTTATCAATGACCGCAATGCCGAGTCGGTCGTAGCCGGGGTCGATGCCGAGAATTTTCATGAGGGAAGTATACCAGTTTGGCCGGGGTATCTATTCAGCATTCGTAATCACATCCTGAACGTCATCATTTTCTTCGAGATCGCCGACGAGGGCACTCAATTTCTCGGCTTCATCGTCGGTTATTGTAGATGTGGTTATCGGCTTCCATTCAGTGCCTTCTTTATGAAATGCCCATGAAGCGCTGCCGGGAGCGGCGAGCGCGATATCGTGCTTCGACAAAATAATCTTTATTTCCTGAGCAGCCTTGTTACGGTTGTCGGTCAAGACGTCGATGAGAATGGCGATACCGCCGGGCCCATATGCCTCATAGATCATTGATTCCATCTGAACGCTGGTGTCAGTGGCTTTCCTGATCGCACGATCAATCGTGTCATTCGGCATATTTTCGCCGCGAGCTTTCGCGATCGCGTTGGCGAGTCCCGGCGAATTGAGGTTGCCGCCAGCCTTTTTGGCCTCAAGGGTAATTACACGAACGAGCTTGGTATAGATTTTGCTCTTCTGTGCATCATTCTTTGCCTTGAGATGCTTAATCTTTGAAAATTTGTTATGTCCTGACATGGGGAAGTGGTTATTTGAGTTTTTATAGCAAATTGGCCCCAAAAGTATAGCATGAATATGATATTGACATTTTGTCAAGTATGTGCTAAGATAGTACCAGTTCTGAACATTGTAAACGACGCAGAAGCACGGTTTTAAGGGCATTTTAGGCCATATTTTGATAATTACGGCTATACAAAGCGGCCATATGGCGACAGTCAAAACGCCTTGAAAACCGTGCTTCAACTACGGTAGACCATCTCGGTCTTTTTTTGTCAGGTCAACCTACTACCTATAAATGCGTCATGAAAATCAACGCACTCCTCGTCAGCATCCTCGCAGTGTTCGCCCTCGTGGTGAGCACCGGGTGTCAGTCGATGAAGAAGTCCAACCCCGCCCAGTCCGCGCCGCCCGTCAGCACGACGTCGACGCCGGCTGCTGGTGGAAACTCCAACCCGTCGGGGCCGGCAAGCGCCGTCTCGACTAACCAACGTCCGCCGGTTTCGCCGGCGACGATGCAGGCCTCGGCCGCGTATGCTCGTCCGGGCCGTGTGTTATACACGGCACAGAAGAACCTGATCGATCCGTGGCAGAATCCCGTCTCTGATGCTGTTCTCTGGGTCGTCAACGACGGCTCCACGCTCGGATACATCCGCATCGGCCAAAGTGCCGTCGGCATGCCCGACGGGAACGGCGGCAACGTGCTCGTCGTCCTGCCACCCGGGGAAAAGTATGGCATCCCCGACTACAAGCCGCGCCCGCAAGGGTATGCAGCCGAGACCATTGTCGATTTCGTCTTCATCGACGGAAAAGGCAATGGCACGGGCTATGTATGGACGTCGCCGGAGTGGCCACCGCTCGGGTTCGAATGGGGCAAGGAAATGTATTGGAGCGTCGTGAATGGCACCCCAAAAGCAGCGACTACGAGGGTGGTCCCCATCAAGATCCATCAGGTCCCGGGGACGCATCAGAACGTGCAGGTGCTCAGCTCGCAGGGCGCAGCCGCTTTGCAGCAAATTGCACAGATTCTGGCGACACCGCCGGCCGGCAGCGCCCCCGCTTCCGCCGCCGGTAATCCCACCACGAGCAGCCAGCCTCCGACCCCCGGGAATTCAGGGCCCTAAAGGACCACGCGGTCCTTGTCGGCACCATACGGGAGGTATAGCGTAGTGTCAGTTGATAGTGCATCAGTTGCCAGCCATGCCCCCTCGGGCTTCGGCTCGGCAAACAGCGACCGCATAGGATAGAGATTTTCTCTATCCCGTCGGTCGTTTTTTGTTTATATCAGTCGTGCCGCACCTTTTATATTCAAATGCTGATACGCCTTGTCGGTAACCATGCGACCGCGCGGAGTGCGTTCGAGCAAGCCGAGCTGGATGAGATACGGCTCATAGACTTCTTCGACGGTGGCCTGTTCTTCCGAAAGGGCGGCAGCAATGGTATTGAGACCAACTGGTCCGCCGTTGAATTTGGTAATGATGGTCTTTAGGATGTCGCGATCAGCGCCACTCAGGCCGAGTTCATCGATACCCAGCATGGCCAGCGCTTTGTCAGCGATCTCGCGGGTGATGGCGGTCTTTTGGATCTGGGCGTGGTCGCGACAGCGTTTGAGATGGTAGTTCGCAGTACGCGGGGTAAAGCGTGAACGCTTAGCAATCTCGGTTACGGCACTGTCCTCGACATCAATACCCAGAATTTTGGCAGAGCGTCGGACAATCTCACCGATCTCTTCATTGCTATAGAGCTCCAGCTTGTAGACGCCACCGGAGAAGCGAGAACGTAGCGGTGCAGAAATCATGGCCATACGGGTCGTTGCACCGATAAGAGTGAACGGTGGTAGGTCCAACTGGATGGTGCGTGCCGAAGGGCCCTTGCCGATAATGATATCGAGAGTACCTGACTCCATGGCAGGGTAGAGAACTTCCTCGATGGCTTTGTTGAGACGGTGAATTTCGTCGATGAACAAAATATCGCCTGGCGTGAGGTTGGTCAGAATAGATGCGAGGTCGCCGACTTTCACAATAGCAGGGCCGGAGGTGACCTTCATGGCCGCGCCGGTCTCTTCTGCGATGAGATGGGCGAGAGTCGTCTTGCCGAGGCCCGGCGGACCATAAAAAAGGATGTGCTCGGGCGGGTGATTGCGCTCTTTTGCTGCAGCGAGAAGGATGCGGAGGTTCTCCTTTGTGTTTTTCTGACCGATATATTCATCCCAGCGATGAGGTCGGAGTGTCTGGTCCAAAAAACCGGTCTCTTTTTCGCCGTTGTGCGGGGGAGTGATGTCTGATGCCGGTTTTGGTGACCTACTTGACATGAAGTTGGATATATGCTAAGATACAGATGATTGAAAAAGGAATAGGTTCGAGCCCATAAACCTCTAAGCAAGGCCTTCCGAGGTTTGGGTAAAGTGCTAAGGACATGTTGGTTCTAACGCTTCGGCGTTTTTCACTGAAATTATCCTCGGGACTTTACCTCGCTCGCGACATCACGTCGCGAGATTTGCTTAGAGATTTGCGTGCTTGAACTAACGTGATCGCCGACTGGGTATTCCAGGGGATTGTTAGACACACAGGAGTACTTCTGTGTCGTATCCTACGGTTACGCGACCAAAATACAATATAGAAACTGTGGATACGTGAGTTACATCACGTATTTTTTATGGGGGCAAAGTCCCCGGATGGGGGCAAAGTCCCCGCATGGTGAAAGTTATTTCTTTTTTGTCGGGTCGTTCTGAGCCTGCGCTTTCTTTGCTGCTTCGAGCGCGTTCGTGAGTTCACGCTGAATCTGAGTGAGTTCCGCCTGATGGCGTGAATGTTCGGAACGCAGTCGCTGAATCTCGGACCTGAGGGTGCTCAATTCACGCTCACGTGCCGGTCCCTCGCGCTTTGCTTCTTCAGCCTCCTTCTGTAGGCGGGGAACTTCTGCTTTGAGCGTAGCAATCTCGTTCGTGACCGTACGAAGCTCCGCTTCAGCCGTCTGTAGTTCGCGGGTCTTGGTCAACAATTCCTGCTGTAGTTTCGGACCTTCGGTCTTGCCGGCATTCATCTCGGCCTCAAGCTTTTGCTGCTCTCGTTCTTTTTCCTGAATTTTCTCAGCGGTCTCACGAATACGTTCTTGGACTTCGTGGACCTTGCGCTCAAGTTCTGATGAATTTGCCATATGAATTATGATGAATATATCTTCTGCTACCTATTAATCACTTAATGCGATCACACGCTGAAGCTCATCGAGGGAAGTGGTGCCGTTGACGACCTTGATGATGCCATCCTGTTTCATGGTGAGAATGCCCTGATCGCGTGCGGCTACCCAGATTTCGCGATCGCTGGCGTTGGACTGCACGACCTTCTCGACGTTCTGGTTCATGAGGATTGCTTCGTAGATACCGACGCGACCCTTGTAGCCGGTGTTGTTACATTTGTCACAGCCAACGGGGCCCCACATCTTGCTGACATCAGCGGGGATCTGAGTCTTGTCGACGATCTCGCCAAGCGTGCGGTCGATCTCGGCGCGTGCTTCCGGTGTCATGGATATTTCTTTCTTGCAGTTGGGACACAGTTTACGAACAAGGCGCTGTGCCATAGAAACACGGAGTGCAGACGGGATGGTCATGGAGCTTACGCCAAGATCTGAAAGGCGCGGGAATGTACCGCCGGCGTCATTGGTGTGAAGGGTGGAGAACACCAGGTGACCGGTGAGGGCCGAGTTAACGGCAATAGCCGCGGTATCGCCGTCACGAATTTCACCGATCATGATGATGTCCGGGTCCTGACGAACCGCTGCGCGGAGTCCTTCCGAAAATGTATAGCCCTTTTCGTTGACCTGCGTCTGAACGATGCCCTCGAGGTGGTATTCAATCGGATCTTCGATGGTGATGATTTTGATATCGGGAGTGTGGACCTTCTTGAGAAAGGCATACAGCGTCGTGGTCTTACCGGAACCGGTCGGACCGGTGGTCAGGATCATGCCGTCAGGACGATTCATTTCGGCAAGGAGAATCTTGAGCAGTTTGTCGGGAATGCCAAGCTGCTCCAGGGGTACATTGATGGATTTCGGATTGAGAATACGCATCACGATTGACTCGTTGTATGCGCCTGGAAGAACAGAGACGCGGACCTCGATTTCACCCTGCGGGAGCTTGATAGAGAAGCGACCGTCCTGCGAGTCTTTCTTGACGTTGAGCTTCATGCCCGAGATGAGTTTGATACGCGAGAGAAGCAGGTTGTAGGTGTCCGCGTCGAAATGAATGACATCGTGGAGCACGCCGTCGAGGCGGTAGCGGAGACGAATGTATGACTCTTCCGGCTCGAGGTGGACGTCGGATGCGTTGATGGCGAGGGCGCCCGCGAGCAGAGTTTCGAGAATGCGCGAGACGCGATAGCTCTTGTTGCCGGCGAGGGTGTTTTCGATGATTGAAACAACGGCCGGGAGGCTGGTGGCCTGCGTGGCGATGCCGGCAATCTCTTCGCTTGAGATCTCGAGTGCGCCTGCTTTGCTTTCGTATGCATACGAAAGATCTTTGTACGCTTTCCAGGATTTCTCGAGACTCATCGTCGAGGTGATGTAGATCTCGGGTTCATAGCCTTTGTTCTTGAGATCGGTGACGATAGCCGCAAGTCGAGGATCCTGCGGATTGCGTGCAGCGATCTTGAGCTTCTTGCCAGTGAGTGCGTAGGCCGATACTTTGATCTCGCGGGCGGTCTTCTCGTCAATAAGACGCAGAGCGTCGGTATTGGTCGCGACAGCCTGCATGTTTACATACTCGACGCCGTATTTTGCGGAAAGGAGTTGAACGAGATCCTCTTCTTCTTTGTGAAGGAGATCATTGAGTCGCTGGTTCTGCTTGTCCTCATCGAACTGAATAGTCATGGTATGACTCTTAGTATATCAGGTATGAACGAGGGCTGGAAAAGCGTGACCGAAGGCGACTATTGACGTCTTTGGTTTTGAGTAGTATGGTGAGGTTCGAAACCCAATTTGCTCCACATGAAAACTCGTTTCCTTCTCCTCGCAGTGCTGCTGTTTGGCAGTGCTTTGTTTCTCAGCGGTTGCATGAGCGGCGGTGTCTACGGCTCCAATGTGTCGACCCCCGAGGGTAGTGCCTACCAACACGGCTTCTACCTCGATCTTGTCGGCCGCGGGCGCCAAGTCTATCCGACCCCGCATCTCGCTCCGCCGCCGGTCGTCTATGGCCAGCCGGTCTCATATTCGGGAATGCCGGCATACGACAGTTATGGTTTGTATTCCAGTTCGTATGCCCGATATTACGTCGAGGCATCGGTGCCGGTGCGGCACGATTACCGTTACGGTCACGGGCCGACAACGGTCGTATACGATTACGACCGGGGGCACGTCCCCCCGCCACACGGGAGGTATCACCAGCCCCCGGTTCAAGTCGTCGTCGAGCGTCCGCCGCGGACCTATGTCCAGCCGCCGTATATCATTCCGCCCAGCGGAAGCACGACGGTGGTAACGCCCATTACTCACACGCCGACCGTGCCGACCTACGGAACGAACCCGGGCACGATTTCCGTCGTGCAGCCGGTGCAACGGGTGCCGCGCCTGCCCACCTACGGACCGACGCCGCACTACTAAGGTGCTGCAACCATCACGATACTCTTCGAAGGCCACTCGTCAGATCAACGAGCTGGCCTTCTTTTTTATTTGCAGATATCATGCGGTCATGAATAACTCGGCGGAAACGGCATCGAAACTGCTTGCGAAATGGAATGAGGTACAGACAGCAAAAAACGCTGCGGCGGGATCCGGCGCCTTCGTTGTCGGACTGTCCGGTCACCTTGGTGCCGGCAAAACGTCGTTTACGAAATTGCTCGCACAGGAACTTGGTATTACCGAAATTGTGACGAGTCCGACCTTTGTCATTATGAAAATCTACGATATTCAAGCTGGCGCAAAGATTGGCGGCGTATCTGGTACGGATGTTTCATTCAAGCGGCTTGTCCATATAGATGCGTATCGATTGGAACGCCGTGCTGAACTCGATGGTCTTGATTTTGAACGCATCTCGTCAGACCCCCATAATCTCGTGATTATTGAGTGGCCTGAAAACGCCGGACTGGGCAGGGAAGATGTGAATGAGTGGCTGAAGCTTGAAATCGTGGACGGCGTCTATTCCATTGATCCTTCTCGATACCTAGAACAGTGACGAAACAACCCCGGGCAACGAGCTGCCCGGGAAATTGCGTTTGAGGTCGGCACGCCATGATTGCGTACTCACATCAATATCAGGACGGATGCCGAGACCTTCCACGAGCTGGAATGAGTCAGTGAGTGTCGCCCCGATAACGAGACGGAGGAAGTACTGATTGCCGCTCACGAAGGAACTCCCCAAAGGAAATACCTTGCCGTTCTCGATGGTTCCCCAGCCGCCGGTGGTCGTCCCTACGAGGATGAATGATCCGGACCTGCGCAGTGCCTGGGACATTAGTTCGCCGGTTGATTTGGTATTTCCATCGATGAGAATGACTCGCGACCTGAACGTGCGGAGCATCGGCAGAGTATCGGTCGATGTCACGAACTGTTGTATGCCGCCGTTTACCTTGACCGCATAGAATGGCGTCGAAGAACCGGCAAAATCGCCGACAATCTCGGATGTGACGGTGTCGTAGCCGCCCAGGTTCCCGCGAAGATCCAGAATGATCGAGGTCAGACCGGGATGCCTGCGTATCGCAGCATCGATAGCCTCAGTGAATTCGTGTGCAGTCTGCGATGCATTCTGACTGATCTTGATATAAAGGACATCGGAGATTATTTTCCATGAGAGCGTCGGCTCGGCTTTTGCTACGTCATATCGGGCTTTGGAGTTTGTGTCAGACAAAATGGTATACGCATTCTTGGCCTCCTGGAGTTGCCGGACCGCTGCGACTGACGTCGAGGCCGCAAGCTCCTTCTGCTTCTGTGCCAGCGCCGTGTCTATATCCATGCGGGTGTACGATTTTTTGTCGGCTTCCCGCAATCCGAGTGCTGCATAGCGGTCGCGTTCGGGATGTTGATTGTTGACGGTGTTCTGGAACACCTGCTCCGTCTGGTCGATAGTGAGGGCATTGCGATTGGGAACAGTGTGAGGCCACATATTGTCGACCGCTGTAGCCACGATGGTCGCCGCTCGCTTCTCACTCACGTCGGCATCCGTGGTATTCGCAAATATGATATCCAGTGCACGGACCAGATCGGCACGACTCGACAGAGGATACGCGACGCCAGTTACTTTCTGAAGTGTTTCCTGGAACAGCGCAGGAAGACCGCCGAAGTTGCTAGCCTGATATTCAGCAGAACTTTGCCAGTAGTCGGTGGTTATCCTGTCATATGCCTGCAACACAAAGGAGGTATATATATTCACGGCAGGCCTCTGTGAGTGTTGTGTGTAGAAAAGAGAGAGTCCGGCGGCCACGAGTATCATGCAGATGAGAGCTATTGCCCACGTGCGCATTTGTTTCAGGCGCTTTTTCACCCGTGAATTAAATCATCGGCAATATCTACTGTAAATAGAGAGAAGGTCAGATTTGTGCGCTACAATGCCCGTATGAAAGCTGCACCCGCCAATGTAAAACGCCTTGTCCTTCTCGACGCGCACGCGATCCTGCATCGTGCATATCACGCGCTGCCTGATTTTGCCAATGCCAAGGGCGAACCGACTGGTGCACTTTATGGGGTTTCGACGATGCTTCTCCGTATTGTCACTGACCTCAAGCCTGACTATGTCGTGGCGGCATACGATGTGAAAGGCCCGACTCACCGACATGCGGCATTCAAGGACTACAAGGGAACTCGCAAACAAGCTGATGATGCCCTGATTCGTCAGATGACAACGTCGCGTGAGATTTTCAAGGCATTTGATATTCCTATTTATGATAAGCAGGGATTTGAGGCCGACGACATTCTGGGAACGATCGTCAATCAGCTCAAGGATCGCAGGGATATCGAGATCATAATTGCCTCAGGCGATATGGACACGATGCAGCTCATTGACGATACACATGTTCGCGTCTTTACGCTCAAGAAGGGACTCAACGATGTCGTCCTCTACGACGAAAAAGCAGTGAATGCCCGTTACGGTTTTGGTCCGAAACAAATTCCGGACTACAAAGGTTTGTGTGGTGATCCGTCGGATAATATTCCGGGTGTGAAGGGTATTGGCGAAAAGACCGCAACGACACTGCTCGCAACTTTCAGCACTATCGAGAATATGTATAGGGAGCTTGCCGCAGGTCATGAGCAGAAATTCCTTGATGCCGGCGTGAAAGAGCGCATCGTGCAGTTGTTAAAAGACAACAAGGAAGAGGCCGAGTTCAGTAAGATGCTCGCGACCATCAAGCGTGATGTGCCGATTGAATTTACGCTGCCGGAAAAAACGTTCCGCGAGAGTGTGGACGTCCATAAGGTCACCGCACTGTGGAACGAGTTTGAATTCAGGACGCTACCTTCCAGACTGAGACAGGTTCTCGAAGGAAAGACCGTTGAGTCCAGGACTCGTGCGGAGATTCCGCTACCGTCTGAAGAGGGTGTCTCCACCAAAGAAAAAGGCGGAAACGTGCGCGGAGCAAAGAAAAAAGGCGCTGCCGGCACGTCTGGTATGACCCCGAAGACCCCGGCCGTAAATGTAAAGGCAGCTGCGAATAATCATCAATTGTTTGCGCCAAGCATCGACCCTGCCGAGCTCGAAAAAACCGCCCTTGCTCTCTCGGTCGTCAACTCAAACATGGCTGATCCGACGCTCGAAGACATTCTGAACTTTGGCGTTACGGAGGATTTTGAGACTGCCAAGAAAGCTATTTTTGCCGAGCTCGACAAACGAAATCTCCGCAAGGTCTATGAAACCATCGAACTTCCGCTCACACCGGTATTGCATGCCATGGAAAAGAGGGGCATCAAGATCGATCGTGCCGTCATGGCGAAGCTCGGCAAGGACTATCACAAGAAGGTTGCCGAACTGGAGAAAACGATCTACGAACTTGCTGGTCAGGAATTCAACGTCAGCTCGCCGAAACAGCTTGGCGACATCCTTTATGACAAACTCGGCCTCGGCGGTTCCAAGGTCAAAAAGACAGCCGGTGGCGCTCGTTCAACGAAGGAGTCAGAACTCGAAAAGCTCCGTGATTCGCATCCGATCATTCCGCTCATTTTCGAATACCGTGAGTTGAGTAAACTCCTGGGTACCTATATCGATGCCATCCCGCCACTCTTGGACGAGAATGATCGTCTGCACACCACCTTTATCCAGGTTGGTGCGGCGACCGGTCGTATGGCCACAAAGAATCCCGGCGTGCAGAACATTCCGGTTCGCACCGAGCTCGGTCGTGCTATTCGCGGAGCCTTTGTTGCAGAAAAGGGCTTTGTACTTGCCGCGCTCGACTACTCTCAGATCGAACTTCGTATTGCTGCGTTTCTCTCCGGCGACAAAAAGATGATCGATATCTTCAAGAACGGGGAAGATGTCCATCGTTCAGTCGCGAGCTATGTCTTCAAGGTCCCGCAGGACAAAGTTGATGCAGAAATGCGCCGCCGCGCAAAGGTGATTAACTTCGGCATCATTTATGGCATGGGTGTGCTCGCTCTCAAGCAAAACTTGGGCACCTCGCGTGATGAAGCACAAAGGTTTTACAACGATTATTTTGCCGAGTTCTCGACCTTGGCTCAATACTTGGACGCTGTGAAAGCCGAGACCGCTCGTAAGGGCTACACCGAAACATTCTACGGCCGCCGTCGCTACTTCGAAGGCATCAATTCAAAGATTCCGTTTATCAAAGCCGCTGCCGAACGCATGGCCATCAATGCACCGATTCAGGGAACCGAGGCGGACGTGATCAAGATCGCCATGGTCCGTGTGCAGGAATGGATCGAAAAGGAAGGCCTTACCAAGGATGTATACCCGCTCCTCCAGGTACACGATGAACTTATCTACGAGATCAAGAAGGACAAGGCCGAGAAGGTGATCAAACAGATCGAGAAAATTATGGAGTCAGTGATGGACCCCAAGGACTCGCAGGGTATTGTCGTTGAAGCCAAAGGTCACATTGGCTCGAATTGGGGAGAGCTGAAATAAAACCGGATAAATAGGCTATACTACCCGCATGCTTTATGTCTTTTATGGTACGGATACTGCTCGGGCGGGAACCAAGGCCCGTGCGCTGGTAGAGTCTCTTCGCGCCAAGCGTCCTGATGCCGCATACGACAAAATCGACGCAGATTCATGGAATGTGTCGGTTATACAAGGTCACCTCGGTGGCCAGGGACTCTTTTCGAGTAAGTACATCGTCTATCTTGATCGCGTGACAGAGAATAAAACCGCGAAGGACGAGCTGGTAGATTATGTTGCTGCAATGCAGGAGTCATCGAATATTTTCATTTTGTATGAAGGTAAGGTTTTGACCGAGCTTAAGAAAACGCTGGAGAAGCATGCCGAAAAGATTGTCGTTGTCGATGAGAAAAAGGCGGCTAACACATTCTTTGGTGGGGGTGATGGTCCGAATATTTTCGCCTTGGCAGATGCCGTCGGGAAGCGTGACGCCGTGCGCGCATGGACTCTCTACCGACAGGCAGTAGATGGCGGTATTGAGTCAGAGGCGATCATCGGCATGCTCTTCTGGAAGGCCAAAAGTATCGAGAACAAACCCCTGGCAAAGGAGCTTATTACGCTGTACCACGACG
>DASVLR010000045.1:0-6191 GCA_036384775.1 Minisyncoccota bacterium
TTGATCATGCCGAATATCGTTTGGTCAATCGGCTTGAAAAACAGTTTATCCGGGAATATGCACCGCCGGTAGCGGTGTGTTCTTCTTCGGCCCCGTGTTACCACGCCTTTCGGCGTCATGATGCGTAGCCGGCTACTCGGCACTTTCCGTTCGACGTGAGCCGTACCTCTGTTGGGGTACGGCTTTTTGATTGGGGAGAGGGTGGAACGCTGAAAGACGGATCCATATCATCCGTTTAGCACTTCATGAACGAGAACAGAAATATCATCTTCATCATTCTCGGATCGGCGCTGGTTATTGTCGTGCTTGCATTCATCGGTCGCTGGGCAATGCATAGAGGTGCCGAGGTTCAGACGGCAGCGACAGGAGTGAATGCGCACGCATCCGTCCTCGCGGACACGCCATCGGTGCCTGCCACGGGTGGGAATATGACTTCGTCGCCGGCAGCACAGGTGTGTGCTCCGGGCACTCCTCGTTCGACAATGGTGACGCAGGCAGATGCCGACAAAACAGTGATCTTGAAAGCGGGCACGCAGTTTCTGCTGAATCTGGGTGATAGCGAAGCGTGGAGCGTCACGGTTGGCGACAACACTATTATCCGTCAGGTCCCGAATGCCTCGGCGGCAAAGGGCACGCAGGGTCTGTTCGAAGTGCTCCGCACGGGATCGACGACGATTACCGCCGTAGGACGTCCGCAGTGCACTGCCGGACGGATGTGTGCGCAGTACGTCATCACCTTCAAGACGACCATTCTGGGTGTATAATAGGACTCACCGACCTTATAACCCCACTATTTTCACCGTCGCATGACCCGGTCATCGCAAAACTACTTTTTCCTGGCATTTCTCTCGATCGTCATCATTTTGGGCATCTTTATTTTTCTGCCGTTTCTTGCACCGCTGGTTTTGGCGCTGGCATTCACGGTCATTTTCATGCCGCTGCATCAGCGCGTTCTCAAGAAGTTTTTTAATGGCAGGGAAAAAAGCAGCCTCGGTGCCGTGGTTACCCTGGTCATATTGGCGGTGCTTGTGTTCGTGCCGCTGACATTTGTGGCGATCAAAATATTCGACGAAGTCGGCCAGATGTATGCCATACTCGCGGATCATTCGTTGAATAGCCGGATCTCGGGAGTGATTTCCAACGTCTTCGGCTCGTACGATGTGGTCGACCTTTTGCGGCAGGCTGCCCAGTGGGCGGTGAGCAACATGAATGCGATTTTCGGCAAACTGTCCAAAATCGTAATAGAGTTCTTTGTCATGTTCCTGGCCCTGTTCTATCTGCTGCGCGACGGCCGCGAGTTGAAGCGCCAGCTTATCGAAATTTCGCCGCTGCGTAATATCGATGACGAGCTCATACTGTCCAAACTGGAACAGGCGATCCGTTCGATTTTTGCGGGATCGATCGCCGTCGGCCTGGTGCAGGGAACGTTGACGGCTATCGGGTTTGCCATTTTCGGCGTACCAAACCCGATCCTCTGGGGCGTGATTGCATCCATG
Source organism: Minisyncoccota bacterium (assembly GCA_036384775.1). GTDB lineage: Bacteria > Patescibacteriota > Minisyncoccia > Phycocordibacterales > PALSA-1337 > C7867-002. The sequence continues at coordinate 1,497 of DASVLR010000045.1, forward strand.
GCTGCGCTTGTGCCGGGTATCGGCACGGCGCTCGTCCTCATCCCTGCTATTGCCTATTTGTTTATATCCGGTTCAACCGGCATGGCGGTCGGCCTCCTCATTTGGGGCATCTTTGCCGTGGGACTCGTGGATAACTTCCTCGGACCGATCCTGGTAAACAGGGGAGTCAAAATACATCCGTTTCTCATCTTGTTGTCGGTGTTGGGCGGCATTATTCTTTTTGGACCGATCGGATTCGTGCTCGGACCGCTCATTATCGCCCTTCTGTTCGCACTTCTTGAGCTCAATAGTATGCACCAAAGCACGTCAATCGATCGTACTACTGGTGTAGGAAGGGTTGAACATTGAAATAAGCTCGGATCCGGACATGGCATTGCATCGGCTTTATTTGAGAACAATCCCACGTCTCTCTTTCTTCTCAGCCGCATTTCGCCCCGATGCTCCCGCCTCACTGTCCACCCGTCCCTTTATTTCTTCATTCACCCATTCGTTCATTTTTCCCGCTCTTTCCCCCTCACAATCTCGCCGCGCAATTCATATGCCGGCGAGTTTTCTTTTGCGCATACAAAAAAGCGCTACGAGGGTAGCGCAGAGACAGAGCGAGGGAGCAGGCCGCGTTCCTTCAGATCGCGCCGCAGATCGTCTGCGGTGGTGAAGGTGTGGGTGCTGAAGCCGAGCTTTTCTGCGGCTTCGCAGTTGGGAAGGTGATCATCCACGAAGAAACATTCTTCAGGCGGTGCGTTGAGGCAGCTGGCGACATGCTTATATGCTTCCGGTGCCGGTTTCAGGTAGCTGGTATCGCACGAGTAGCACAGACAGCCGGGCTCGAAATGCCGGTGAAACGCATGAGTCGCCTCAAGATGCTGTACCCATTCGCGTCCGTGGACGGACAGGAGAGCAATGCGATAGCCCGCGGCCCGCAGTTCCTTGACGATGTCGAGGGTGCCCTCGATAGCCACAAATTCTTTACGAACCATGTCCGCAAGCCGGGCAGGAGTCGCCGTGAGTTTGAATCCGGCGATAACGGCGCGCCAGAGTTGTTCCTCGGTGATCGATCCGCGCATATAGAGCCGTATGTAGATCGAATTGTATAGGTCGGCGTTCGTGAGCGGATTCGGGGGGTTCAGGTGTTCGTTGATCCGGAGATACAGGGGCTTGATCCCGCAAAACAGGACCTCGCCGACATCAAAGACGAAGTTTTTGATCATGTGCAAAAGGGTGATTTCTGTTCAAAATACTACACGAATTTGACCAGGCGTCAACATTTTGGAACCCTGAAAACCGCTCGAATTTTGACCCCTAAAATGCTATACTTATACCACCTAAACAACCAGGCAATTTTTATTTATGGCTGCAAAATCAGACAAGGCTTCCAAGAAAGATTACGACGCATCGTCGATCCAGGTCCTCGAGGGTCTCGAGCCGGTGCGCAAGCGCCCGGGCATGTATATCGGTACGACCGGTCCGGAAGGTCTCCATCACCTCGTCTGGGAAATTTTCGACAACTCTCGCGACGAAGCCATGGGCGGCCATGCCAACGACATCGAAATTGCCATGTTGCCCGGCAATCGTATTCGCGTGACCGACAACGGCCGCGGTATTCCGGTTGATATTCACCCAAAGACCAAAGTCTCCGCACTCGAAATGGTTATGACCGTCCTTCACGCCGGCGGTAAGTTCGGCGGCGAGGATTCTGGTTACCAGGTCTCTGGCGGTCTCCACGGTGTGGGTGCCTCTGTCGTGAACGCACTCTCGACACACGTGAAGGTGCTCGTTCACAAGGCAGGCGAGGGTATTTATATGCAGGAGTATGAGCGCGGTAAGACCAAGGCCAAGGTCAAAAAGATCGGCAGCACCAAGGCGCATGGTACCATCGTTATGTTTCAGCCTGATCCCGAGATCTTCAAGGAAGGCGTCGTTATGGATTTCATGAAGATCGTGAACCATATGCGCCAGCAGGCATATCTTGTCCGCGGACTCCGCATCTCCGTCATCGATGCACGTCAACAGGCCGAGACCTTCGGTCAGGACGATGAACTTGTCTATATACGTGATACCGGCGTCGATGCGCCGTCATACACTTTCTACTTCGAAGGCGGTCTCGTCTCGCTCGTACGATTCTCGAACCAGCTCCTCAAGCCGGCTCACAAGAACATTTTCTATGTCGAGAAGAAAGTCGAGGGTGTCGAGTCCGTCGAAGTCGCGCTCCAATACGCCGATGACGTCTCGGCGCGCATTCTTGCCTTTGCGAACAATATTTATAACTCAGAAGGTGGTACGCACCTTACGGGTTTCAAGACCGCGCTGACCCGCACGCTCAATGCCTACGCCAAGAACAACAATCTGGCCAAGGGCGACGCCGACACCTTTACCGGCGATGACGCACTCGAAGGTCTCACGGTTGCCATCTCAGTCAAACTCCGCGAGATCCAGTTCGAAGGTCAGACCAAGTCCAAGCTTGGTTCCATGGAAGCTCAGTCAGCAGTGAATACCGTGTTCGGCGAAGCGTTCGCCGCCTTCCTCGAAGAAAACCCTGATGATGCCCGCTCGATCGTCCAGAAGGTGATCCTTGCCATGAAGGCCCGCAAGGCAGCAAAGGCTGCCAAGGATTCCGTGCTCCGCAAGGGTGCGCTCGAGGGTATGACATTGCCGGGCAAACTGGCAGACTGTCAGTCCAATGATCCTGCCGAGTCAGAACTCTTCATTGTGGAGGGTGACTCTGCAGGTGGTACCGCCAAAATGGGCCGCGAGCGCCGCACCCAGGCCATCTTGCCGTTGCGCGGTAAGATCCTCAACATCGAGCGCGCTCGTCTCGATCGCATGCTCGGCTCTGAGCAGATCAAGAACTTAGTTTTGGCGCTTGGTACCGCTATCGGCGATACCTTCGATATCTCCAATCTCCGCTATCACAAGATCATCCTTGCGACCGATGCCGATGTCGACGGTGCTCACATCCGCACGCTCATTTTGACGCTCTTGTATCGCTATTTCCGCCCCCTTATCGACAACGGCCATGTCTTTATCGCTCAGCCGCCGCTCTACAAGGTTCGTCGCGGCAAGGAGATTCTCTATTTCTATTCTGAAGAGGCCAAGGTCAAGGCGCTTGGCAATGCCGAAGTGCAGGAAGAAGGTGCAGGTTCTGATGTCGTCGAGCGTATGGATGTCGCAGGTGATAATGCCCGTTTGCTTGCGGCTGCAGGTGCCGCCGACACTGATGTGCCGGGTGCCCAGGAAGACGAGGGTGAGTTGGTCGCGGGCGGAAAGGCTGGCGTCGCCGGTCGTACTGCAAAGGTCTCGATCCAGCGCTATAAGGGTCTTGGTGAAATGAACGCCGACGAGCTCTGGGAGACAACCATGGATCCGGTGAGGCGTATTCTCAAACAGGTTACCGTCGAAGATGCGGTCGAGGCCGACAAGGTCTTCGATATGCTCATGGGTGACGATGTGCCGTCACGCAAGTCATTCATTCAGTCGAACGCCAAGATGGCGAATCTTGATATTTAGTTTTGCGCCGAATTTTTTCTAGCAACAATGAGCCAGTCACGTGACTGGTTTTTTGTCACAGTGGTAGATCCTACGAATTTTTCGTACAATATCCCACCCACATGAAAAGGAAACCTCTCCCGCCCGAGGTCGAAAAGCGCATGTTCGATATTCTAGGCCTCACTGAAATGGAAAAGGCCGTTCTCCGTATATTGCGCAAAAGTAAAATGGCTCCCTCATGGATTTGTTTTCATGCCAAAATTGCGCCATCGACGCTCACCTCTGTCCTGCGCTCACTTTTGAAACGGGGCCTTATCGTAAAGACGGGCATCGAACACAAAAATACATTCTACGATTCAATGTTACCCGATCTTTTTCTAGAAATTCGTCGCATGCAATTACCATCAATAATTGACGAGCCCTCACAATAAAAAGCCCCACACGCGGGGCTTTTTGGCGCCAAACGGACGTGAGCAACTACGCCGTCTTCACCTTCAGCTTCGACAGGCGGCGCTTGTCGAGCTTCGGTAACTTCAGGATCAGCAAGCCGTGCTTCTCGATAGCCTCCGCTTCGTCGACGTCGATCTCTTCCGGCAGGGAAACGGTGCGCGAGAATGAGCCCCAGTAGAGCTCCTTGAGGAGATAGTCGTCGGTTTCGCTGACGCGTTCTTCTTCGCGCTTGCCGCGGATGGTGACCGAATCGCGGGTGATAGAGACATCGAGATCCTCGGGGCGTACGCCGGCAATCATGGACTTCACGACGATCATCTCCGGCGTGTGATAGACGTCGACGGTGAGTTCGGCGTCCTTCTCGGACTCCTCATCTGCCCAGACGGCCATGGATGCGCTTGAGTTGCCGTTAGAGCCGCCCTTGGCAGGCTTGATCGACTTCTTTTCGATGACGACTTCTTCATGCTCCTCGGTATTTTCGTCCATGCGGACCGCACCGGTGAGCTTTTCGAAGAAAGATCTCTTTTCTTTGGCCATGATATGTGTACGTACTATAGTTAGACGAACCGACTGACTTCTAATGGAGCCTCCAGTATATCATATTCAGACGGCGTGGGGCCTGACCGCTTTCACCTCTTCAAAGAGGATAATCATGATGACGACGGCGCCCCATATCCAGCCGAATGATTTGAGGGTATCGGAAGCGCTTGCGTGCACGATCGAGATATTGAACGATGCATGGATGGCAATAGCCACGAGAAC
>DASVLR010000046.1:0-34919 GCA_036384775.1 Minisyncoccota bacterium
GCGGCGCCACCAAGCGCCCGGGCTGCCACCGATACGCCGACCTCGAGATCCTCGGCACTTCCGGCCCCATTGCCGAAGCCACCCTCATTCAGGCCGGTCGCGCCATGCTCGCCGAAGAAGGCTACACGAATACCCGTGTCGAGATAAACTCGGTCGGTGATCGCGATTCCATCGCCCGCTGGCAGCGCGAACTCACGGCGTACTACCGCAAGAACATCAATGACATGACTCCCGAGTGCCGCCAGCTGTTCAAGGAAGATCCGTTTCGCCTGCTCACCTCGCATGATCCCGCGGCAAAGACCATCAACGAGCGCGCTCCGCGTTCAATGGACTTCCTCACCGAAGAAAGCCGCCGCCACCTCGAAGAAGTTCTCGAGTACCTCGAAGCTCTCGGCGTGCCGTACAGCATCAACAACACCCTCATCGGCAATCGCCTCTACTGCACCGAGACCATTTTCACCATCGTTAATCCGAACGTCTGCGATCCGGACGACAAGAACTGTGCGCACATCCTCGCCGTCGGCGTCCGCTACAACGGTCTCGCAAAGCGTCTCGGCATGAAAAAAGACATCCAGGGCGTCGGTCTCTCGATCACCATCAAAGGCAACAATGCCGACCTCCGCGAATCTGTGAAGAAGACCAAGCGTCCGCTTGCATCGTTCGTCCAGCTTGGAATCGAGTCCAAGCTCCTTTCGCTCGGCGTGGTCGAACTCCTCCGTCAGGCAAAAATTCCGCTCTATCTCTCTCTTGCAAAGGATCGCCTCGGCGCACAGGTCTCATCGATCGAGCGTTATCACACTCCGTACACCATTGTCATGGGCAAAAAGGAGGCTATGGACAAGAGCGCCATCGTCCGCCATATCGAAACCTATTCTCAGGATACGGTTCCCCTCGACAAGCTCGCCGATTACATGAAGAAGGTTGAGAAGGAGTTTTGGGATAAATAAAGGGGTTCGGTGCAGAGGTCCCGCGAGCACCATCATCGTGTCGTATGCCGAGCCGGAGGTACCTCCCTCCGGGCAATGCTCGCGGCACCCTGCCCCTCTTTTTTGTGTTGCCCCCTGAAACTAACCTCGAAAGTCTGTCTGATCGGTAACTGAAGAATTTTCCTACTGGAATTGCTCAGGATAGATATCTTTAAAGTAATTGTATTTAGTCTCTTCTACCCACCGAGTCCACTGTACATACTCATCAGCGTAGTCTGTGATGGCTGCATTCTCCGGGCGTGATTTCCATTCGGCATATGCCGGAGTCTCTTTCCAGGATTCCCAGCTTTCATACAATTCCCTCGTTGCATCAAAGCCCGAATCGGAATCGTCGTACATACCTCTCATCTCATGAGCCATATATGCTTCCTGAGTCATCCTTTCTTTTGTTGATGTTATATAGCTTTCCAGCGCATAATGCTTCAGAAAATTGACTGCGTCATCTTTTAGACCAAGCTTGCGCAGGTGCGTTCTCATTGCTCTGAATGCAAATGCTGATGCGGCACGCTCCCTACGTATCTTTTCTATTTTATCCGCGTGCTCATGATCTTTTATCATTCTTTTCACACCCAGATTACGAAGATTCTGATCATCAAAAATATGTCCCGTCTCGTGCAAGAAAGTCAGCAATGATCTCGGTGTAGCAAGATCGCCTAAAATATAAATTGAATGCCTATTGCCATCGAGGTGATGAACTACAGCCCCATGAAACGCCTCGAGTGTCGGACAAAAGAACAGTGTGTATTCATCAGGCACTACGGCCTTAAGATCAACTCTCTCACCATTCTCCGTAACACTAATACTGTCTATCTTCCTCCAGTTATCCGGGCTCGCATAAACCACTCCGGGATCCAACTTTTCTCCGGTGATATACAATTCGAGTTCTTTCCTTTCTTTTTCGTCATTGACCGACGAATATGAATACTCCAGCATCGCATCTGCAATCTCAATTGTTGCCTGGCCTGAATCTGCATACTCGATATGAGCAAGAGGTTGACTTAACTTAGTTAACGATCCTTCAAGTTCTGTCTGATCAATTCCCGATTCAGACGCCCCGAGTCGAGCCCAATATGCTCCTGCGTCTATAAAACGCACATCTTCGGCCTTATTTTCAGCAGGGTTTTCCATTCCCATCTCCATATCAGAAGTATAACAGATCCGAATATGCCCTGTATTTGCGCCCTTTTCAGGGATATGTTACTATCTCACGCATGATAAACGTCGAAATTACCCGCAATGCCAACGAGAACGCCCTCGGTGTTTTGCGCCGTTTCAGCCGCAAAGTACAGTCGTCAGGCGTTATTCCTCGCAAGCGCAGCCTTCGTTACGCGGACCGCGTAAAGTCGCACTTCAAGATCAAGGCAAAGACCCTCAAGACTTTGAAGTATCGCGCAGAGCAGGCAGAACTCGTGAAGCTTGGCAAGGCACCGGCAGAGCCAGTACGTGGCGGCCGCAGGGGCTAATGGCTGAGGTTACCCTCACAAACGAAACTCGCGCGAAGATGCCTCGCGCGATTTTTCGTGCCATAGCAGAGCATGCGCTTCCGGCCGACTACAAACTCAATGTCGTCTATACCAACGCGGCCACGATGAAAAAATACAACCGGATGTACCGCGATCTCAATAAGCCTACCGACATCCTGAGCTTCCCCCTCTCGAGAAATCAGGGCGAGATCTACATCTGTCCTGCCGAAGCGCGCCGCGAGGCGCCGAAGTTTGACCGCGAGTACTCGAATTTCGTTAAATTCCTCTTTATCCACGGCTGTGTCCATTTGAAAGGATACGATCATGGGGTTACAATGGAAAACATTGAGACGGACATCCGTCGCAAGTTCAAAATTTAACTCCACGAATGGCGAGAAGTATCATCACAGGCATCGACGTCGGCACGAATTTCGTGAAGGTCGTTATTGCTGACGCGCGCGAGCGCACCGACAAGGGTCTGCCCAAAGTTATCGGCGCCGGCATGGCAGAGTCCCGCGGTCTCCGTCACGGCTATGTCACTAACGTCCACGATGTTGCGGATAGCATTCGCAGGGCCGTCGGCGTCGCCGAAGAAAAGGCCGGCATAAAAGTCAAAAAGGCCTTTGTTGCCGTTGGCGGTATTGGTCTGACTTCCACCATAGTCACCACCTCGGTGGTTACGTCGCGTGCCGACGCGGAAATCACCGGCATCGACATCGACAAACTCGAGGAACAGTCGGAAAAGGACATCCCCCGCGCCGCTATCGCAAATCGCCGTATCATATATTCCATTCCGCTCGAATTCAAAATCGACGGCGAGCCGATGCTCGGCCGCGACCCGATCGGCCTCACCGGCAACAAAATCGAAAAGAAGACCCTGTTCATCACATGCCTGGAGCATCATGTCTCCGATCTCATTGCAGCTGTGAACGAATCCGGCATCGAGGTCGAGGACATCATGGCTTCCCCGATCGCAGCGGGGATGGTGACGCTCAACAAGACCCAGAAGATCGCCGGCTGCGTACTCGCCAACATCGGCGCAGAGACGGTCTCGGTTGCCGTCTTCGAAAACAACATTCCGAGTTCGCTCGAAGTCTTCCCGATCGGTTCGACCGATATCACCAACGACATTGCGCTTGGCTTGCGTGTTCCGCTTGAAGAGGCCGAGCAGATCAAGATCGGCGCCATCACCGGCAGCTCGTTCCCGCGAAAAAAGCTCGAGGAGATCATCAGCGCCCGGCTCTCGGACATTTTTGAACTCATCGAAGCACATCTCCGCAAAATCGGCCGCAACGGCCTCCTGCCGGCAGGTATCATCATCACGGGCGGCGGTTCAGGTCTCAATTCGCTCGACATCCTCGCCAAGGCGGCACTCAAGCTCCCTTCAAAGATCGGTTCTATCGGCTCCGTCGACGGCAAATCATCATTCAAGGACGCAACCTGGGCCGTCGCGTACGGTCTCTGTCTCTGGGGTATACATGCGGAAGAAGGTCCGGAGATCGACACGTCCGTCGAGTTCATGAAAAACAGCTGGCGTGCGATGTCCCGCTGGTTCAAGCAGTTTTTGCCGTAAATGATATTCCCCGGACATATTGCAGGCGGATACCTTGTGACAAAACTCGTCATAGCCGTCGCTTCCGCGCACAGACTCGCAGTTCCTGCCGATCAGGCGTCGACACTCATCGCGACCGGCATCATCGCCGGCTATCTGCCCGACATTGATATGGTGTTCTATCTGCTTCGCTCACGATTCTCAACCGTACCGCCGAAAAACCAGAGCCATCGAAACTACATAACTCACGCTCCGCTATTTTGGTTCGCGATTTCTTTCTTTGTCCTTGGTGTCGGATGGATCGGTTCATCCGCATTTACAACGCTGCTTGGCTGGATCCTGTTTGCCGGCACCGGGTCTCATTTCCTCTTTGATTCGATCGAGTACGGCATCATGTGGCTGTGGCCGTTCTCTACCAGGCGTTTTGCATTCAGGAAATATCTCTATCAGCCGGAAATAATCGCGCCCACGGGCACGATCGCACACTATCTTGAGGAGTTCACGAAGGTCTGGAACAAGCGCGTAACATTTGTACTTGAAGTGCTTGTCGTAATTGCGGCGCTACTCGTCTTTTTCCATTCGAATTAGCGAGCGACCAACCAGACGGCGAGAGCGCCTCCGAGCATATCGTCGATGAGATCCTTTATCGTATCGGTGTAGTACGCCTTCGTGCCGACCGGCGCTCCGGCAATACCGAAGTATGCTTCGAACAATTCCCATACAAGGCCGACTACAAGCACACCCCACAACACCAGGCGGCGCGAGCGGGCCGTATGAAAATAGTCGGGTTTATATGAAATGAGAAGCGCGTGGAGCAACATGGCAATGCCCAATCCGCCGCCAAAGTGGAGGTATACGTCATAGAACGGAACCTGAAATGAGATGTTATATTCCTGACCGACAAAATTGCCGACAGCCACCGCAAACAGCACGGCAAATGCACTGAAATAGGTTTTCATGCGCCCCATTATAGCATTGTTACGCCCCTTATTATCGGCTTTGTAAATATATTGCATTTCATTCGCGGCCTGATATGATTGAGCCCTATCAACAGCCGATTCTGAACGCCCACATCCCTCTAATCCTCACTCAACCATGCCGAATATCACGCCTGAAGTCGAAGCATTTGCACGCATCAAAGTCCTCGGAGTAGGCGGTTCCGGCGGCAACGCAGTAAATCACATGATCAACTGCAAGGTCAGGGGCGTTGACTTCATCGCGATCAATACGGATGCACAGGATCTGCATCGTTCTCTCACCAAGAAGCGCGTTCACATCGGCAAGAACATCACCCGCGGTCTCGGTACCGGCATGAACCCGGATCTCGGCAAACGCGCGGCAGAAGAAACCCGTGACGAAATCCAGGAGGTCGTGAAAGGTGCGGACATGGTCTTCATCACCTGCGGTCTCGGCGGCGGTACCGGCAGCTCCGGTTCTCCGATCATCGCTCGCATCGCCAAGGAGCTCGGCTGTCTCACGGTCGCGGTCGTCACCAAGCCGTTCTTCTTCGAAGGTCGTCAGCGTTCCAAGATCGCCGAGGCCGCTCTCGAAGAGCTCCGCAAGGAAGTCGACGCCATCATTGTCATTCCGAACGATCGCCTTCTCGCAAACATCGACAAGTCGACCTCGGTGAAGACTGCGTTCGCAATGTGTGATGACATCCTCCGTCACGCGGTCGAGGGCATCTCTGACCTCATCACCACTCCTGGTCTCATCAATATCGACTTCGCCGACGTCCGCACCGTCATGGAGAACTCCGGCTCAGCCCTCATGGGTATCGGTACTGCTATCGGCGAAAACCGCGCTACCGATGCCGCGCGCGCCGCGATCAACTCCCCGCTCCTCGACGTTTCCATTACCGGCGCCAAGGGCGTGCTCTTCTCGATTGCCGGCGGCGAGGACCTCACCATGTTCGAGATCCAGGATGCCGCAAAGGTCATTACCGAGTCTATCGATCCGGACGCAAAGATCATCTTCGGTACGGTCAAGAACGACAAACTCAAGAAGAACGAAATCAAGATCACCGTTATCGCTACCGGCTTCCCGGAGGGTCATCCTGCGAACATCGCTTCGCGTCCGACCACCATCCCGAGTGCCGAACCCTCTATTGCAGCCATTATGAAGGGTGCAGCGGAGCGCGGCGAGCGTCCGGAGCGTGGTACAGACCGCACCATTCCGCCCAGCGCGCTCTCGACCGCAGAAAAGGCCCCTTCCGCCGACGAGCTGCCGCCGCGCCGCAAAATTTTTAATTCGCTTTCAGGTTCAGGCGACAAACGCGATCAGCAATCCGCGCCATCGGCAAAACCGGCGATCACTCAAGTGACCGATATGAAGAAAGACGCCAAGCCGGCCGTCGACGATGACGACGATTGGGGTGCCGTTCCGGCCTTCCTCAGGCGCTCGAAGTTGAAATAGAGCATCGGAGCACCAGAAGTAGTGGCTGCGTGAGCATTGCCCGGAGGGAGATACCTTAGAGCATGAATACCGCTGTACTGATGGTGCTCACCAGCCACTGCTTCTGGTGCCCGACATGCTATAATTTGAAACTATGATTTACGATCTCGCAATTCTCGGTGGCGGTCCTGCAGGTGTAGCCGCAGGCGTCTATGCAGCCCGCAAGCGTCTCAAGACCGTATTTATAACCAAAGACTGGAACGGACAATCCACCGTCTCTGAAGGCATCGAAAACTGGATCGGCGAGATCAAGATTCCGGGTATTGAGCTCTCACAGAAACTTGAGAAGCATCTCAAGGCATACGCTCCGGGCATTATCGATATCAAAGAGGGTGTCTCTGTTTCCGGCCTCGCCAAGAATGGCAAGAATTTTATCGTCACCACCAGCACCGGTGAATCTTTTGAGACGAAGACCGTTCTCATCACAACCGGCTCCGGACGCCGCAAGCTCGATGTTCCGGGCGCAGAAGAATACGACAACAAAGGCCTTACCTATTGTGCGACCTGCGACGGCCCTCTCTATGCAGATCAGGATGTCGTCGTCATCGGAGGTGGCAATGCAGCATTTGAATCAGCAGCCCAGCTTCTCGCATATTGTAAGAGCGTTACCCTGCTCGTTCGCGGTGAGATTCGCGCCGACGAAGTCACCGTCGATCGTGTTCTCAAAAACCCAAAGATGAAGGCTGTTCTCGGCGCAGTCCCGAAGAAAGTCTACGGCGAGAAGTTCGTCACCGGCATGACCTACACAGATACCAAGGCCGGCGGCACCGAAGTCGACCTCAAAGTTACCGGCATTTTCGTCGAGATCGGCTCGATTCCGAACACGTCATACGCCAAGGACATCATCAAGCTCGACGCCTACAATCGCATACCGGTCGACGCGCGCACCCAGCGCACGCCAGTCGAAGGCATCTGGGCAGCCGGAGACTGCACTGACGGCCTCTATCACCAGAACAACATTGCTGCAGGAGATGCCGTGAAGGCCATCGAAGACCTCTATCTCTACGTTCACAAGCAGTAACCTCCTAGATTCCCGTTTGGCATACTGTCCAAAGCCCGACACGATCCTGTCGGGCTTTTGCTTCGATAGCTCTAAACTCCGATTGTAGATCATATGGTTTGCCCACCGTATATTCCTTCGCAAAACCATTCTCAAGCAGAAATTCATTCACAAACATTCCATCCTCGCGGTACACATACGCCAGGTACCGGCCGTACTTGTCCCGCATCTCACGATCAGGACTAAATGTCAGTCGAACCTTCTGGTGTTTCAGCAAAGACTTTGTGTCTGCTGAGGCTTCTGGACCGTAACATTGCACCTTCTTGCGAGGATCGACGGTTTCAGGCGTATTGATACCGAGCATGCGTACGCGCACTTCATGAGCATCAACATCGACACGAAACGTATCGCCATCATCAACATACGTAACCCGGTAGAACTTCGAGCTATCAATACGTGGCTGTGTCTGTGGTGGTCGTATGACACCCGCCCGAACGAGGCATACACCCATGCCCAGACACGCAAAAATACCGCACACAGCGACGATCAGTGCATTTTTGGACATTCTCTGTGATACAAACACTACATGGCAGAGACGCGACCCTTCGCGAGCGCTGATAGTATATCACCGGCATGTCGGGGCAAACAAAAAGACGGGATCCTAGGCCCGCCTTTTTGCTGATGTTTATTGTGCGTTCTGCTTCTTACGTACCTCCTTGCTGACATCGGCGACACTGTCATACTCCTTTTCATCGATACCGCCGAGGGCTTCGATGATTTCCTGCGGTGCGTCGTTGTCGCTCGCGACATCGATCAGATCCTGCTTGGTAGCCGGATAATCGACGCCGGCGAGGTACTTTTGTACGTCGACCGCACCATTCTGTGTGTTGTCTGGCATGGTTGTAGATAAGACTAGTCCTTATAAACGCGACATCAACTAAGACGTCTGCACATGCCGACTCGTTACACACAAATTATAGAGAACTAGAACCCGAAAATACCCTTGAAGAAGTGGCCTATCGAACCGAAGAAACCATTGCCGGCTCCCGTGGGACCTGAACTTGAACCCTGGGGTGCCGCTTTGCCGTCGATGATCGACGAAGCAGTCACTGACGAACCATTCACGACACCCTGGACGATGAGAAAATCGCCCGTAGCGATAGCGGATGCCGTTGATGCGGAACCGCCCTTCATGACAGTGGCGTTCGATGCATCGATCACAAATGAAGTATTGCTCGCGGTGGTAATGGTCACCGAAGTGCCATTGACCGACGAGACGGTACCCGCAACCACCGGCTGGCCATTGCCCTTCACCGGAGGCCGAGCGCCTCCCGGACCGCCCTCAACCCCGCCCGGGCGCTTGATATCACCGGGGATGCCGTCGCGTATAACCTGAGCGACTACATTTGTACCCGTGACTGTTCCCTGAATATAGACGCGATCATTGAGCGCGATGCTTGAGAATGTGCTCGTCGCATTTTTCTTGAAGATCGTTGCGTGCGAGGCGTCGACCATATATGTCGTCGTAGCCGTCATTTTGCTGGTCGACTGACCAGGTCCATGACCGCTGACGGTAAGAGTCGTGCCGTTGATAGCGGTGACGACACCGGTAATACCCGGCACCGTACGCATCATCATGCCCGCACCCTTACCCGGACCCTGATGATCTCGAGTCTGCGCCGGCCTGCCGCCCTGCACTGACGCATTGATCTGCGTCTGCGCAAAAGCAGGTACCGTACACGCCGCATACACCGCTGCAGCTACTACAGTCACACCGACAAGCGAGCTGCGTGAAATGAGTTTCATGGTGAAAGAGTAAATAATAAAACAGGGTTCGACGTACTTCCCTGATATGCAAATAGTACGCAGTGACCGCCTCAGCGGGTGCAACGGGTACGTGGCATAATTCTGTCTTCGGTCACGCGAAAGCCCGGAGGGGGCCGGTCTCCTCGGTGCTTTGACAGAATACAATTTTAGGTATATAATATGTGCCGAACCCTTCCCAACAATTACATATACGTTACGTAATGAATGCAATTGAATTCCTCTCCGGACACGCCGAGCAAGCGCATGATGAGTACCTCACAAGGCTCATCCCCGTCCTCATGGCAGCCGTCAATAAAGACGCAAGCCTTACTCCGGGTCAACAAAACCTGCTCATCCGAAACCTGAATCGTCTCGCGCACAGTCTCGGAAAACTGTCCCCTCCCGTCACTTCCGGCCCGTTCAAGAATCAGGCGGCTCGCCTCAAGCACGAGGAAGCGCTTCGGAATAAAGAAGAGGAAGTCGCCACGCTCATTGACCACAACGTGATGCACATCGCCGGCTTCATCAATACCTGCCACGAGTAATTTCCTCCCCGCCACCCCACAAGAGCCTCCCGGCTTTTGTCGGGTGGTATCTTTTTATATGTACAAACAGCTCGCACGTTCCGTCTTTCTCACCCTTTCTCTCAGTAGCAGACAGCAAAATAGAGTGGCATTTTAGCCACTCTATTTTGCTGTTGCGGAGAGAGAGGGATTCGAACCCTCGAGGAGATTACTCCCCTGCCGCATTTCGAGTGCGGTGCCTTCGACCACTCAGCCATCTCTCCGGTTATCCTCAATGAAACCGCCCCGTACGTACAGGGCTTGGGAACGTCCATACTCTAGCATTTTCCTCGATTTTTTGCGAAAAATTCAAAAAAGTGTTATCGTTTTCCAACACGGCCCTATCGTCTAACGGTTAGGACACGGCCTTTTCAAGGCTGTAATCGGGGTTCGATTCCCCGTAGGGCTACCGTAAAAAGCAGACCAAGTATCCGTCATACCCACCACCATGTCTACGATGCGCAATTTTATCAATTTCATCCGTGACCGCGGCATCAGCGGTTTCGCCGTCGGCTTTATCCTGGGTAAGGCAACCTCGGATCTTATCGGCTCGCTTGTGAACGACATCATCAATCCGGTCATCGGTATTGTGACCGGCAACTTCAAGGATCTCTCCACGATGTCCTATACTATTGGCAGCGCCACCATCAATTACGGAAATTTCATCGTGCTTCTTATCAATTTCATTATTTTGGCGCTTACCGTTTACATTATCTTCAAAGTACTCCGCCTCGAACGCCTCGACCGGCCTCCGGTTCAGCAAAAATAGGCAGATGCCCGTTGCGCTGCCGGGGCCGGCATACAAGATAGCGCGGCTACGACATCAGTAGATTTTATAGCGGTTTTTTGGTAGAGTTATCCCGTTCCGCTTGCGCGCTGGTTGCTTCGCAAACATCGCGCTGCGCTCGCCTCAAATGCGAACGTAGGAACATTCGCATTTTGAAGTCTCGCTTGCGCGCTTAGCTCAGTTGGTAGAGCGACCCCTTGACGTGGGGTAGGCCAGGGGTTCGAGTCCCTTAGCGCGCACAATGACCACAAAGAACCCCGGACGGGGTTCTTTTTGTGCGTAATTCCCACCCGCATATGCCGTCTTTTCTAGTATGAACTCATCAGGAAAAAGCATCGCTGTGAGCGTGGGTATCATCATTATTGCTACAGGCCTGGTGTATGTGGTCAGTACCCGTACGCCGGCACAGTCTCCGGCCGCTCCGGTCATACCAACCGCCCAGACTGCCGCAACGACAACAACCGCAACAAACAATCCTGCTCCGACCACACCCGCAAAACCAAAGCCGACCGCCACCCCGACGACATCGACTCCGAAACCTCCGCAGACCACCCCTGCACCCACTCCAACTCCATCACCAACCCCGGTTCCACTCCCTCCACGTTCGACGACCTCGGTTTGTAACACGGCATTGATCGACGCATCAGGTCTTGATTCGTCCCGAGTTATTTCAAGGGCAGCCTGCGATCTGGTGAATAATCTCTACGCAAACGGTCAGGCTGCGGGTAATGTCGGCGATACATACGAGAATCGTGACAATCTTCACGTGAACCTCTGTGAAGACTGGTCACCAAACCCAACCTGCCCTATGGATCATCGCCTTTTCCCTCAACATGAGTGGCTGCTCTCCGGCAGCATCGGACGCCGTACGGACGTCCGCAGCGGTGTCACCGTCGGCCAGGCTTCATGGGCGGGATTCACGACGAGCAATGACAACAAATACGGCATACCGCACGACATGTATCGCAGCCAGAACGGCGTCAGTGAATTGTATGCGCAGTACACGCACAACAATCTATTCATCTACCCTTCTCTGACCGATGACTCGTTTGCGGGCGGAGCAGACAACACAGCCACACTCGCAGACCCGATCATACTCAATCGATCAACTATCAATATCGCCAACACTCCGTATGTGATCGGTTCAAAACAGATCTCAAAGGCGGGTACCGACTATTTCCGTGTCCACGATGCTTCGGGCAGCGACATTCCATTTGTGAAGATTGCAATGCTCGGGCTCGCTTCATTCAAGCCTGAGGTAAAAGCAGCACTCCAAAACGGACCTGTCGTGAATGGATCCCGCGTCTCCTTCCTCATTCCGACACTCGAAGCCATGATCCGCCATTCGCATCGCTCGGTCCAGGGCGAGGACAGTTATCTCACTTCGATCGCACATCGCAGCTCTTCGATGGCGCACTACTTCTCGGGTGGCAAGCCGCAACCGGAATATGACAGCTTCAAACTTGTTCGCATCACTAACAGCCTTTCCATTGCGGATATTCCCCCGATGGCAGTGGTTCGCGTCGTCTCTGAGGACTTCCAGGGCTCTGAAAAGACCTTCGATACACCGAGCTCTATCGCACGCTCTGTAGGTACCAATACTTCGCGTACGATCGCCGTTTCAGCAGCAGGAAGTATTGATCTCGATGGCTCTACCTCAGGACACACCTTCGTATGGCGACTTCTTGATACCGATGCTTCAAAGGCAACCATCACCATCGATCCGTCAGATGCATCACGTGCCACAATCAACGTTAACAGCGGCGCTTCGACCGATCGCATCGACGTTGGCGTGTTCGTAAAAAAGACCAACGGCACCTACTATTCAGTGCCTGGCATGGTTACGGTGTATGTTCATGAATAAAAAAGCACCGCCGGTTGGGACCAGCGGGCTTCGCACTAAAACAGAAGGAACGAGATGTGTTCAAACTTCCTTCTTGATGAGGGTATCCCGCGTGATGTCCGCGAGAGTGTTGCAGCCGGTCTCGAGCATGCACTGCTGCAATTCGAGCGACAAGATCTGCAGCGCGAGCTTCACGCCGTCGGCGCCGTCGTAGGCCAGGCCGTAGATGGCGGGTCGGCCGATCAAGACAGCGCGGGCACCCAGTGCCAGAGCCTTGAAGACGTCTTCGCCGGTCCGGATGCCGCCATCCAGGAAAACCGGGATGTATGTGAGCAGCTTCGGATCCAGTGAGGCGAGAGCGTCGAGCGTCCCTGGCGCATCATCGTTCTGACGACCGCCGTGATTGGAGACAATAACGCCGGCAGTGCCGATGTCGATCGCGGTAGTGACCTCTTCGGAAGTGAGAACTCCCTTGAGGATCACGGGCACACCCGCGTTCGCGACGACATAGGCCAAGACGCCCCAATCGAGCATACCGGGCATGTGCCGCTCATAGTATTCGGCGAAGTTAGAGCCGGGGTCGATTTCCTGGAACGGAAGCAGCGGGAGCGCATCAAGGCCAGGGAATCGAACGGCCGGCTGAGACGGATCGACGCGGCACATCGAACACCCCTTGAGAGCGTCGATCGTGACGACGATGCCTTTGCAGCCGGCCCGGACTGCCCGGTTGATGTAACGCATCATCAGCGTCGGATCCCGATACATCAGGATCTGGTAGAGGCCTGACGTCAATGACGCTCCGATATCGGCGAACGGCATTGAGGAGAACGACGAGATGACGTCGAAGGTGCCGAAATCATGCGCACCGTCATACATCGCCTTTTCCGCACCCCGGTTATAGAGGTTGTGAAAGGCTGTCGGCGCAACCATGATCGGACTGACAATGTCAGCAAAACCGGTGTCGCACGCGATAGTGGGGGTTTCTGCGGAGCGCCGGATTGTGGGCCGGCGATTCAGATCCCAGCGGTTGTATGCCGAGAGGCTGGCCTGAAAGGCTTTACCGTCGCCGGCGAAGTTTTGGACATAGGCCATTGTGGCGTGCCCGAGCTCAAGACCGGCATAGGTTTGCAGGTCAGCGATGGAACGAGGGGTGGTAGCAATAGTCATGACAGAAAGAAGGAAGTATTGAATTGTGAAGAAGGCCGATCACGAAGGTGGTCGGTCCGGTAACAATACTAGCACAAAATAATGATAGTGTCAATTCAGCTCTGTGGGGCCTTGTGTGGTGCTACAATATACTCACATGCCATCGAACTACTTAGATACATTTAAAGAATACGGCCCGGAGCAGATGCGCGACGACCAAATAGTTGCACTGATATTGGATCGCGTTGCTCGTGCAAAAAACGAAACGGGAGTTACAGCGATAGACCCTTCCCTTGTTCAGGATGAACCCGAACTGCAGGCATGGATGTCCGAACTACAGTCGGAAGTTGATGCGGTATATATGAATCAAGATCCTGAAGCGTGTGTTCAGGCTCAGCTCTCTATGGATCTACGTCGGTGTGTCGTCTATTATCGAGGCGGGTTCGACAGAATCGCCAAGGAAACATTGCGTGAAGCAATTGATGCGGCTCAGAGTGTGGTAATGTCGGATACCGGTCTTGCAGAGCTCGCTTCGACGTTCTTGGCACGAATGGAGGCGGGTGAAAATTTGGGATAAAAAGAACCCGCCAAGCGACGGGTTCGAAGAATGTCGGGCGGGTTGTGTAGTTGTGCGCGTGAGGAAGCGTCAGGCCGTCACCGCTTCGTATTGAAGCCAGCGAGGCGCACGCTCGGAGTCCGCCTTCCAGCCGGCGAAGGATTTGCCGTTGCGCTGGAGGACCAGGTAGTCGGCCTCGACGACACGCTGTGTCGGGTTGCCGACCACGTGGAAACGTTGCGATTCGCGATCGTAGACGATCTCGTGGGTCACGACCGCGTCCGCGGGCATGCAGGACTTCATGCTGTCGCTGAGGAGCACGCCGCACGCTTCGCCGGTCGAGTCGTAACCGGGAACGCAGACCATGGCCGGCGCGTGCGGATCGAACATGACGTCGCGGAGGAGCGCGGTCGAGTATCCATAGACAAAGTTGAGATGGTGGTCGTCGGGCATAAGCCAGCCTTCGTTGGACTGACGGTGGCGACGGAGACGAGTGAAGGTATCTTTCATGGTATGGGAACGAGCTAGGCTATTGTTTGTGTGAGTTCTCTCCTTGAAGAAGAGATAACAGGCAACAAATTGCAGCCTATTATCTCTTCTCAAGGAACTCATAATCTATATGTCTGGCAGAGAATTTAGCATCATATAGCAAACTATGTCAATAGCACTCCCCATGTTCGATTCCGTACACTGAACATTGCCATATTCAATATTTTGTGTTATTAAAAAGACTGTATGAGCTCTCAACCTATTCCCTGGTCGACACTCCACAGTGCCGACTTTCCCATCTGTGATCTGATCGTTCTTCCGACGCCGGATCCCGCGAGCACACATTGGAGTGATCGCCTAAGCACCCGGGGTCCGGTCGATCACTATCTCAGTGATGGCAAAGAACCCAACAAGCTCCGCATCGCAACGCAATGGTATGCGGAATATAATCCCATATCCATGCAGTGGGTGCGAAAAACAGTTTTCGGCGACGTCGATAAGGGTGGTATTGATGTTAACATCGGACGCTGTTCCATTATCGAAAACAACCATTGCTACTTCATCTCTCAGGATAACGGGGTGATCATCGCCATCCTCGAACCCCACACCAGCTCGCAACTTCACATCGAGGAGTTGCTGTAAGATGCCCCGGTCACCGGGTATCGAACGCACCATGACAGTGGTGCGTTTTTTTATTAACGGGGATTTGGTCACAGGTCCTCGCCTGCTGGCTCGGCCTGCGACCCCGCCTCACTCGCCTTCGCTCGCTCCGGCTTTCAAATCCCCGTAGCCCCTGAGACACAAAAACTGCCACAGGCTTTGTGGCAGTTTTTGGTCTGGTGACCCCACGGGGATTTGAACCCCGGTTCCAGGATTGAGAATCCTGTGTCCTAGACCAGGCTAGACGATGAGGCCGTACAACGGGCGCGTAAACAGAACGTGCATCAATATAACCCGAAAATTGGGTTTTTTCAAGTGTGGCCTAGGCTTTTTCAAGCCATTCCTTCTCCTGACGCACAAGGAGCTTGGCAGCCTGAGAAGGCTCATGCAGCAGTGCTTCTGAGACACGCTCCATGCGGATTCCCTGCGATCCCTTAACAAGTACGACATCTCCCGTCTTCACGATGCCCGCAAGGAAAGAGGCGGCTTCACGTGAAGAATCAAATGCTTTGACCTGCTCTGCAGGCATACCGATTTTGACAGCTTCTTCTGCAGTAGCACGAGAACGTTGGCCGACTGTGACGAGAATGCCGCTTGGACCGAGAGCGGCTTTCGCCTCTGCGCCGATATGTCGATGCTCCTGTGCCGCGAATTTACCAAGTTCAAGCATATCTCCCAGGGCCGCAATTTTGATACCACTGCACTGGATAGTCTTCATAACATCGAATGCAGATATCACTGCATCCGGCGAAGAGTTGTAGGTGTCATCAATGAGAGTTGAACCATTCATGCCTGGAATGACATTCATGCGACCTTTTGGCATATCGAAGGTGATCTGATCGTGCGGGAGTTTGCCGGTCTTTACGACTGAGACAGCGACGGCGGCAATAGCAGAATAGACGGCACCATTGCCAATAACACCTCTCAGTGTTATCGGCTTGCTCGTACCCTGGTATGAGGCTGTGAAGTTCATGCCAACAGCAGCATTATTTTCGTATGCGATCTGCGCGTCTGCGGCACGAACTGATACCTTGTCGCTCAGACCATATGAAACAACTGAAACGCCGCGGTCTTTCACCCGGTCACCCATCGAGAGTGTGCGTTCATCATCGCCAAAGACCACGAGCGAGCCGTCGGATTTTACTGCCGTAGCGAGGAATGCCTTCTCTTCGAATACCTCATCAGGCGACTTGAAGAACTCGACATGCACCGGGGTACGCGACACGCGTGTGATGACAGAAATATCCGGGTGCAACCACTGTGTAACACGCCTGATATCGCCGGGATGATCGGCACCGATCTCGAGAATGAGCGTGCCCGGATATTCGCGACGTCTGAGAATGAGATCAAGGCCGGCACTGAGATTGCGATACCAGCCACTCAGACTGCGCCATGCGTTGGGAACGCCGATGATGGTGAGCGGCACGCCGATCTCGCTGTTGAAGCTCTTGTCGCTCTTCCTCACAATGCCGACATCAGGGAGATTCTTGAGAGCATCGTAGATTGCATCCTTAGTAGAGGTCTTGCCGACGCTGCCGGTCACGGCAACGATAAACGGCTTATACTTTTTAAGTATAAGCCTGGATTCCCAATTGAGGAGTGCGATGACGAGTTTCTTCATGTTTACCTGTCCGGCGGGATGTTGTAGTAGTTTATGAGAAAGGTAGTGAGGTCGTCAAACGGCTTCGTCAGGGTTTCAGAGGCGTATTTGGCATTCTTAGGATAGATCTGGTACAGGAACACGATAAAGCGCGGCTCATAGGCTGGGAAGAAACCGAAGAATGAGTGAAGCCAGCGATCGCTGTAATAACCTCCGTTCACATGGTCGGCAATAGCAGCAGTACCGGTTTTGGCGGCGACAGTATAGTGCTCCTTCTTGAGTGCTCCATTTGCAAGCGCAGTGTCGACCACCGTCACAAGCATATGCTTCACATCATCGACAGTCGTCGGTTTGAGATACGGACCGACCCTGACAATGTCGGTCTTCTTCACCGATCCGTCTATCCTGTCTATTTCCTTAACGAGATGCGGAGTTACCACGTAGCCGCCGTTCGCGATCACCGCAAGCATGCGGGTCATGGCAACAGGAGTAACTGCAATACCCTGTCCGTATGATGCTGTCGCAATATCGATGTCCTTCGGATTCTTGAGGTTGTTGGTGATCGGCTTGGCTTCATTCGGCAGATCGATGCCTGACTTCTGATCAAGGCCAAAACTATTAAAATATTTCACAAATTCCGACGAGCCGGTCTTCAGAGCGATCGTGGCCGCACCGACGTTGAGCGACTGGCTCAGAATCTGCTGCATCGGGATCACGCCACGGGCACGCTGATCGTAGTTACAAATCTTCTTTTCATTGAGCGTGAGACAGCCGGTATCATCGTATTCAGAGCTCGGAGAAACAGCGCCTGCATCAAGAGCGGTGGCCATGGTAAGTGGTTTCATGATCGAGCCCATTTCGTATACGTGCTCGACAAGTGAGTTGCTGAGCACCGATGCCGACTTAACAGATTTGAGGTCGTTCGGATTGAAGGTCGGGTGTGATGCCATGGCATAGATCTCGCCAGTATTCGGATCCATAATAACGCCGCCGATTTCGTCCGGCTTCCATTCATCTTGTGTCTTGGTCAGAACCTTTTCGAGATATGCCTGTACGGTCGGTTCGATGGTTGTAACGACATCGCCTGAGTCCGGCTTACCACCAAAGACCGAGCCGAGACCACTGAAGATCTCAGCAAAGACATTTATTTCAGACTCCGCCCCATCGCGTGCCAGGACATCGTTATAGAAACGCTCAAGACCGTACTTTCCACTGACCGTCGACGACGCAGCATCTTCACCGATAATACCGAGCTCGTGGGATGCCAACGTGTTACCCGGGTATGCACGCCAGGTCTCAGGAGTGACACTCACACCCTTGATACCGAGCTCACGGATAGAAGCGGCGGTCGCATCATCGAGATGGTGCAGAAGTTCTTCATAGGAATCATTCGGCTTGTTCGCCTTCTGCATGAAGACGGCCTTGTCGATGCCAATCACATGTGAGAGAGCGGCATATGCACTGACCGGATCAGCGATCAGTTTCGGATTGAGATAGAGGAGATTGCCGCTTTCGACGGTGGCTGCGGCGCTCTGTGTGCCGTCTTTGCCGACAAAAAAGATGGAGCCGCGCGCGAACAGCGATGTTTCCGGCTTTGCATACTGAGCATTTGCCTTACCGGCATAACTGGCACCCTTTATAATGGCGGTGTTATACAGAGACGCGAGCAAAACCCCGGCACCCGCGAGGATGCCGAGGCCAACGATCCTCGTCCTGAGTCGCTGACTAGAGTTCATGTCCGGCGCTTGCCACCAAGGTCGGCTGGGCCGATGCGGTAGCCTGGCTGCGCTTTATATATGCTGCAATCTTTCCAGCGGTAAAGCCATGGGATGCCAGAGTATCCGGCGTGATATTGCTCGTTAATATGAGGTATTGGCTGTCCAGGTCGCTTATAGCGCTCGAAACAGAGGTGAGCTGACGTTCTACCTGCCTGATAGCCACCGTGCGGGAAACGAGAGAATACAGGTTCATGGCATAGAATGCAGCACAGATGGCGCTCGCAAAAAGGATGGCAAGCGTAATATTCATGCGGTATGCGTGGACGTTCTCTGCCGTATTGACCAGTACTCTCTTCATAGTATTGAAATGTGTCTGTTACTAATTTCTATGCCTTTGTAATAATGCGTAATTTTGCACTGCGTGATCGCGGGTTCTGTGCGATCTCTTCATGCGTCGGCTTGATCGCCTTCTCCTTCGAACCATGATCGCGAACAAAGTTCTTCACGATACGATCCTCAAGACTGTGGAATGAAATCACTCCCATGCGACCACCCGGCTTCAGGGCTGTGTATCCCTTATCGAGGCCCTGCTCGATCGCCTTCAACTCGTCGTTAACGGCGATCCTCAATGCCTGAAATGTTTTCGTGGCCGGATGAATCTTGCGCTTCCTGAACATGGCCGGAACTGCTCCGCGGACCAGATCAGCAAGCTCTGTTGTCGTTTCAAACTTCTTCTTGTCGCGATAGTTCACGATTGCACGTGCGATGCGACGTGCTGCGGTCTCTTCGCCGTAGGCGTAGATCACATTCGCGATGTCGGTCTCCTTCCAGGTATTCACAATGTCAGCGGCAGTGAAGGCGTACGCTGCCGGATCACCCATGGTCATGAGGAGCGGCTCTTCCTTCTGGAAAGTGAAGCCCTTACCCGATGCGTCGAGCTCATCCGACGACAAGCCAAGATCCAGGAGGATCATGTCGAGTGAATTCTCTGTCGCGATACCGTGCTTCGTAAGCACCTGGTCGAGGTTACGGAAATTCGCCACCTCGAGAATCAACTTCTCTGTTCCGCCGGCCAACGTCTGTCTCGCGCGCTGGATCGCATGAATGTCACGATCAAGACCGATAACATTCACCTTTCCCTTGAGTGCGTTCACAATCGCCAGAGCATGGCCTGCGCCGCCGAGCGTGCCATCGAGGTACCAGAGCGGCTGCGAAACCTGCTGCGGAAGCAGGTTCGAAACGACTTCCTGTAAAAGAACCGAGACATGAACACTCGGACTCGGGCTGTGGGCGTGATCGTGCATGCCTATATCAGTCCTGCCTGACCGTATTTCTCGGCCAGCTGGTCTGCACGAGCTTCCACATCCTTGGCATGCGCCTTCCATGCAGCTTCATCCCAGATTACCACCCTGTCGCGGACGCCGATAATGGCGACCTTCGACTCGAGTTTTGCGCGCGAGCGCAAATGATCCGGAATCAGCATGCGACCAGCCTTATCAACCTCGACTTCGACCGCCATACCCAAGAGGTAGCGGTTGAGGCTGCGGTTGTCGGCCTTGAACATCGATGACTCATTTCCTGCGAGCTTGCCGGAAATCTTCTCCCACTCTTCAGCAGTGAAGATGAAGAGACAGGTGTCGAGACCCGGAGTCACCACAACACTCTTCCCCATTTCCTTGCGGAATTTGGAAGGAAGCGACAAGCGATTCTTGTCGTCGATCGTGTGGAAATGTGTGCCGATAATCATGACTGGTAGTGCGTCGCTGCGCGGCGCGACGGTGCCTCGTGGGTGATGACGTACGAAATGCGCATTTCATACCACTTCATCCCACTTGGTGGGTATTTTATCCCACCTAGCTCGCGAAAGCACGGAATTATACTGTGGATAAGCGGTGAATAGTGGATAAAGAAAAACCGCATCTTCAACAAATGCGGTATTTCGTCTGACTTCTACGGAGTAGTGCTATTTATACAGCTCAAATCCCTTCGTCACTGCATCCACCTGCTCTTTCGGACCAAATACCATCACACCAAGGAATTCAACATCAGCGAATTTCTTGCCGGCAGTTTCTGCGATCACTTTTTTGTCGCTGGTAGTCGTGATCATTTCGCGTGTGAACTCGCTGATTTCGAGACCTGCCGCACGCGCATCCGAGATGAGTTTCTTGAGTGCATCGTTCGAACCTGCCGTCTTGATCATGATGGCGTGTTTGATATTCAAATTAATTTTGTGGGCGTCAGCAGTAGAGATAGAATCCTGCGTGAAAAGTTTCTTGCCTGAACGTGCACCGAAGGCAGCGTTCAAATGCGCGATCGTATTGAGTTCCTGCCAACGCTCCATCTTGGCACCAGTATTGATGACAGCAGCTGCATACTTCTGCTCTTTCTTGGCGGCACTTCCGGACTTGCCTGCACCACCTGTATCTGCCGGCCTTACCAGCGGGAACATGTGTGTCTCACGCAACGGCTTGTCAGCCAGGAATGTGAAGAGACGCTCACCATATCCGAAACCGCAGGTCGGCGGCATGCCATGCTCGAGCATCTCCACGAACTCCCAGTCAGGCATCATTGCCTCTTCATCGCCGCGCTCGATGAGCTTCTGCTGTTCGACGAAACGATTGCGCTGATCGATCGGATCATTGAGCTCCGAATAACCATTACCAATCTCTGAACCCGCGAGAATCGGCTGGAACTTCTGAACAGTGCGGCCGTCCTTGTTCGCCTTGGCGAGCGGCGCAACCATGGTCGGATGATTCACGAGGAATGCCGGGCCTGAAATATTCTTGCGGCAGAACTTCCAGAGCGTATCAATGAGACGCTCTTTGTTGGTGCCATCGTAGGTCACTTTGAGCTTTGCCAGCGCAGCCATCATATCTTTCTCTGAGGCGGTATAGATATCGATACCGGTCTGCTTCTTGATTTCGCCTGCGTAATCGATCTCGGCCCATTCATCGGCAAGATCAAAGGTGTGACCACGGGTGCTGAACTTGGTTGTACCGAAAACTTCCGTTGCGAGACGGCGATAGAGTTCTGTGACAAGCTTCATGCCGTCGCGATAATCTGCGTAACCCCAATAGAATTCGAGGTTCGTGAATTCCTGAGCATGCTCCGGGCTGGTGCCTTCGTTGCGATATGCCCTGCCAATCTCAAAGACTTTCGGAAAACCGCCGGCAAGCAAACGCTTCTGCCAGAGCTCGCCGATAGAAATGCGCATAAAAACATCCATATCATAGTCGTTGTGATACGTCGCAAACGGACGGGCTTCTGCTCCGCCGGTTGTGACTTCGATGGTCGGAGTTTCAACTTCGAGGAAGCCACGCTCCTTGAAGAAGGCGCGTGAGACATCCCAGAACTTGGACTTCTTGTAGAAGAGATCGCGGAGCTCTGCGGTCATGACGAAATCGAGATAGCGCTTGCGCATCTTCTCGTCAGGGTCCGTGAGACCGTGCCACTTTTCCGGCAACGGCAACAGGGCCTTGGATGCCATGGTCCAATTCTTGATCAAAATGCTTTCCTCGCCTTTCTGAGTGCGGAACATTGTACCGGTGACGCTGATGAAGTCGCCCATGTCGACGGCACCCGTGAGCAATTCGAACTTGGCTGCGTCGAGCTCATCTTTTTTGGCGACTGCCTGGAAGCGTGCCTTGCCGTCATCAAGCACATAGAACAAAATCGCACCCTGTCCGCGAATGGCCATAACGCGACCGGTGAGATTCACCGTCGCACCTGAGGCTTCGTACTCGGCAAACTTCTTGTGGGCATCTTCAAGGCAAAAATCGCGCGGGACTTTTGCAGGATATGGGTCCATACCCGCCGCCGTGAGCAAATCGAGCTTTTTGAGACGTGCTGCTTTGAGTTCTTCGAGGGACGCCATGAGACGGTCGTACTATTTGATCTCGGTAACTGAGTACGAGATGAGGCCCTTCGGGGTGGAAACCTTCACCTTGTCGCCGACTTTGCGGCCAAGAAGTGCTGCACCAAGCGGTGACATGTTCGAGATCTTGCCGTGGGCGATGTTGGCCTCCTCTGAACCGACAATGGTGTAGAGGTAGGTCTTGTTCTCGCCTTCCTTGGCGACGCTGAACGTAGCACCGATGGTCACAACGTTATGACCGCCGGTTCCGCCCTCCTTGATAATCGATGAATTCTTGAGAATCTCCTCGAGGTGGCGGATGCGCTCCTCGACTTCTGCCTGCTCTTCGCGGGCTGCGTGATACTCCGCGTTCTCTGAAAGATCACCGAGCTTCTTGGCATATTCAAGATGCTCTGCGACTTCCTTGCGGCGATCAGACTTCAAAAACTCGAGCTCCTTCTCAAGTTCTGCATACTTTTCATGCGAGAGATACTGAATATCCATAATAGTGGTTAGGTGTGTTAATTGGCCCCTACTATAGCATAAATAGGGCTTAAAATGCCATGTAGGGCTTAAAACGGCCCCTCAGGGCCATTTTATTATGACAAGAAGACTTTCTGCAGCACCCCTTTTTCGATGATGTCCTGGGGCTTTCCTTCGGCGTAGACCCTGCCCTTATCAAGCACATAGGCCCTGGTGGCGATTTCGAGCAGCGACTTGAGGTTGTGCTCCACCACGAAGATGGCGGTCTTGCGGCGTTCGTTGATCTCCTTCACTTTAGCGAAAACTTCCTTGACGATCTTCGGCGCGAGACCGAGTGACGGCTCATCGAGCAACAATACCTTCGGATCGATCATGAGACCGCGAGCAATGGCGAGCATCTGCTGCTGACCACCGGAGAGCGTGCCGGACTTTGCTTTGAGCTTGGCACGAAGTGCCGGAAATAGTTCGAGCACATTCTCTATGCGCTCTTTGCGCTCTTTTGCCGGAACATTCCATCCGCCAATCTCGATGTTTTCGTAGACGGTGAGATGTTTGAACACGCGCTTGCCCTGCGGCACAAATGAAATACCGCGCTGCACGACTTCGTATGGCACCGGCTTGAAGTTCTGGCCTTCCCAGGCAACCGTACCCGATTCGATCGGAGCCAGACCGAAGATCGCTTTGAGGATGGTCGACTTACCTGCACCGTTGGGACCCATGAGTGCCACCACCTCTCCTTCGTCGATCGAAACCGATGCGCCATTCAAGGCCTTCACGCCGCCGTAGTGCACGGAGACGTCGGTGAGTGAGAGAAGTTTTTCTGAAGAATCGGTGGTGGGCATAGATCTGTCTACTTCGAACTATTTAATCAACTCGAACGACTGTACGCCGTTGGTGACTTTGATAAAGCCGATCGGAGTGAGTACACCGTGCGGTGAATACTGAGAGCTGATGGTGACATTGCCTGCAGCACCGTTATACGATGTTGCCTTCTTGAATTGGTCGCGAACACAATCTGTGCTGAAGCCACTCGCATTTCCGTCCTGAACACATGCTTCGGCTGCATTCTTATACCTGTAGACAATATCGTAGTCAGCGATTTCGAAGAAATTACCGAAGTCATACATCTTACCGTACTTCTGTACGTACTTTGCGTTATATTCCTTCACGCTTGCTGAATTCTCATCTGAGTATGGGGTGATCGCAAGAATGCTCTTCGGCATATATCCGTTTGAGCCCTTGAGGAAGGCGGTCGGGCTGAAAGTGTGCGTAAAGAGGAATGCCTTATCGAGACTGAGAGTCTTAATCTGTGAGGCAAGGATTCCCGATACATCAGCACCCTGTGTCGATACGAAGACCGCATCGTACTTCACATCCTTGAGCTTGAGAGCAACTGTGCGATAGTCCTTCGTACCCGGATCAAAGCGCTCGTCGAGCGTGACCGTTCCGCCGCGTGCCTTGAACTCCTTAATAAATGCATCCGAGTACGTCACCGGAAAATCCTTCACTTCCGTGAGCACAGCAATATTCTTGTAGCCCTTCGCGTATGCCTGATCTGCCAGTGCGGTACCGTAATATGCATTGGTCGAAACATGGCGGAATACCCACTCACCTTCATTCGCAACATTCGGAGATGTGGTGAAGACCGCGAACGCCGGGACATGATCCTTAGCGGTAAGCGGAGCGATGGTCAGCGTCTCGGTTGAGCAGTGACCGCCAAACACAGCCTGAACCTTGTCTACGTTCACGAGCTTATTCCATGCATTAATAGCTGCAGTTGCCTCACACTTACCGTCTTCAATAACATACTCGACTTTCTTGCCGGCAATGCCGCCGTTTGCATTGATTTCATCAAGTGCGAGCACAACTGAGTTTTTACCTTCAGTACCATACGATGAGGCGGTGCCGGTGAGCGGCGCGATGATACCAACCTTGATAGTGCTCGACTGCATGAGCGGAGCTGATGACTTGCTTCCTGTCTTTGCCACAATTGCCCACACCACCAGAACGATCACGACCACACCGACAATGATTTTTGTTATTTTATTCATAGTAATTAATTAACTTTCTCAACGTGCATAGTTACTGAAAAGTCACCCGGACCTACTTGCTCTGCCGTACCTGCCATTCCCTTGTTCTGCTTCACCGCGCGGACACATGCCAAAACGTCCGTTTCAGTGCGACACTGATAGATGAGATTTGCTACGTCGTAACCGAACGCTGCTCCAAAGCCCGGCTCCTTGCCATACGCTGTCTTGTACGCATTCTTGAACGCATTTGTCTCTGGAGTATTGAGAGAGAAATCAAATGAGGTTGAATAGTACGGGATACCTTCAACTTCTTTGCGGTTGGTCATATCTGCAAAGACACCGCTGGCTTCAACCATCGGAATAGTGAGACCGAGACGGCTGCCTGTCTTCACAACAGCGACAGCCTCGCCCGGAGTGGAAACAACAAATACGAAGACTTCGGCCTTAGAATTTTTCACCTTGGTGATCATTGTCGAGAAGTCAGTCTCGTTCGGCTTGTATGCCTCAATGTAGACAATATCCTTGCTGCGGTCTGCAGCGATCTTAGTGATTTCATCTTTCACCGCAGCACCCAGTTCATCATTGCGGTACAGTACTGCAATTTTCTTGGCGGCATATGCCGGCGAGGTTGTGCTGAAGAACGCAGGTCCCGAATAGTGCTTTGGATCGACGTAGTAACGGACCGTGTAGTCGTTGACGACAGCCTTTGGAGAAGTTGCCGAGAGCGTCACAAACAACGGGACCTTGCGTTCGAGCGCGAGCTTAGCCAATGGCACACTGACAAATGAGAGTTCGGAAACGGTCAGGTCGACATGCTGTTCTTGGAGTCGATTGAAAGCCGAGATACCATCGGGAGCAGTACTCCTGCTGTCTTCATAGAGCATCTTGATCTCAGGCTTGTTTGCGAGGGCGAGTTCCATACCATTTTTCACAGTCTCACCCCAGATTGCGGATGTGCCGGTCAGGGCGAGAACTGATCCGACGGTAAAGACCTTGCCCTGCTGATTCTGACCTTGCGGGGCCTGTGCCTGTTTGTGTGTTCCGGCAATAATCAGAATAACGACAACAATGATGATAATGACTGACCAAATTACTTTTTTATTCATATAAATTAATTATTTTTATTCTGATCCATTTCCAATACCGTCGGCTCACCCTTCACCACTTGCTTCAAAATGAGCTGGCGTTTGTATACTCCATTGCCATCAAACTTACCCGTCGACGACAGTTTTCCCTTCACACAGAGTGGTTCGGCACCACAGGAAATCACAATCGGGACCAGCATCTCAGTTGCCTGCCGTGAGAGTTCATAGACGGCACCCTTGGTCGTGGTTCCTGTCGCAAGATCGGACGGGAAGGAATACATCGCACCTTCAACCAGCGGCAGAGCTGACGGAAGTTCGGCTACATAGGTCGTAAAGATTGGTGTCTTGCTCATACCGAGCTGCTTGAGCTTTGCTGTTGCACCCGCAAAGAAGAATGCGATGTCCGGTGCATAGATAGCATCCGGCTTGGCTGCTTTGATCTTGGTGATGTATGGAAGAATGTCGGCATTATCGTCCTGAATGACCTGATCACTGACGATCGTGCCCTTGAAGTTTGCGTGGAAGCTATCATCGTGAGCCTTTGAGAATGCGTTGGCATACGTGATGACCGCCACATTCTTGTAACCCATGGCGTAGATCTGCTCCGCATTGAATTTCGACTCATCTTCGAGTGAGTACTGAATATTGAAAAAGTTTCCTCCGCTCTGCTTCGACAGATCTGCCGAGGCAGCTGACGGTACCATGACAACCACATCGTCTTCACTCAGGAGCGGGACGATTGCTTCCTGCGGAGATCCGCAGCCGGGGCCGATGATAAATTTGACCTGATCGACATTGATGAGTTTGTGATACGCAGAAACGGCCTGTTTTGCATCACAGGCATCGTCAGCGTAGGTCACACCGACACTGGTCGAAGTGCCAACACTGGCAACGAGACCGGCTACGACACCTGCTTTTACATTTTCACCATAGTCAGCGAACGCACCCGTGAGCGGTGCAATCACGCCGATGTTCATCGGGGTTGCCGACGTTGTCTTTTTCGTCTCATGACTGACAAACCAAACCAAAATAAGGAGGATCAGGACTATCACCGTAACAAGGGTCTTGCTAGGTTTGTTCATGATTGTTGTGTGTATCATGAGCCTAGCAAACAGGCGGGTACGCGCAAGGCGGCTTTTGGCCGCCTGTGGATAGTGAGGACCTGTAGACCTTATTCTCCCAAATACGCCTCCACCACTTCTTTGCGCGCCAAAACTTCGTCTGGTTTACCTTCTGCGAGGAGCTGGCCGGCATCCAATACATACAAATAATCCGAGAGTGAACGAATCAGATCCATGTTGTGCTCAACGAGTACCACAGCCCTGCCCTGATCGCGCAATTCGCGCATGACAGTCTCGACGATCTTAAGCATTTCCGGGAAGAGGCCCGCGTATGGTTCATCAAAGAAAATAACCTGGATATCGCCTGCGCCTGAATGGATCATGGCGAGCATGCGTGCGATCTCGACCAGTTTGCGCTGGCCGTATGAAAGATTTTTGGCGAGCTCGGTGCGCTTTTCCCAGAGACCGACTTTCTTGAGGACTTCTTCGGCTCGCTCGACATGGAGTTTTGAATGCTTTTCGAACAGAGATGACCAAATGCTGCGCTTGGTCAGTGCCACAAGAATATTGTCCAGGACCGGCATCTGTTCGAAGAGACGCACGTCCTGGAATGTGCGGGTCATACCGAGTGACGGAACTTCGTGTGAATCAATTTCCGAGAGACGTTCGCCATGTTCACCGCCGATAATGACGTGACCGCCATTCATCGGCAGCAGACCGGTGAGCGTATTGATGAGTGTCGATTTGCCGGAACCGTTCGGTCCGATGATACCCGTGATCCTGCCTGCCTCGAATGAGATCGAGAGCTTATTCACGGCGTGAATGCCGCCGAACTTCTTTTCCAGTTTGTCAGTGGCGAGGATGGCCATGACGAAACTGTAGCACTACTTATTCCACGGCACTAGTACCCCGTTTTTCACCACGTCAATTTCGATCGGGGTCGATACAACCGTGTGATCAGGTCTGAACGAGACGGTCGCATTTGGTGTAGTAAACGAATGACTGGCAATATATGCAGCAACATCCGATCGTTGAGTTGTATGAGAGATGGCGTCAGCCATGATATACAACGCGTCGAAGCCCTTATCAGCCGATTTCTCTGCAGGCTTGGCATACGCTTTTTGGTACATCGCATTGAATGCCGGGGATGTCACTTCCCAATTCACCAGAATGATACCTTCGATGAGAGACTTGTCTGCCTGATCATTGAATGCCTCAAGGTTTCCCGTGTAGGTTAGGAATTTCGGATAGAAACCGAGCAGCTTTGCATTCTTCAGGAGATTGACCGTATCATCGCCGAGCGTATCAAAGAACACAGCATCCACTCCTGCCGCCTTCAGTTTTGTGAGTGCGGTCCTGTAGTCGTTACCGCCCAGATGGTTGTAAATTTCCTCGACAGGCGCAGGCTTGCCGCTCTCGATCATGAGACTACGGAATGTTTTTGAAATTTCCGTACCCCAAGAAGACGTGAAATGGATAATTCCGAGCTTGTGGATGTTCTCCGTATCGAAAATCTGCGCATAGTGCAGGAGCATATCATCAAAGGTAACCAGACCAGTGAAACTATGATCACCAAGCTCGAAGCTTCCTTCGATCCTGAAACTTGGTGGAGTGATGAGTGCTATCTTGTCGGATTCTGCCAATGGCAACAGGGGCTGCGTTGTAAAGTCAAAAACGCTGCCGATAATGCCGGATACATGGTCGACATCAACCAATTTGCGGTATGCGGAAATGGCTGCCTTCGAATCGGTATGATCGTCTTCATATATAACCTGCACAGGTCTTCCTCCTACGCCCCCTACGGCGTTGATCTGACTAATGGCCAAGTCGATACCGTTTTTCATTGACTCGCCCCATGGTGCGGCGATGCCAGTAAGCGAAGCCACGACACCGATCCTAATCGGCTCCAGACCGGATTGCTGATGTTCAGGTGCCGCGCGATGTATCGAAATGAATGCCAGAACCACCACTGCAACTACAAGTCCCGTTAACCAGATGATTGATTTCTTCATATTGTCTTTAGGCTACCGGAGCGCTATACTTTGTCCATGATTCGGCGAAAAGCGAATACCAACAAGAAACAGTCACAAATGACCTCTCCGGATTTCCTGGACATCTTTGGCCTGTCCGGACCTTCCCAGCAGGTACTTATGGACATCGTCAGGCATGGCACGTCGCCGGTGGCAGATATTGCGGCACGCCTCAACATGCCCAAATCCACGATCTATGACGCCATCACTCCCCTCCTGGAGCAGAGCCTCATCAATGAATACGATGACGGCCGTGGCCGTTCGTACGGCATCTCCGATGCCGGTCAGATCGCTCGCGCACAAGAAGAACGCATTACCGCACTCAAACATGCCCAATCCTCCCTGTTGTCGCTCATGACCGAGAGTCAACGAAAGGAAGATTCGGTCGCGCGCCCGAAAATCAAATTCTATTCCGGCAAACTCGGCGTGAAGCAGGCCTTTCGCGACATGATGTGGCAGAAAGATCTCAAAGAATGTTTCATGCTCTGGCCCAACAAGATGATGCTCGATCTTGACGAGGATTTCTTCAAGTGGCACGGCACCCAGCGTCACAAGTACGGTGTCTTTATTTATGCCATCGAGAACCACGAGGATCGCAAGATCCAAAAGATGCCCAAGCATCATTGGATCAGGAATACGCGCGACAACCTCACCGAAGCACGCTATTTGCCAAAAGGTGTCAGTTCCAAGATGAGTTTCTGGCTCTATGGCAATAAATGCCTGTTTGCCTCAGGGGGTGAGGAGAAAATCGCCTTTGTCGTGCACAGCAAAGAATACGCGCAGATGATGAAGTTGCTTTGGCAAAGCCTCTGGAATAGTGCAAAATCCTAATATGATCAAGCGCGAAGATAATCCATTTGAAGACCCGGCCATTGCACGGGAATGGATTAATTCGATCGAGAACGAAAAAGGCCAGATCCGTGAAAGGGAGCTCATGCCCCTGATCCGATCGTGGGTAACTGAAAAACAAGTACGCACACTTGTTGATATCGGTATGGGCCAGGGCGGCTGCGCGCCAGCAGTTCAGTACGAACCTTCTGTACGCTATATCGGCATCGAACCATCAACGGTGTTGGTCGCACGTGCCAAAGAACTGTTCTCTGCTCCCAACCGAGAGTTCCTGGTTGGCAATGCCTACCAGATTTCGCTCCCTGACCACTGCACGGATGCTGCACTCAGCGTTAATGTCTGGTTTCATCTCAAAGATCTTGTCACAGCAGCACAAGAAATGGCACGCATTCTCAAACCCGGAGGCGTCTTCATGATCTGTACCGCAAACCCTGTCGCGCACGAAAACTGGCGTACCCGTTTTGATCCCGACGCTCACGAGACGGATGAATACATCGACGGACGTGTCTATATTCCAATTAATCCCCTTTCGCGCAATTTGTTCTTTAAGCATTCATTAGCAAGTAGCAAAGCTGCACTTGAATCAAACGGATTGAGTATTGATTCAATCGTTGAAAATGGTCTCTTCGACAGGAGAAATGGTCCTGAACAAGCATTATTTATAAATATATTCGGTCACAAGAAATAACCCGGGCGAGCGCGACTACTCCGCCTTCACAAACTTCTCATCTTTCACGGTCTGCATTTCGAATGTGTCTGGACCGGTGATCACAAATCCCTTCTCATTGAACTGAATAGTTCGGGTTGAGACGCCACCCTCGAATTTCTCAGTGACAAGACCAGCGCGAATATTCTCACGATTGATTTCCTGTCCTGATGCGACAAGTTTTTTCATGACATCAGCCAGAACCAGCACTGCGTTATACGAGGTGGCGGCCGATGATACCAGCGGCTTCTGACCGAAACGGGCTTCATAGCGCGATGCGAATTGTTCAAATCCGTTGTCACGATTCAATGTCGAGAAATACAGTCTGTCTTGAAGTTCGTTTCCGCAATCCTCAATGGCTTTTATATTCAGTGCAGAATCTGTCGACAGCAACGGAATACTCATACCTTGCTCTCTCGCCTGTTTCAGAAAAACACATTCGAGATTCTCGTAGGTACCAAAGAATGCATCCGGTTGTGCAGATTTTACCTTTGAGATCAGCGTGCGATAATCTGCATTTCCGAAATCCGTACCCATTTGTTTCGCAACGACGGTGATACCATATTCAGGAGCATCTTTCTCAAATAAGTTTGAGGTAAATAACCAGAAGCTAAAATTGGCTGGCTGTACAATGGCAATCCTATTCCAGCCACGCAACTGCGCGTACTTGAGAACCGCACGAATGCCCACCTCGTCATCAGGCCATGTCTCAAAGAAATACGGTGATCCAATTTCGGACTCAATATCAGTCGACACGTTCTGGCTAACCACAGGCACCTTCTGCTGCGCAGAAATAGTAGCCATGATCTCGCCCTGCTCGTCCCATTGCGGGCCGACTATCGCAGCGACGTGATCGATAGCGATAAGCTTCTGCGCAACGCTAGCGCCCTTCTTTGCATCAAACGGCGGAGTGTCTTCTGAAATGAGTTCGAGATGCATACCTGAAATACCTCCGGCCGCGTTTATTTCTTCGACAGCGAGCAGCGCTCCATTACGTTCCTCTACGCCAATATTAGAACCAACTCCGGTCAGACCGGACATCTGGCCTATCTTTATTGTTGCCTTCGTACCCTGCCCTGAGTGGTAATACAGAGCAAAAATAGCCACCAGTATGATGACTGCTGCAATGATGCTGAGACGGCGTGTGTTCATGACATTAATTGACGTTATTGTGCATTCAATGGTATTGTTTTCGGTATGTCCAAAACAAACTCTCCCGAACGGGAGAATAATAAACGAGCAAAAAGGGAAGTGGGCGGCAGGCACACCGGCCACAAAGTCGACGTCTCCATTCTGAAGCGCTTCGGCCTGTCCAATAACGACATCCGAGTCTATGAGGCATTATTTGCCATCGGCCGCACTCGTACTGGTGCGATCATTAAAGAAACCGGCATTGCCAATTCACGCGTGTATGCTTCCCTGCAAAATCTGATCAATCGCGCTCTCGCCTCGTATCAGGTCAAAAATAACGTAAAGTACTATCAGGCTGAACTTCCCTCCCAGCTCATCGAGAAATCCAAAAAGGACGCGCAGAAACTTGAGGCATTGTCGGACGCGTTGTCCCGCCTCCCCATTCTTCATGATGAGCGCAATGAGACCAACACATACGAAGGTATTCGCGGCCTCAAAATGGCGTATCAGAAACATTATGAGGATGTTGAGCCGCATGAGACCGTGCTTATTTCTGTGTCTGTCGGCGATGAATACAGCACGTCGCAGGAACTTCGTAGTTTCTTCACAGAAAAGATCGACCCGATCATGATCAAAAAGAAAGTCCGGGGTCACATGATCACCAACAAGGATGTCAGTTCCATCATCAAACAAGATCGCCCGGACTTTTCGATTTACTCGATTCGCTATCTGTCTCCCAAATACAAACTTCCCTACGCGCTTAATATTTCGCGTAAGGAAGTCATGATCTCAGTATGGGGCGAAAATCCGATCGTGTTTTGTATTCGTAACCCGATTGTCGTCGAAGCCTTCAAGAAGAACTTCGAATATTTGTGGTCGATTGCGAAGAAGTAGCCAGCGACAGAACTATTCGTACGGCACATACTTCCCGTCCTTCACCACATTCACTTCCATATCGTACAAAACCGTTCGGTCCGGCAAGTAGCGGAAGTTGCCAATAGCAGGGTCTGAATATGCGGTATTGGTGACTGCGTCGCCAAGCACGGCAAAATTACGATCACGATGGTCGAGCGCATTTACAACATCGTGTACCACATCCCACGCCATGGCTGAATAATAGTCCGGCTCAGCGTTATAGGCGGCGTGATAGAGCTTCGTAAACTCTTTTGAAAAATGGGTCGGTGCGATGCCTGGTGCAATCGTACCCTCGACAGACTCGCCGAAGCCTTCCAGATTCTTGCTGTCGACATCGATGAATGTCACGCGAGTTCCCTTGTAGCCAGCTTCATGGAGCTGCTTCATAAAGGTAAGCGTATCGGTCGGATTGTCTGAGGCCATAAAGACGACATCCGGCTTCTGGGCCATGATCTTGGTGACATACGTACGGAAGTTGCGCTCGCCTGCCTTAGAGAAATCTGAGTACACGATCTGGTAATTATTGGCGGCGGCCATGGCCTTCATGGTCTTGTCGGAATCAATACCGAAATCAGTATTTGAATCGAGGATCGCAATCGTCTCTATGTTTCGTGACTTGAAAATAGGCACGAGCCCCTGAAGTTGGACCGGCGCAGTCGGATACGCACACCAGACATTCTTGAGTGACACGAACGAGCTCGAACAATACGACAACGCAAAGACGTTTTTATTCTGCGCAGCGGCCACCGGTGCCAGTGCAATTGCTTCATCCGGTCCATACGGGCCCACAAACACATCGACATGCTGCGTATCCATCAGTTGCTTCGCGGCTGAAATAGTATCGGCTGGTCTGTTTTTCGTATCCTGAATGACGAACGTAACACCCGACTCAGCGAGATCTTTTTGAGCCAGTGCAATACCTCGTGAAAGTTTTTCGCCTGAAACTGCAGTGTCACCGGAGAGTGGCAGCAATACACCGACCTTTATGGGATGTTCGACAGGAATCACGGCAGTGCCGGAATGTCTGCTCAATACAATCAATACAACCACTATGACGATCAGAAGTATGCTGAGGCCAACTTTTTTATTCATACCCTAATAGTACGTGCGGCTTCAGTTTGGTCAATGCACAGAAGATGCAAATAAAAACAGCGACTCAGTGAGTCGCTGTTCGTATGAGACAGGCAGAGACTGTTACCCTTTCTGTCGTCTCGCTTCCTCGTCGAGCTCCGCAGGCGTCATTTGCATGGTGCGCTGAATTTCTTCGAGCGGCCTGCGCATTTCATCGACGGTCCTGAGTAAGGGCCGGACGAGTTCAACGAGGTCATCGTATTTTCGCTCGGCCTTCTCGCGCCGGAGTTTTTCCGCCTCATACAGAGCCTTGTAGTCGTGTTCTGGCATCGAAAGATCCTTGATTCGATTGTTTGTGTGCTAACGTGAGGTCTATATCAAATCACACATTATCAAATTATTCAAGGGCTGGCCCGCTCTACAACCGATATTCACCCACCAATCCCT
The DNA here is from genome assembly GCA_036384775.1 of Minisyncoccota bacterium. Taxonomy (GTDB): domain Bacteria; phylum Patescibacteriota; class Minisyncoccia; order Phycocordibacterales; family PALSA-1337; genus C7867-002. The sequence goes on from DASVLR010000046.1 coordinate 34,285, forward strand.
GCGGCCTGAAGATCATGAGGAGGATCAGCAGCAAACCGTAGACCACCTGGCGCATTTGCGCAGCAATATCATCCGGGAAGCCGACGAAGCGTAGGATTTCCGGCAGCAAAATGAGACAGACCGCGCCAAGCACTGCTCCCTTGTTCGATGCAAGGCCGCCCAAAATGATGATGGCCAAGATGAATATCGATTCCATGAGAGCAAATGACGACGGATCGATGAAGGTGATGTATGAGGCAAACAACGAACCCGCAATGGCAGCGAGCGCTGCGCCTACCACAAAGATTGCGAGCTTGTACCACAGTGTTCGGTAGCCAAATACACCGATCGCCTCTTCGTCTTCACGGATCGCCTTGAGCACACGACCAAATGACGAGTTTGTCACGTAATGACAGACGGCGTAGACGATGGCGAGGATGACGACAGACAATATCAGGAAGGACAGATTGCTCGAGAAAGTGAAGCCACCGATTGCCGGTCGCGAGATGCCCGGGATACCGAGCGGACCGCGCGTGAGCGATTGCCAGTTGAGGAAGATGCTATAGATGATGATATTGAAACCGAATGCACCCAGCGCGTAATAGTCATCTTTGAATTTCGAGAGCACGAAGCCGATCGCCAGTGCGACCACGGCC
>DASVLR010000047.1:0-2055 GCA_036384775.1 Minisyncoccota bacterium
CGGCACAAACGCCGCCCTGCCGAACGGTGAGAGCCTGTTCCTCTGCCACAGCGAGATGACCGCAAAGAAATTCTCCAAGGTCAAAAACCGCGGCACCTTTGAATGTACTATCGAGAAACTGCCGATCGTGTCCGGCACCTACTTCCTCAATGTTCGTATCGCTGAAAATGGCGTCGCCTTGGATGACGTCAAAAGCGTAACCTCATTCCAGGTGCAGCCGGGCGACTTCTACGGCACCGGCAACATCATCAAGCACAGCATAATCTACGTGCCGCATCGCTGGGCACACAAAGCACTATGACAGTTGCGCGACTTCGTGGCGGCCTCGGAAATCAGATGTTTCAGTACGCTGCCGGCAAGGCCCGCGCAGTCTCTGCAAAGACCAAGCTCGCGCTCGATCATTCGTGGTTTACATCGCCGGGCGCCCTCAGGCCACGACGCGAATATCAACTTGATGTCTTCGCCATCCCGAACGCACGCAAAGCATCGTGGCTGGCCACCCGTATCGCAAAACTAACCGGTCAATATCTCGACGGTTTCTTCCAGAATGAGACCCACTTTAAGAGCATCGAGAAAGAAATCCGCGCGGATTTTACCTTCGCACAGCCTATTCAGGATTCGGCAAAAAGTCTCGTCACGGAACTCTCACAATCGAACACCGTATGCGTGCATGTACGCCGTACGGACTTTGTTACCGCAGGTATGTGGATCGGCACAGAGTATTATCAAACAGCAGCAGAGGAAATACTCCGTAGATTCCCTCACGCAGCTTTCTTCGTATTCTCAGACGATATTGAGTGGTGCCGTACCAATCTCACCTTCCTACCTCGTGCGACGTTTGTCGGCGAGGAATATGCCGGATACAAGCATGCGCACTACCTGCAGCTCATGACGAAGTGCAATCACTTCATCATCCCGAACAGTACATTCGCCTGGTGGGCAGCGTGGCTATCGGTGCGTGGCGGCAAGACGGTCATTGCGCCAAAGCTCTGGCGAACTGGTCCGAAGACTACCAGCTCCGATATCGTGCCTCCGGGTTGGATAGTGATAGAATAGCCCATCACCCCTATGTCATCGTTTAAATCCTACGTACTGCGCCAGCAATTTGATCCGGGTTTACTCGGTATCTTCATCAATCCGTTCTATACCGAGCGCTCACAACTCATCCGCACCCTCCGCGCACTCGCACCCCAGATCCGCGGCAGGATGCTTGATGTCGGCTGCGGACACAGGCCATATGAACGAGTGTTTTCCGGCACCACCAGCAGTGTTGGCATGGAATACGATTCACCTAAAAATCGTGATCGTTTCAAGAACATCGACGTCTGGTATCAGGGAGGAAAATTTCCTTTGGAAGATGCATCATTTGATTCTGTCGTCATGACCGAAGTGCTCGAGCACGTATTCGAGCCCGACATGATACTTTCCGAAGCAAACCGCGTCCTGAAACAAGGCGGCGCTCTCCTTCTCAGTGCGCCGTTCGCATGGGACGAACACGAGAAGCCGTACGACTACGCCCGCTACTCATCATTCGGTCTGAAACATCTGCTCACGTCGCATGGATTTGAGATCGTATCTCATACCAAGACCGCCACTGACGTCCGCGTACTCTTCCAGCTTGCCGCGTGTTATGTACACAAAAAGCTCTCCTGGATCCGCCCGTATAATCCGAGGATGATCCTCTACATCCTCCTCATTTCGCCACTGACGATCACTGGCATCATCCTGTCGTGGATCCTGCCAAAGAACGAAGACCTCTATATCGAGAACATCTTCCTCGCCCGCAAAAAATAATCATGACATCAACGCCTGTACTATTCCTTGTATTCAACCGACCGGAATTGACGAGCAGGGTTTTTGCCGCAATCCGTGCCGCACAACCAGCGCAGTTGTTCGTGGCCGCAGACGGACCTCGACCTGGCAATAGTTCTGATCAGAGACTATGCGAGCAGGTTCGCGCCATTGTCACCGCAGTCGACTGGCCATGCAAAATCCAGACTCTCTTTCGTGACTCCAACCTGGGCTGCAAGCACGCAGTGAGTTCTGCTATATCCT
>DASVLR010000048.1:0-11850 GCA_036384775.1 Minisyncoccota bacterium
TAACCGACGATGACCATGATAATAATGAGCGCAATGATGCGCAGGGCTGTTTTGAGTGCTGTCATAGGCGCATTCTAGCACGACGAGCGATATGTAACATTTCCGCGCACGGTAGGGTTATAATAAGCGACATGAAAGAACGCGATCCACAGAACATGGGGGATGCGGAATTGCTGGCTATTTCACGGTCCGAACCACGGGCCTTTGAAATCCTGGTGAATCGCTACCAGCGCCAATTCCTTCGCAAGGCAGTATCAATCTTGCGCAGCGAAGAAGACGCGAGTGATGCCGTTCAGGAAGCCTTCGTGCGCATCTATATGTCGGGCAACCGCTATAAGCAGCAGGAAGGAGCCTCGTTCTCTTCATGGGCATATACCATCCTGATCAATCAGTGCTACACAGCCTACCGCAAGAAGCACAAGCGCGAACTCGTCTCGCTTGAATTCGTGCCGGAGCTCGTTGAGGTGTTGCCGGATCAGGCTGCAATCGAAGAGCTCGAGCATTCATATATCCGCGATCAGCTCGTGTCGCTCGTCTCACGATTGCCGGTAGTGCTGCGCAGGGTTGTGGAGCTGCATTTTATCAACGGTTTGCCACAGAAGGTTGTGGCCGAGCAGGAAGGTGTCTCGAATGCCGTTGTCCGCACTCGCATCCATCGCGCCAAGAAGGAATTACAACGATTACACAACACGCTCGTATGATGGAATACCATGAAGCACAACTCACTGCCGATATCATGCGCCGCGTCAGATTCATTCACGGCCTGCGCATACTGATGTCACCGGGCATGATCAGGGCGGTGGTATTTCTCGCAAGCGTGATCTCGACCATCGTTCTGGTCTCGGTACCACAGGTGGTTGCGAACATGTCTCATCTTGCCGTTCAGGCATATGCTCCGTATCTTGCCGATGCGTATTTGCACACGACATTTGCGGTTCAGGCGGGCGTCGTTTTGGCCCTGGCCGCTGCGGTGTGGTTCATCGGAGATATGATACGGAATATGCGCCATGCACGTATGAACTCGGAGTTGAGCGAAGCATAGAAAGAAGCCGGCCGCGAGCCGGCTTTTTCTTCCCCAGGAATGCGCGGCGCGAACCGCGGTAATCCGATATACTGTGGGAATGTTGAACATCGAAGAGTTGCGTGCCAAGATTTCGGGCGATATCGAAACCTCGGACGAAGCTCTGACAGCGGCGAGTCATGATGCCAGCCTCTTCGAGGTTCGTCCTCAGGCCGTGATTCATCCGCGCGACGTCCAGGACGTGAAGCGCTTGGTGAACTACGCCGTTACGCACGACAATATATCCCTAACCGCACGTTCTGCAGGTACCGACATGAGCGGTGGCCCGCTCACAACCTCGCTGGTGGTGTCGTTCACTAAATATTTCAACCACATCGGCAAGATCGAAGATGGCTACGGCATCACCGAGCCGGGCGTGTACTATCGTGACTTCGAAAAGGCCACTCTCGCAAAGGGGGGTCAGATCATGCCGAGCTACCCGGCTTCACGCGAACTTTGTACGGTTGGCGGCATTGTTGCCAATAACTCAGGCGGCGAGAAGACGCTGACCTATGGCAAAACCGAGCGCTACGTCCGCAGGCTCAAAATGGTCTGCGCCGACGGCAATGAGTACGAATTCAAGCCGCTCACCATGGCCGAGCTTGAGGACAAGAAGAAACTCACTACCTTCGAAGGTGATTTGTATCGAAAGACATTCGAACTCATCGACCAGAACTACGAGATGATCAAGGCCGCGCGCCCGATCGTTTCCAAAAATTCATGTGGTTACTACCTCTGGAATGTCTACGACAAGGAGAAGGGTACGTTCGATCTGACGAAACTCATTACCGGTTCGCAGGGCACGTTGGGTATGGTTACCCAGATTGAGTTCGGGCTGGTGAAGCCAAAGAAGTATTCGCACCTTCTCGTGGTGTTCCTCAAGGATTTGGCCCAGCTTGGCGAGACCGCAACGCACATCCTCAAATACAATCCCGAAAGCTTCGAGTCATATGACGATCAGACCATCAAGGTGGCATTTAAATTCCTGCCTGAACTCATGAAGCAGATGAAGGGAAATCTGCTTACGCTCGGTCTCGAATTCTTGCCGGAGATGCTCGCGGTGCTTGAGGGCGGTATCCCGAAACTAGTTTTGATGGCCGAGTTTACCGGCGATGACGATCAGGAAGCGCTGGAACGCGCGCTTGAAGCACGCGTCTCACTTGCGGCATTCCACGGAAAAACCCGCGTCACCAAGACAGAGCTCGATGAAAAGAAGTATTGGACGATCCGCCGCGAAAGCTTCAACATGCTGCGCAAGCACGTCCATGGTGTTCGTACAGCACCGTTTATCGATGACTTTGTGGTACCGCCGGCCACATTGCCGAAATTCCTGCCGCGACTCTACAAACTGCTTGAGCCGTACAAAAAAGATCTCACCTATACCATTGCGGGTCACGTCGGTGACGGCAATTTCCACATTATTCCGCTTATGGACCTCAAACAGGCGCGGGCACATGAGATCATCCGCGATCTGTCGGTAAAGGTCTATGATCTCGTGAAGGAGTTCAACGGTTCGATCACGGGCGAGCACAACGACGGCATTATCAGGACGCCGTTCATCAGGCAGCAGTACGGCGAGAAGGTCTACAGACTCTTTGAACAGACCAAGAAGATATGGGACCCGAAGGGAATATTCAATCCGGGCAAGAAAGTGGGTGGTACGCTTGAGTATGCGTTCGAACATTTGGTAAAAACATCATGACTACAAACAATCAGCACCACTACTCATCGCGACGCGCGTCAGTCGCTGCCGCTCCTGCGCTACAGCTCAGAAATTCTCTGCTGAGAATTTCTTGCGCAGTGTCGCTCAAAGTATTGTTGCTGATTGTTCTTGGTGTGCCGTTTTTACGTCCGCTCGCCGTATCCGCTCACGAAGTCTATGTTCTGGATCATGCAGAAATCTCACGCGCACTGACGACCGATTCCCCGAACCCGTTTAGTGTGTTGCCTGAGCAGGAGAAACTCTTTCTGACGTATGGAGCAGCCATTGCCTTTGGTGTCATCATCATTTTGTTCCTCTCCGTCTCGCCATTATTCGAGCGCGTGTGTAATCCGTGGCTTTCCAAGCTCAAGCCGTGGGCGCCACTCATTGCTCGTGTGACTCTTGGCCTGAGTATTATTGCTTCGGGATATTATGGCGCAATCTTTGGTCCGGAATTGCCACTGACGCAGATTGTCTCACCGGACTTTGTGCCGCTCCTGGGCATAGTGCTGGTCTATGCCGGCGTGTTCATCATGCTCGGATTGCTCACACGTATTGTTTCAGTGCTCGGCGTCATTTTGTTCGCCATCCTCATTTGTGTGGATCACACCTATATGCTGACCTACGCGAGTTATCTTGGTGAATTTATTTTGTTCGTCATTCTGGGCGGAGGAGCACACTCGCTGGATGAGCACGTCCCGTTCTTGAACAAAGTAGATAACTACTCAAAAAAGTTCCGCAAGAGGCTGGAGCCGTATAGCTTCCTTATCATGCGCATACTCTTTGGCGTTTCCGTTTTCTTTGCGTCATTCTACTCGAAATTCCTGCACAGCAATCTCGCACTTGCCACGGTCACGGAGTATCACCTGACTGACTTTTTCCATTTCACGCCGCTATTCCTGGTGCTCGGTGCCTTTCTGGTTGAGGCGGCCATCGGCGCGTTCGTTGCGCTTGGCATCGAGCTCCGCCTCGTCGCTATCGTCTTCACGTTCTTCCTGACGCTGTCGATTGCATTCTTTGGCGAATCAGTATGGCCGCATGTTATATTGTTCGGCGTCAATCTGGCGCTGTTCTGTCACGGCTATGATCGGTACACAGTTGAGAGTGCCGTCCTGTCGGCAGCTCGACAGAAGGGCGAACCCGTTTTATAAGCTAACTCGTACTAGCACCATGGCTCAAACTGCCACACAACACGGAGGCAAGGTTCATATTTCTGTTAAGAATCTGGTCAAAACATACGGTGATGTAAAAGCAGTTCAGGACGTTACCTTTGATGTCGCCGCAGGATCTATTTTCGCCTTCCTTGGTCCGAACGGAGCAGGTAAGACCACTACTATCAAGATGCTCACCACGCTGGTGAAGCCGACATCAGGCGCGATCGAAGTGAACGGCGCTGACCCGACAAAGCATGCAAATCAGGCACGTCACTCGTTTGGTATCGTCTTCCAGGATCCGTCCTTGGATGATGAGCTTTCTGCGTATGAGAATATGTTCCTTCATGCCGGCCTCTACGGCGTTCCTCGCTCGGAAACACCGACCAAGATCAAGGATCTTCTCGAATTTGTGGAGCTCTGGGAGCGCAAGGATTCGCTCGTCAAAACCTTCTCCGGCGGTATGAAGCGCCGTCTCGAGATTGCGCGCGGTCTTCTCCATACGCCTGCTATTTTGTTCCTCGATGAGCCGACCGTCGGTCTCGATCCGCAGACCCGCAATCACATCTGGTCATATCTGAAGAAGCTCAACGAAGAGCGTGGTCTCACTATTTTCTTTACCACTCACTATATGGATGAGGTGGAACGTACCGCTACGCGTGTCGCGATCATTGACCACGGCAAACTCATCGCCGATGATTCAGTGCAGGGAATACTCAATAAGGCTGGCAGCGAGACGCTCGAAGATGCATTCATCAAACTCACCGGTCATGCTATCCGATCCGAACAGGCCGCCGCCGTCGATCAGTTCCGTAACGTAGCTCGTGCCTGGGGTCGCCGCTAAACACAGCTTCCACTCATCACCATCATGAATTCTCCAACCACGTCAGTAAAATCAAACGAATTGTATCCGATCTACATGCTCTGGCTCCGTCAGATCAAGCGCTATTTCCGATCGAAGTCGCGTATTGTCGGTTCACTCGGTCAGCCGATCCTGTTCCTTGTGGCACTCGGCTTCGGCTTGTCATCAACGTTTGCGGCAGCAGGTGGTGGTAACTATATCCAGTTCCTTTCGCCGGGTATTATTGCCATGAGCATACTCTTCACGGCTATTTTCTCGGGTATCGAAATCATCTGGGATCGTCAGTTCGGCTTCTTGAAGGAAACGCTGGTCGCACCGGTCTCACGTTTCTCAATCATGCTCGGTCGTACGCTTGGCGGTGCGACAGTCGCTTCATTCCAGGGCATCATTGTAATGGTTCTGGCGACGATCGTCGGCTTCAGGTTTGGGGTGAGTCATATCATTCCGGCACTGGTCTTCATGATACTCATCGCATTGACCTTTACCGCACTCGGTACCGCTATCGCATCGCTGCTCGAAGATATGCAGGGCTTCCAGCTCATCATGAACTTCGTGGTTATGCCGGTATTCTTCCTCTCCGGCTCACTCTTTCCGCTCGACAACGCTCCGGCAGCTCTCAAATGGATCGCGGTCTTCAATCCGCTCGCATATGGCGTCGACGGTCTCCGTCACGTCTTTCTGGGCGTCTCACATTTCAACGTCTGGACCGACTTTACGGTTCTCCTCGTGATCGCACTGGTATTTATTTCGATCGGCGCATGGTTGTTCTCGAAGATTAAGGCCTAAATAAAAAATGGCATCGGACGGGGTGGTTCCGATGCCAGGCTTGCACTACTGTCCATTTATGAGGACGCGGCGACTTTCGGAGCCGCCGGTTTTGAACCCGTCCAACTCCTTGGACAGCACACAAACCATTGTCATGATACGCCAAAATCCCTATACTGAGTAGATGACTACTCCTCCTTCATCGGCCCAGCCGCCGAAGACAATTCAGTATCCGAAAGTCACGGTCATGGACGTGATCCGTGAGTTTTATCGCGTCGCCAAATTACACTGGTTCGGCTTCGTGCTCTGTGCGCTCGGAACAATTACGGCTACGGTGGCTTCGGGCATATTTGCGCCGATCTTCTATAAGCGCCTTCTCGACATGCTCACCAGCAGCTCGCCGAGTGCGGTCATCGTGCCGGCGCTCATCAAGATTATTGCGCTCATCTTCATCCTCAACTTTGTCAGCTGGATCGGCTCACGTACCTATCAGTTCATGGCCGCGAAGGTTCAGGCAGACACCATGCGCCGACTCCGACAGGGAGCATACGAATACATCATTGGCCACTCGTACACATTCTTCACGAACACCTTCAGCGGCAGTCTGGTGCAAAGGATCAATCGTTTCATGCGCGCTTTCGAGCGTGTCACGGACAGGATCTTCTACGAAATCATTCCGCTCATCGTCAGGGTGACCGGCGTCTGTATCGTTGTCTGGTCGATCCAGCCGATGCTCACGGTAGCGCTCGTCGTATGGATGGTGCTCTTCTTCCTGGTTTCATTCTTCTTTTCACGTTGGAAGATCCCGTACGACATCAAAGCTGCCGCAGTCGAATCGCGCGCGAGCGGTGTTTTGTCAGACAGTCTCTCGAACCATACGACTATCCAGTTGTTCAACCGTCATACCTTCGAGTCGATGCTTTTTGGTCTGGTGAACAGGGAACATCGTGACGCTATGTACGCCAAGTGGACCGTCATGAATGTCATCGACGCAGTGCAGGCGCTCATCAACATCACGCTCGAGTTTCTGATCTTCTACTTCGCCATCAAGTTCTGGTCGGTGGGGGCGCTGTCGATCGGTACCTTCTTCCTCATCCAGATGTACGTCATCGGTCTCATGTCGAACTTCTGGGCGTGGGGTCGTATTCTCCGTGATCTCTACGAATCATTTGCCGACGCAAAGGAGCTTGTCGAAATGACCAAGCTCGCCCACAGTATTCAGGATGCTCCGAACGCTCCTGCACTCACTGTTGCGCACGGTGCTATTGATATCACGGATCTTAGTTTTGGATTCAATGCAGATCGCACCGTGTTGAACCGTATCAATCTCAAGATTAAAGCGGGTGAGCGCGTAGCACTCATTGGTCCGTCGGGTGCCGGTAAGTCAACACTCGTACGTCTCATTTTGCGCCTCTATGATATCGAACGGGGCAGCATTGTTGTCGATGGCCAGAATATTCGGTCAGTCACCCAGGGAAGTCTTCGCGAGGCTATCTCATTCGTGCCGCAGGATCCGATCCTGTTCCACCGCAGTCTCATGGACAACATCCGCTACGGACGTCCTGATGCTACTAACGAAGAAGTCATACAGGCAGCGAAGCTCGCGCACTGCCACGAATTCATCTCATCGTTCCCGCAGGGATATGAGACGTATGTCGGTGAGCGCGGTGTGAAGCTCTCCGGAGGTGAACGTCAGCGTGTGGCTATCGCTCGTGCCATCCTCAAGAACGCGCCGATTCTGATTCTCGATGAGGCAACTTCGAGTCTCGACTCGCATTCGGAGATGCTCATTCAGGATGCGCTAAATACACTCATGAAGGGTAAGACCGTGGTGGTCATCGCGCACCGCCTCTCAACTATCCGCTCGATGCACCGCATCGTTGTATTGGAGAAGGGTCGTATTGTAGAAGAGGGCAGCCACGAAGCATTGCTTGCCAAGCCGGCAGGTTTGTATGCAAAATTGTGGTCGCTCCAGAGTGACGGATTTATCAAGGCAGACGACGAATAGAGACAGATCTGCAGTATGCCAAATAAAAAATGGCATCGATTGCTCGACGCCATGGCTCGCATATCCTGTTCGGGACACGGGTGGTATTCCAGGCCTGGGTACTACAACGCTAATGCGAGAGGGCAGGCAACCATAATGGGCACATCTTCTCCTGGGCGGCAGTGCGGCTTGGGAGTGGGACTGAGTTCGACGCTGCATATCAACGCTCGGTTATACCGGCATGTAGCGGTCTGTGTCAGTTTTGCGACGTGTGGTTTTGTCGACTCGGATAGTACTGTAGCTTTCGCATTCAATACTCCGTCATAGTCTCCCACCTTTTGCTGTTCCAGTCCCTTTCAAGATATGCGAGCCGTTTGCCAGCATACCTCCAAACCGATATGCTTGTCACTATGAACAAGACGGCATCAAAAAAGAAGAACATCCAGCAAGTTGTCATTATTCATGGCGGAAACACTCATGACAGTGTCGCGGAGTTTCGTCATGAGCTCAAACACGAGAAGGTTGAGCCGAGTGATTTCAAGCGCGACTACGTAAAGGAATGGAAAGACAAGATGCCGGAGGCGCTCGGCAAGGGATATGAAGTCTTCTATTCGAAAATGCCGAATAACGACAGTGCCCATTACCCCGAATGGAAGGTCTGGTTCGAGCGACTGCTCACCTATGTGAAGCCGGGCACTGTCTTTATCGGTCACTCACTCGGCGGCATATTCCTGGCTAAATACTTCTCTGAGCCAAACAAGGTCAAAGATCCGAAGGCAGTCATTCTTGTTGCTCCGCCGTTTGGTGTGACCGATTTCAGGCTCCCGGCAAATACCAAGCGCCTCGCCGCACTGGGAGATAAGCTCTCTATCTTCTTTAGCGAAGATGACGAGATCGTTTCATTCCAGAATCATTACAAGTATCGCACAATTGCTCCGGATGCTCAGCACTACGTGTTCACTGACAAGGGACACTTCATCCAGAATTCCTTCCCGGAAATGGTGAAGCTGGTCAAAAAAATAACAGCGGCCTAGATAGCCACCGTTGAATCGTCAGAAAACGGTCTTACCACGGCTGTTTTTTGCCCTTGTACCAGAATTGTCCGGTTTCACGCTGGGAAATCGAAACGTCAAAAATCTGACCAGCTGCTTCTTCGGAACTGACGGGTGCCTCGCTGCCGCCCATATCGGTCGCAACCCAGCCCGGATGAACACACGACACGGTAATGGCATACTTCTCATGGGTCAGACGTACTGCGAGTGTGCGCGCATACATATTGAGAGCGGTCTTGGAGATTTTGTATGCAGGATAAAAATACGGATGATGGGATTTCATAACATCGTCCATGTCGGTGAGGGAACCGGCTGCCGAAGAGATGAAAACGATGTGACCAGCCTTATTCAGGGCAGGCAGCATACGCTCGGTAAAGTCGGCAGTACCGATGAGGTTAACTTCGAGGGTTTTGCGGAGCTTGTCGGGGACGAGCACGTTCTCGTCGTCATCTACCATAATGCCCGCATTATTGATCAGTATGTCGATCTTCATTCCCGAGGCTTTGATGTCATCCGCACACTTTTTTATTGAATCGGGAGACGTGAGATCAAGCGAATAAGTCTTGAGATTGGCAGTTGTGGCAGCGGCGGGACTCGGCTTTGAGTTGAATGTCGTACCAATAACAAAGTACCCCTGAGACAAAAACTTGTCGGCGGTCGCCTTACCGATGCCGCGACCAATACCGGTAATCAAGACAGTGTTCATGACTCTAGTATACCGCAGAAATAGCGGCAGTATTTCAACAGGAAGTCGCAGTGCTATTCGTAGCGGAGCGCTTCGATCGGATTGAGCTTCGATGCTCGGCGGGCAGGATAGTAGCCGAATACGATACCGATAGCGGCCGAAACACCGAACGCAAGCAGGACAGATGACATCGAAATGGTGGTCTGAAGCAGTCCGAGGGAGGTGACTATATACGAGGCGAGCCAGCCAATTGTCACGCCGATAGCGCCGGAAGCGACCGTAAGCGTTACAGCTTCAGTGAGGAACTGGATATTAATATCGGCACCCTTGGCACCGATGGCTTTGCGCAGGCCGATCTCGCGAGTACGTTCAGTGACGGTTGTGAGCATCATGTTCATGATACCGATGCCGCCAACGAGCAGAGATATGCCGGCGACCGCGCCGAGGAAGATGGTAAATGTTCCCGTGACTGCGGAGGCGGTGGCGACGATGTCGGCCTGATTGAGAACGTTGAAGTCGGCATTGGCTGGATCGGAAATACGGTGGCGGGTGAGGAGGGTATTCGTAATATCGTTCTGGACCTGTGTCATGACGTCCGGATCATTTGCAGAGACGCTAATGGTCGAGACCGAAGTTGTGTTACCCGACAAAAAGAGGGCGGCAGCAGACATAGGTATGTAGACAATATCGTCCTGGTTGCTCGGACCTCCGCTTGAGCCTTTGGATTTAGTCACACCAACAATGGTGAACTGCTGGCCCTTGATGCGTATGATCTGGCCGACGACAGACATGCCGGCGCCGGTTTCATTTGGAAAGAGGTCGCTTGCGGTGGTCGGACCGATGACGGCGACCTTCGAGCGGCTGGAAACTTGTTCGCTAGAAAAGAAGACACCTTCCGCAATGGTGACATTACGCGCGGTCATGTAGTCCGGAACAGTGCCGATGACAGAAGTATTGGTGTTGGTGCCGGGAGCGGTGATCTGGTAGCGGCCGTCGAGTTCCGGAGCGACAGCGCTGATGTTCTGAACGTCAGACTTGATGGCGTCTGCATCAGCCGGGGTGAGGGTGGTGGCATTGCCTCGACCGCCCGAAGCGCCGTAGCCGAATGAGCGCTGAGCGCCCGGATAAATGATGATGAGGTTGGAGCCGATCGACTGGATTGATGATTGAATCTGCGACTGAGCGCCCTGGCCGATGGCGACGAGAATAATCACCGAGCTGATACCGATGACAATACCGAGCATAGTAAGCGCTGTGCGGACCTTGTTGGCCGTCAGGGCGGAGAGTGTCTCGTGAAGAATGTCGGCTGTCGTCATGGTGGTGTTGGATTAGTCTTCCTTTGCAGGACGAGCCTTGATCTTGTCGTGATTCCTGCTGTCTTCCACGATGAGGCCGTCCTTGATGCGAATAATGCGGTCGGCATAGCGAGCTATATCCGACTCATGTGTGATGAGGACGATGGTACGCTTCTGTTCCTGATTGAGTCGCTGGAATGTGCCGAGAATAATGTTGGAAGTCTCGGTATCCAGGTTGCCCGTCGGTTCATCGGCAAGAATGAGCGATGGATTGTTTACAAGTGCGCGAGCAATAGCCACACGCTGGATCTGACCACCGGACAACTGGTTAGAACGGTGGTGGTAACGATTCTCGGGGAGATTGGCACTTTTCAGTGCCGCATGTGCCATGCGCTCGCGCTGTTTCTCAGGAACTTCCGAGTACACCAACGGAAGAACGACATTGCGGAGCACAGTCGCACGGGGAAGAAGATTGAATGATTGGAACACGAAGCCGATCCTGTTTTTGCGAATATCGGCGAGCTCGTCGTCAGAGAGGCGGGAAACATCATGACCGTCGAGTTTGTATGTTCCTGACGTCGGAGTATCCAGGGCGCCGAGAAGATGCATGAGTGTCGATTTGCCGGAACCAGATGGACCCATGATCGCGACGAATTCACCATCATTGATGGTGAATGATACGCCACGCAACGCGTGAGTAGCGACGTCACCCGTCATGTATGTCTTTTTTATATTGCTGATCTCGATCATGCGGAGATGGTGTGTGAACTGCGAGGATTAGCGGGCCGGAGTGGCGAAGCGGACATTGCCGCCGGTAGCAGCACCTGCGCGAACGGTGGTTGCGCCCGCACCTGCGCGCTGGCCACCGAAGGCGCCGATAATAGATGGGGTAGCAGAGGTAGCAGAGCCTGTGCCGTTTACGACGCGAGTGACAACGAGCTGTCCGCGTTCAAGTCCGCTCAGAATTTCTGTGTTTGTATCATCCGACAGACCGATGATGACCGGAACGTTGCGCGGGGCTGTTGCGCTTGAAATAGTCATCGAAGCAACGCGATTCATCATGGTGCCGGCAGCCATGGTTGTGGTGGCGAACGTGCGAGTGGTCGAACCGAATTCACGTGTTGTCGATCCGAATGAACGTGTCGATGAACCCATCTGGCCGTACTGTCCGCGCGTAGTTGCAGTCATTTGTGGCAGGACAGGCATATCCAAGACCTTGACATATGACTGGCCGTTGAGAGTCTTTACTGCAGCGGTCGGAACAGTAAGGACGCCATCCTTACGATCCGTT
>DASVLR010000049.1:0-3507 GCA_036384775.1 Minisyncoccota bacterium
CAAGTCGGGTTGGAGTGAGGTTCAAACCCGCTCGCGCGTAATGCGAAAGTGGGCCGAACTTTTGTCTGACAAAAGTGATTCGGCTATCAAGGAGCTGGTTACATACCGGGCTCCACACACCTATAACGTATAGGATATGAGAACACACGGTTCTGTACACATAATAGCATATTATAGGAAAAAGTCAAGGGATATGTCGCCGGTACATCGGGATAAAAAAGATGGCGTACAGTTGTATGTACGCCATCCTCGTAATGAGGGATTGAGTTAGTTACTTGTTGGGTAGGTAACGAGGGAGTTGTTTGTCGACCCAGATTTGGAACAGGTCGGGGTGGAACGCGTGTTGCAGGATGGTGAGCATCTGCGTCGGCAGGATTTTGGTGGGGGGTCGGTCTTTGGTGGTGCTACCGTTCATGGCCATACCGCCATTCTTGAAGTAGTACCAGATTTTGTCCGGACCTTCACCTTCCATACCGAGTGCAGTGAATGTCTTGATCTGCACATCACGCGGGTCGGCGCCCTGAAACAGGAGTTCCAGCGTTCGGATCATGCGGATAGCAATCTCCAGCACGCCGACGCACGATTCGCTGCCGGCACGCACACGGACTCCGGCGAGCTCCCGATCGGTGAATATTTGCATATTACCTTTGTCGGGAGCACGGAGAAGCGTGAGGCCGGGAATGCGATCTGCTTTGGCGACACCCATCTCATCCTGGATACGGTTCCTGCGGAAGCGGGCAACTTTCGCTGCCTGCGGACTGGAACTCACGACCACCGAGATGTAGAGCTTTGCAGGCCGGTCATCGAAGAGGGCGTCCGTGAGTGCGGGCGGCCCTTTGTCGGCTTCTTCCAGCTCCTGACGGTCATACTCGGCCCAGAAATCAGTCTGGGAGATGAGCATGGCGTTGAAGACATATTCAAGCCGATCGACGATGAAGGTCTCAGATTTGCCTGTCCGAGTCAGAGCCTCGACGATGTGCGCGAGTTCGGTCACTTTCGTGGCCTTATTGCGCATGCTGTCGGAGATCTGTTTGGACAAGCTACTTTTGACCCGCGGGTCCATGACATCACCCGTCTCTGCCAGGCATTTTTCCTGGTCACGCAACCACCGGTGAAAGTAGTCGCGCAGCGTTTTTTCTCCGTGACGGTGCCCGAGGGCCTCGCCGCGAATGATTTGCGCCTGACGGTCAATGATGGCGAGGATGAACGGCGTAGCCCATGCAAACACATGAAGACGCTCACCGGGACGAACGACTTGCTTCGTGACGGTGTGAACGTATTCGATCTGGTGACGATGATCCGTTTTCACGAGTTCGGCCAGCATGGTGGGTGTGCACTTCGCTTCCGTATCGCTTTCGTATACCTCTTGCGTGAGACGCCGGAGTGCCGGCATTTCACCCAGATGAAGATATCGAACAGCGAGGGTGAAAGCGCACTGACCCTTCATGCGGTCGCCGCCGCGAATGTGTTCATTGAACCACGTTCCGTAGCCGGTGCCGATGGGCAACGTCTCGAACTTGATATACTCCTCTCTCGACCATTCCCGTTCGGTGAAGTCGATCTTGCCCTCCGCGAGTGCTGTACGCACTCCCGGAAAGTAAGCCTCACCGTACGCTGCAACTAAGACTGCAGTTGCGATCTCATCCAGATGGGGAGCCCTGTGGATGTTCAGGGTTTTGATTGGGATCCTAACCGGAACAGGGTATGCGACTCCCCGCGTAAACCCCTGCATTGCTATCATGCGAATCCTTTTGTGTTGTGAGCCCTGCGGCTCGTTGTTGTGTGTTGGAGAAATTAAAAATCCTCTCTCGTTACCTATGTAAAAGAGCGGACGAATCAGCCGGCGCGCATTATATCATATAAAATAGGCATAAGTCAAATACCAAAAAACGGCCATATCAATGGCTACTTTAGAAGACCCGGTCCGGCAAAAAATTGTGTGCCAGGGGGGAGAATTGAACTCCCATGGATTGCTCCACGTGCTCCTAAGGCACGCGCGTCTACCAATTTCGCCACCCCGGCAGGGCGGGACGTTAGTAATATAGCATGCGAACACCCAGTCTCATTCGTATACGCTATTCTGTGCGCCCAGTTGGATTCGGTCTCGCCTCTCGACTCGCTACCCGCTCGTCTCGGGCTGACCACCGCCTCGCGGCCTCGCGTGCTCGCTCGGCATCCGCTGCGGCGTTCGAATCCAGAGTAGACTGACATCGATGTGCAAAAAGACCGGCCCAAAGCCGGTCATTTTGCACATGGTGCGCCCAGTTGGATTCGAACCAACGACCAATCGCTTAAGAGGCGAGTGCTCTACCGACTGAGCTATGGGCGCAAACGAGAGGAAAAGTCAGAGCGAAGCTCTGGACTTTGACTCGAGTGAAGCGCCTATATCGGAGCGAAGCGTAGATATGGGCGTATCACGAGTAAAGTGCTTTTGTCCGGTACTCGGATTTGACCCGAGCGAAGCGCCTATATCGGAGCGAAGCGTAGATATGGGCGAAGCGACATTTGGCACACACGCGCACATGTCACTTGTGAGGACCGCAAAAATATACCAGAAAAATACTGTAAAGGCAATAAAAAGACCCTGACCGGGTCACGAATGGTCAGGGTCGGCATCGAGCTGGGCTTTTGCGTATCGCGCGAGGGCGTTTTTGAGGCCGCGTTGGTCCTCGAGTAGCCGCGCAGCGATTTTACCGCATCGATCATCGAAAAATTGGTGCATCGTCTCCTCGTAGATGACGAAGTTAACCGTTTCTCGCGCCCGCTTCGAGCCTCTGCGACGAGTGGTAACATCGAGCGTTGCGACACCTAGTTCGAGGGCGAAGAATGCGTCGACGCCGTGCCACCAGTCGAGTGAGGTGCCGAGCGCGAGGTAGAGACCGAGATTCTCTCGGTTTGTTTCCTTGGGGAGATGGTGGCGCACTGTGTCCAGCATGTGGCGTGCCCAATGCTGGGGAGGACTCAGAGGATCCCAATCCGAAGGTTGATTGTAGAACACCTGCACGAGTGCGTCGACGAAATCGATATCGGGCGGCGGTTTGTCGAACGTTGCATGCCGGCCGAATAGTCGCATCTCAAAGAGACGACCGCGGGAAATGTATTGAAGCCTTGGAGAAGAACTGTCCACAGCGAACTGCTTTCTGTAAAAACTGACAGGTTGAGGATAACGAGACTGTTAAATTTATACCATTTTCATCAGGGAGGGTCAAAAAGACCCGCGAGGATAGCGCGGGCCGGGATCGGGGTACGGACATGTCCGGAAAGAACTGCGATGAGGGTGGCATCGCGACATGCTCGGATCGAGGATAGCGACCGAGCGACGCGTCGTAACTAACTACTTCGTACGTTGAAGCGGGACCGTGCCGAAGCTAGGCCGGAAGAAGCTGAGACCCTGCATATAGTCGTGGAGGTTCCGGGCCGTGTTCAGGTTTGGGTCGTGGTCGTAATTCCGGCGGCGATGTCGGCATACTTCGCCATCGTTCCGCCTTCGGTGGTCCGGGATACGAT
>DASVLR010000050.1:0-4445 GCA_036384775.1 Minisyncoccota bacterium
AATTCTGGTGTTTACATTTTTTAATTCATGTGTTTATATAAGCGTATCAACGCTCTTTATACTTTGAAGAGCACATCTCTCACTCAATCCACCATCCTAGTTTGTTATGCCTATTGTCGATATCCGATTCGATCCGAAGCGGTTTACCAATCAACAGATTGAGAAGCTCCGCGCACATCTCCCGGCCATTGTTGCCGAAGCGCTCAGTGATACCACTCAGAAGGAAACCCAGTTGAAAGCGTCGCAGATCGGTCTTGAATTCAACGAAAAACATCGCTTTGACGTGAATGTCAGGCCGATCCGCATGCTCGTCTTCTGCGAAGGATTTCCAGTGCGTCTGGAGAACTCTGACGGCCGCGCTGCTTCAATTGCAGAAGCGGCCCGTTTGCTCGACCACGACTTTTGTCTGGAAAAAGATCTCGGCTGGGTTTGGATCTATCCTGGTGTGCGAACAGGCTTCGCCGAGATCGGCACGCTTACGGAGACCTAAGTGTGAGTTGTCATCAGCACGCATTGCCGCTCGCGATCTCGCGAGCGGCCCTTTTGTTTAGAAATCAGCCTCGAAATCCTTCGGATTGAAAACACCCTGGAGCGGCTGTGCCTTTCCATACAATGGCAGCGTCTGCAATTCTTCCTTGCTGAAAAATCTGATCTCCGTACATTCTCTGCTCGGAGTAAAGTCGAGATTTTCGAGTTCGATCTGATAAATGACAACCAAGCAGTAGTACCATTCGAGTTTGTGGCCATGTTGTTTATACGACCACACATATATAGGTTTATCTGAAATTCTGCGAATCGAAAGACCCATCTCCTCTTCGATCTCGCGTTTCAGGCCCTCTTTTACATCTTCGCCAAAATCGAGTCCGCCCCCTGGCATCTCCCACATGCCGCTGAGCTCGGCGGATTCTTTCGCCAGAAGAACTTTGCCGTCCCGGACGCATAAGCCTTTTATGCTCACGCGATAAAAACAGTCGGGAAAATCGTTCGAATGCAGTTTCTCGTTCATAGTGATGAAGTTTCGGGTGCTGTTTTCCTGGTATACACTGTCTGGATGCGCTCAAGCATGGTCGGCAGGGAGAATCGCTTCTGCGTTGATTCCTTGAGGTGAGCTCCGTACTCCCGGGCCTCCTTGGGATGCTCAAGTACAAACGAAACGGCATGCGTGAGTTCGCGGATGTTTTTTGGCTGAACAAGGATGCCCGAATACATATCATCGATCACTTCCGGTATGCCGCCGACCGCCGTTGCGACGACGGGTACTCCCGCCATGCCCGACTCGATGAGCACATAGCCCAGAGCCTCCGACAAGGAAGCAAGAACGAATACGTCAAAGGCCTTTATGTATTGTGCAGCGTCGGGAACCCTGCCCATGAGGATGATGCGGTCCTGAACCGTAAGCTCATTGATGAGCGTCTGAAGTTTCTGCCGCTCCTCGCCGTCGCTCATGATCGTGTAAATGATCTTCTTGGAAGGGTTGGCGCGCTCATACATATCGATGCATGAGGCGACGGCGCGAATGGCGTATTCATGGCCTTTGATGTGGTGGAGTTCGGCGATGGTGCCAAGCCAGATGAGATTGGATTCAGAGCGGCCCTCGGCGGCTTTCCTCACTGCCTCGTTCATGCGCGTCAGTTCGAGCCGTGCATTTGCGCGCGAGAAGCCGACAATTGAAGGGACACCGTTGTGGACGACTGACAGTTTCTTCTGGATGAGCGGCCAATAGCGCACCTGCGCACGTGCCGCTTCGGACACGACCATGACTTCATGCGACAACATAATGGTCACCCAATACAGGAACTTGATGGCGAGTTTTTGGGCAAGGGGACGGTTCTCATTGAATGCCCAGCCATGTACG
Source organism: Minisyncoccota bacterium (assembly GCA_036384775.1). Taxonomy (GTDB): domain Bacteria; phylum Patescibacteriota; class Minisyncoccia; order Phycocordibacterales; family PALSA-1337; genus C7867-002. The sequence goes on from DASVLR010000050.1 coordinate 1,856, forward strand.
GTGAAGACGATGCGCGGCACGCCCGCAAGTCGCCCCGCGAATGCACCGACTCCGCCGATCTTGGAACTGTTGACATGAAGGATGTCGGGCTTCTTTATTCTGAGGAGCTGTATGAGTTTGAACGCGGCCTTCACATCACCGGTGAAGCTGACGTCGCGTCCCACCTCGAGGGTGCCTGAAGCGAAGACGCCGGCGGCGCTGAGCTTTTCGGTGAGGACGCCCTCAGACCCGGCCATGACCTCAACTGAAAACCGGTCTTTCGGCAGGCCCGTTGCGACATCGAACACATATCGCTGGGCGCCGCCCCAGTTGGCCTTGGTGATCAGGATGAGGACTTTGAGCGGCTTCATAAAATGAAGAAAACGTGGTATGGTTACGCACGTTCTCATGCGTTCGAATCATACAATACCAGTCATTAATAGGAAAGAACCTCTTATTTTGGGCCTTGGAGACCTCATCCTCATGGCCTTTTCGTTGTGGGCGGCCCTAGTTTTGCGCTATGCCGAACTGCCGAGCGCGAACCTGGTGAATGCACACATTCTTCCGTTCAGCATCATCTTTATTCTGTCGCTGGTCGGTTTCTATATCACCGGCTTGTATGGTCGTGGCATTCACGCGAGCCGTGCCGGCCTGCCGAGTCTCATCATCCGAGGTCAGATTGGCAACGGCATCCTCGCGGTCGTCCTCCTGTACTTCATACCGACATTCATCGTTACTCCGAGGATCAATCTCTTTATCTATCTCGGCCTCTCGACGGTCTTCATCATTCTTTGGAGGCTCAACACGTATTCGCTTCTTTCGCTGCGCAGGAAGAGCCCGGCATTCGTCATCGGCTCATCCGTCGAGGCTGAGGAGCTTGTCCGTGAAATGTCACACAATCCGCGCGTCGGACTCTACTGCCGTGAGCGTCTCAGTCCCAGTGAGTCGATGCAGAAACTGTTTTCGGCTATGGATGAGATTCACAACGAATTCATCTATGTGATCGCCGATATGGATGATCCGCATATGGAGGCCGTGCTTCCGGAACTCTATGACCGGTATTTTGCCAAGGCTCGCATCATCGACCTTCACGAGCTCTACGAGGAGGTCTTTGACCGTATTCCGCTGTCGCGCATGAATCATGCCTGGATTATGAGCACCATCTCATCGATAACGCCCGGCGTCTATGACTTCCTCAAGCGCGCTTTTGATTTTCTGCTCGGCTGTATTGTGGGCATCGCCTGTGTCATCGCGTATCCGTTCGTCGCGCTTGCCATCAAGCTCGAGGATCGCGGCCCGATCTTTATTGTTCAGGAGCGTGTCGGCAGGAACGGCGAGATCATCCGCATCCATAAGTTTCGCAGCATGCAGCGCAATGACAGCGACAAGTGGGTGAGCGAAAGCGGTACGAACAACAATCAAGTCACCAAAGTTGGTACGTTCATCCGCTCAGCCCGCATCGATGAACTGCCGCAGGCGCTCGCCGTCATTCGCGGTGATATGTCCCTTATCGGTCCGCGTGCCGACGTGATCGGTCTCGCGAAGCGTCTCCGTGAAGAGATCCCGTACTATCAGGTGCGTACGATCATTTCACCGGGACTCACCGGTTGGGCCCAGGTCTCTCAGGACAAGCCGCCGCAGTCAGTCGAAGAGACCAAACTGCGACTTTCATACGACCTCTACTACATCACGCACCGTTCATTCGGCCTTGATATCATGATCGCTCTGAAAACGCTGCGCACGCTTCTGTCACGTTTGGGTGCGTAGGCGAGTTATATAAGCTATAATCGGCCCACATGCAGAAACACACTATTTTCATCACGGGCGCGGCAGGGTATGTGGGTGCGATGCTTATCGATCTCTTTTCGACCAGGCCGGACGTCGGCCGTATTATCGGCCTCGACAAGGAGCCGATGCCTGATTTCTTGCAGAGCCGTCCGAATGTCACATTCATCACCGGCAATACCGCCGATGTCGGCGTCTGGCGCGAGCAGGTTGCCGCAGCCAAGCCCGATATCGTCATTCACTGCGCGTGGCAGATCCGCGAGATGTACGGCAGAAAAGATGAACAATGGCGCTGGAATGTGGATGGTTCGGATGCCGTTTTTGATTTTGTATTTTCGACCCCGTCGGTGAGGCGACTCATTCACTTCTCGACCGTAGCTTCGTATGCCGCATATCCGTCGAACACAGTCGACCAGCGTTTTACCGAAGAACATCCCTTCAGGAAGAGCGACTATCTCTATGCAGAAGAGAAGCGCATTACCGAGGAGCACCTCCGCGCAAAATACGAAGCCGCCCGGGCAGCGGGTTCCAAGGTCCAGGTAGCCATCATCCGTCCGGCCGCCATCACTGGTCCGCGTGGTCGCTATATGCGTATCCGCTTCGGCCTTCAGGCAACGCTCTCAGGTCAGCTCAAAGAGAATTTCATCCACCGTCTCATATCGGCCATGGTCTCATTCACGCCGATCACCAAAAAATGGCTCCGCCAGTTCATTCATGAGGATGACATCGCCGATATCGTCGGAACGCTCGCGTTCGTTCCATCGCTCAAAAATGACTACGACGTCTTTATCGCATGCCCTCCGGGCGAGGTAGTGCTCGGCAAGGA
>DASVLR010000051.1:0-36923 GCA_036384775.1 Minisyncoccota bacterium
CGCAAGATCATCAAGCGAGCAAAAATAAAGATGCCCAAAGAGGCAGAAGATTGGCTTGTATCCATGGCCAATGGAGATGCGCGTATGGCCATCACTGCATTGGAGAACTGCAAACGACTCTACGGATCGATTACGTTGACCAATCTCAAGAACACCTTTGAGCACGCTTTCATCCGTTTCGATAAGAAGGGTGAGGAGCATTACGACACTATCTCGGCGTATATCAAAAGTATGCGAGCAGGGCAGGCGGACGCAGCTCTCTATTATCTCGCGCGCATGATTCAGGGTGGTGAAGACCCGAAGTTTATCGCGAGACGCATGGTCATTTTTGCATCAGAAGATATCGGCTTGGCACAGCCAACAGCGCTGGTTGTGGCAAACGCAGTGTTTGATGCGGTCACAAAGATCGGTCTGCCGGAGGCGGGTATCAATCTGGCGCACGGCACTGCATACCTGGCCCTGGCAGCGAAGGATAGAAGCGCATACGATGGGTATTTCGAAGCGCTTTCTGATGTGCAAAAAACAGGTAATCTGCCTGTGCCGATGCGTATCCGCAACGCGCCAACGAAACTCATGAAGGACCTGGGCTATCACAAAGGCTACAAGCTCTACGATGAGGAAAGTTATTTGCCAGACAAATTGAAAGGGAAGCAGTATCTAAAGAAACGCCCGGCTTCTCGATCACCGAAAAAAGACAGGGTGTAATTGCGGCGATGCATATTCGCATCAGCAGATTCGCCTAGCGGGTTTTCAAGAAATCGGTGACGAGCTGGGTTGAAACGGCAAGCGCAGTCTCCGGAGTGGTCCACTGAATGCGATTGTCACGCTTGAACCAGGTCATCTGACGCTTTGAGTACTGCCAAATGCGGGTGGCGAGGAGATGCATGGCATCGTAGAGCGTAATCTGATTCTGAAGATGTTGGGCAAGGTAGCGATATTCGAGACCGAGCTCATCCATGCGTTCAAACGAGAGTCCCTTTTTTTCATGAAGCGCACGAACCTCTTCGAGCATGCCTGCTTTCATGCGGGCATCAAGTCGTCTGTTGATGCGATCACGGAGAACAGAATCTGACGGCTTGATGCCAATGATGATGACGTCATATTTTGCTTCGGTTGGCTTCGAAATTTCGGGAACTGCACCAAGGGAGCGGGCAATGATGATGGCACGCGACAGACGGCGTTTGTTTTTGAGATCGATGGTGGCTGCGCGAGCGGGGTCGAGCTTCTTGAGTTCCTCAAAGAGGGCCTCGACAGACATCTGCTCGAGTTTGTTCTGCTCTTCGGCATCAGCCTCAACCTCAGGAAAACCGAGATCATCGATGAGCGAGGAGATATAGAAACCGGTACCTCCGCAAATGATCGGGAGCTTGCCGCGTGAAATGATGTCCGAGACTGCTGCTTCGGCAGCCTGCTTCCAGTGCATGGCGGTAAAGCGATCCTTGGGATCGGCAATATCGAGGCAGTAATGGGGCACACCCTTCATTTCGGTCTCGGTAATCTTGCCGGTGCCAATATCGAGACCGGTATAGACCTGGCGACTGTCGGCAGAAACGACTTCGCCATTAAATGTGAGAGCGAGCTCTACGGCGAGGTCAGACTTTCCGGATGCGGTAGGACCGACGATAACAAGAAGCTTTGGTTTGGTTGTAGAAGATGCGGCCATATAGTGTGGCGTTACGTAGTAAGTTGTGAGAGACAGCCTAGCATGTTATTGACAAAATGACAAAAAACCCGCGTCGTTGGACGCGGGTTTGAACGGAAGAAAGAGCGGGCGATATGTGTTACAGCATGCTCTGGACCGGGATCTCGACGCGGGAATGATAGCGGAGAGCTGCCATAAGGCCAGACGTGCTCATGTTATCGCCGTGCATGAAGATGTCGACAGCGAGACGCAGAACGGTGCCGTCCGGCGCAATTTCGAGCTCGTGAATGGCGAATATGCCGCTGGTGGTGTTGTACCCGCGACCGTCACCCGAAAAATCGAGTTCGCCATAGTCAGGATGGTTTGAAAGCCGCATGCCGCCGTAATTTTTGCCGATAACGAGATCAGCAATCGATTTTGAGGTCGGTGCGCCCACGGCGAGATGCCAGGGCAGACCGTCTTTGGGACGTACGGTCACATCGATCCAGCGATCCCGGATAATTTTGATGATGAACGTTGCGCCGGAGGCTTCGCTAATGGCGCCGGTTTTACCTTGGGTGACGTAGTCGGTTGATTTGCCGGTATACGTCAGGATGGTCTGCTCAACAGGGTTGAGCTTCAAGAGAGAGGTAGGGTTGGTGGTGGACTGAGGCTTCTTGGAAGCCTGCTCCACAACCGGGACAGCCGGCTTCGTTGAAGTGCACGCGGCTCCGCAGAGCAGCACGCAGATAAGCGCGAGAGAACGGACAATGATTTTCATGGGACAGGAATGTGTCTGAAACTGGTTCACCAAAACAATACATTAAATTTTCTCGAGTGTCAAAAAAGCCGCCGCGCTGGTGCGCGACGGCTGGTGACTGTGATCGGCTGACGGCCGATCAGGTGGTCATTGCGTAGGTGCTGGGAACCGTATGCCGCTTCGGAAATATACTCAACCTTTTCGATTCTCCCACGCAAACCGTTCAACGGTTTGCTTCCCGGCTAACACTCACTGCGTTCGTTTTGTGCCGGGAGGGAGAATCGAACTCCCATGGATTGCTCCGCACGATTTTGAGTCGTGTGCGTCTACCAATTCCGCCATCCCGGCGATTGAAAGAGTCTAACATATGCTAAAATATCTGCCATGCAATCAGGTTATAAAGACAATGCGGTCTTCTGGGTGGAACTGGAGAAGATCGCTCCGAACCCATATCAGCCGCGCCGCGAATTCGACCAGCATGCCCTCAAGGACCTTGCCGACTCCATCCGTATGTACGGCGTGCTCCAGCCGCTTACCGTCACTCGCAAGGAGGTCTATCATGAGACGGGCGGCATGTCCGTCGAGTACGAACTCATTTCCGGTGAGCGCCGTTTGCGCGCATCGAAACTCGCCGGTCTCGCCCAAGTGCCGGTTCTCATTCGTACGGGACAAGATGACGGTCTGGCCAAGCTTGAGCTCGCTATTCTCGAAAACCTCCAGCGTGAGGATCTCAATGCGGTTGACCGTGCACGTTCATTTGAGCGTCTCGCCAAGGAATTCAATCTCAAGCAGCAGCAGATCGCCGACAAGGTAAACAAGAGTCGTGAATACGTTTCGAACTCGATGCGTATTTTGGCCCTGCCTGATGAGATTTTGAATGCACTCCAGGACGGCAAAATTTCTGAAGGTCACACCCGTCCGCTCCTCATGCTCACCGATAGGCCGGAAGAGCAACTGGTCCTCTTCAAGGAGATCATGACCAAGAAGCTCACGGTCCGCGAAGCAGAGTCGCTCTCTCGACGCGTTGCTACCGAAAAGATCCGTAACAAGTCCAAGTATCTCGACCCGGCAATCATCGAGATGGAAAAGTCCTTTACTGAAACACTCGGTACGCGTGTTCGTATTGAAAAGGGGAAGGAGGGCGGTACCGTCACTATCGATTTCTTCTCGCCGGACGATCTTCGTGCGTTGCTGGAAAAGATGCACGCTATGCACAGTGGCGCTGCTGTATCAGGTGCGGCGGCCGCAGCTGCACCAGCTTCTACAAACAAAGAAGCTGCCCGGGATTCAACCGAGCAGCCTATCGATGATCGTGCCCCGGCTGATGTGGCCAGGGAAGAGAACACGGAAGATCTCTACTCGTTGAAGAATTTCTCCCTCTAGCCTCCGGCTATTTTCCGGCTGCCGATTCTCGATACTATCGTGCGCCGGCACCATCGTGTATATCGGCGGTTATAGCGCGCGTGACGAGATCTTCAACGTGACCGATATCCGTAATCGGCTTTTTGATGATATGGGGAGTGATCGTAGTGAGCACCGTCATCGGATATCGAAGCGGTCCGTCACAGGTAAATATAACCGGAGTATCCATTTTAAGCCTCCGCATACACCTGACGACATCGACGCCGTCGATTTTGGGCATATTCAGCTCGACCACAACAAGGTTAAACGGATCATGCGAATGTCCGCTAAGGACGTGGATCGCGTCCTCGCCGCCATCGGAGGTAATCACGTGGTAGCCGAGAGCTTCGATGATGCGCATCACAAACTCGCGACTGATGTGGTGATCGTCGACCACAAGTACATTCCGGCGATCGGAATCGGAACGAACGGAAACGGGAGGATATTTCGAATTCATGCGTATACAAAAAGGGCGTTCCTATGGGTAGACGTATCGTGCTCCGAATACATACAAAAAACGACCGCCACGTCCGAAGACAGGGCGGTCGGAGGGAACAAACGTCGGACGCCTGTTGAATTAGGCGGCCTGCGCGAGGATTTCGGCGACCTTTTCCGTGAGCTGGCGCGCAAGCGCCGGCTTGTGAAGGTAATGCGGCGTGATGGTTTGCACGTCCGCCATATACGTAGGTATCCGCAGAGATGAGGACACATACAGAATGGGGACGTCCAGGTTGCCGCGACGCAGGGCCTGACCCATCTTGATCCCGTCGAGTTCGGGCATCGAGATGTCGCTGATGATGAGGTCCGGCTCGGACTCGACCGCAATCTGAAGCCCTTCGCGGCCGTTGGAGGCCGTAGTGACTTCATATCCGATCCGTTCGAGCATGGCCGCCGTCATTGTGCGGATTTCCACGAGGTCGTCTACGACCAAAATCTTTTTCTTCGGGGTCGTATCCGAAGTTGTTGGTTCTTTCATTTTCGAAGGAACAGTCCTGACAACTATCTGTTTGAATTAGGCCCCAGAAGCGGAGCCGTGCTTGTATATTAGCATAAAAAGATCTAAACGTCAAGCAGCCCCGAAAGGCTGCTCAACGTGGGCCTATCTGACCGCCCGGTATATATGAGAAAACGGCGAAGGCATGCCGATCTTACGTATGCGCGGCATCGCGGCTACGCAATCTTCTTTTTTTGGAAGCCGCGCTTGGCTTTGGGCTGAGAGAGGATCTCAAGTGCGCGCTCAAGGGTAATCTTGTAGACATCATCCGGTGCCTTCACCGAGCGGAAGTCTTTGTCACGTACGATATACGGGCCAAAGCGACCGATAGATGCGGTGATCTTCACTCCAGTTGCGGGGTCAGTGCCAAGAACGCGCGGGAGGCTGAGATACACGAGTGCGTCTGCGACAGTGACGGTGGTCGGATCCTTTCCTTTAGGAATGGAGGCCATGCGAGGTTTCGCAGAAGAAGCTGCGGCGGTCTCAGTGGGGTCGCCGGACACAGCCGACTCTGCTGATGATGCCTCGCCCTTCTTGCGGCGCGGCTTCTTCACCTTGGTGGCCTTCTCGGGCTTGGTGCCGAGCTGAACATACGGACCAAATCGGCCGTTGAGTACGAAAATAGGCAGTCCGGTGGCGGGATCGGTGCCGATCGGTTCGTCTTTCTTGAATTCGAGACCGTCGATAGTAAGCGCGCCGTCACAATCTGGATAGCGGGAACAGGAAAGGAACTTACCGTTCCTGCCGAGTTTGATCTCCATAGGAGACGCGCCGCATTTCGGACACTTGAACTTCGGGTCGGCTGCGCCGAGCTTGGTTGCCTTGCTGATCTTTTCTTTGGATTTTACATCCTTGAGGAACGGGCCGTAGAAATCTGAAAGAGTCTTTACATAGGTGCGATCACCGCTCGCAATTTCGTCGAGCTGGTTTTCCATGTCGGCGGTAAATGAGTCGCTAATATATGACGGGAAATATTCTTCGAGAAAGGTCGAGACGACGTCGCCGGTATCGGTCGGCTTGAGTGAGCGATTTTCACGCTCGACATAGCCGCGATCCTCGATGGTCTTGCAGATGGAGGCGTATGTCGACGGACGGCCAATGCCGCGCTTCTCGAGCTCCTTGATGAGGCCTGCTTCGGTATAGCGTGACGGCGGCTGCGTCTGCTTTTCGTCGGCACGAATATCGGTGAGGGTGAGCGCTTCGCCTTTCTTTACTTTCGGAAGGACTATGTCTTCACCGACGGATTCCGGATCTGCCTTGAGCCAGCCGTCAAAGATGACACGAGAGCCGGTGGTCTCGAATGCAGGGATCGGCTGTGCATCTGAACCTTCGCCGGTTGCACCAGCGACATTTGCCGAGATCTTGGTGCGCGCCATAATAGCGTCGCTCATCTGTGATGCGACGGCACGCTGCCAGATGAGACGATAGAGCTTCTTCTGTTCGTCGGTAGCGCCAGCTGATGCCTTGGCGAAGACAGACGGGCGGATGGCCTCGTGCGCTTCCTGGGCGTTTTTGGATTTGGTGGCGTACCTCTGAACATTGAGATACTGGTCGCCGTAGGACTTTGTGATGACCGCTGAAATCTGCTCGACAGCTTGTGCGCCAAGATTGGTCGAGTCGGTACGCATGTATGTGATGTGACCCGCTTCGTAGAGCTTCTGAGCGATACCCATCGTGCGCGACGGTGAAAAACCAAGACGGGTCGAAGCAGCCTGCTGAAGTGTCGATGTGATGAATGGTGCACGAGGTGAGCGCTTTACTTCGGTCTCTTCGACATCGGTAACTGTCCAGCCAGCTTTTGGTGAGCGCGCGGTGTCGAGAATGGTATCAACCTCCGTACGGTCACGCGGTTCTTTTGCACAGGTGAGCTGAAACGCGGCGCCTTTGGCTGCTCCGGATGCGGCAGCCTTGTAATCAGCGGTGATGGACCAGTAGGTCTCGGGTACGAATGCGCGGATTTCACGCTCGCGTTCCATAATAATGCGGAGAGCCGGTGATTGAACGCGGCCGGCAGAGAGACCGTAGCGGACTTTCTTCCAAATGAGCCCGGAAAGATCGTAACCGACGAGGCGGTCGAGAACACGGCGCGCTTCCTGAGCTTCGCGGAGGCGCTCGTCGATCTGACGAGGATGCCGGATCGCGTCCTGAACTGCTTCCTTGGTGATTTCCTGGAAGGTGATACGCTCCATTTTCTTGGCGACCCCCGGTCCGAGACGCTCCTTGAGAACTTCGGCAATGTGCCAGGCGATCGCTTCACCTTCACGATCAGGGTCGGTTGCAAGAATTACCTGGTCGGCCTTCTCGGCTTCATGGGCAATCTCATCAAGGACGGGACCTTTCTTTGCAACTATCTCATAATGCGGAACAAAGCCGCCTTCGATATCGACTGCTTTCTTCTGAGACTTCGGAAGATCACGGACGTGACCGACGGATGCGCGCACGATAAAATCGTCTCCAAGGTATTTGGAGATCGTTTTTGATTTTGACGGGCTTTCGACGATGACGAGCTTCATGAATGGAGTCAGTATTACACGATAGTGAAAAGCTACACAAGTTTTATGACGCCGAAATACGAACGGACGATGCCGGCAAGCTCAAGCTCCGAGACGGAGGCGAGTATGTCGCTTATGGTCATGGCGTCTAGTCGTTCAAGAAGCTGATCGACCGTAGTGTCGCCGAGTGCGACGACCTGAGCGACACGTTGCGCATGTGGCGACAGCGTCTTGAGTACGAGATCAAACCTCGACGGTGCATCGTCTCCGTCGAAGCCAAGCTCCCGTAGAATATCCGTCGAAGACCGGATACATGCCGCGCCCTGACGGATAAGCATATGCGGCCCATAGGAATTTGCAGACAGTATTGATCCGGGCACTGCAAATACGTCGCGGCCAAGTTCTTCCGCATGCTGTGCCGTCAGAAGGGAGCCCGAACCTTTTGCAGCCTCTATCACCAGTGTGGCATGAGAGATGGCCGCCATCAGCCTGTTGCGTGCAGGGAAGCACCAGCTGCCGGTCTGATATCCGACTCGCCACGGTGACAGTAGCGTGCCGCCGGTTTCGACAATGTGCCGTGCGAGATCTTCATGCTGTCGCGGTTGAATCCGCGACCATTCAAGCGTTGAGCCGGGGAATGCGATCGTCTTCAGGCCTGCGTGTATGGCGGCGTAATGAGCAATACTATCTATGCCGAGGGCAAGGCCGGAGACAATAACGATAGGATACCCTCGCAGACCTTCGATGAGTTTATTGACAACGTGTTCACCGTATTTCGTGTAATGCCGGGCGCCGATAACGCACACATACTTTGTGTCCGGCGTATGTGTGAACTTACCTCGTGCGAACAACGTGCGTGGGCCATTTTTTTGCTGTAAGAGCGTTTCAGGATACTGTTTTGCCGGAATCTCATATATCGAATCATTCATGCCGTTAGATCACGAGCGTTCAGGTACGAACCCGGAGCGCTTTTTCCGGCTATGGATCGTACGAAATGACGCTATGTAATAGATAGAGGCGCGGTCATATATCTCGTTTCCGGTATTCTCTCTCACGCGCGGCAGTAAAACAAGTATAGCGCGCCTCTCTATATATTGCTATGATGGGGCCACTACCATGCTGGACATCAGATTCATTCGTGATAACAAAGACATTGTCATTGCTGCGGCCAAGAAAAAGCACATCAATGTCGATATCGATGCACTGATAGCACTCGACGACAAGCGTCGCGCGCTTATGGCAGCCGCAGAAGCCAAGCGTGCAGAGCAGAATGCCGCTAATGCAAAGATCGCTTCCGCCCAGCCGGAAGAGCGCACAGCTCTTCTTGCGCAGATGAAGCAGGTAAAGGCTGACTTTGAGTCTGCAGATGCCGAACTCAAAGAGCTCATGAAGTCATGGCAGGACATGATGTTGCGCGTCCCGAATGTGCCCGACATGTCCGTTCCCGAGGGATCGACCGATGCGGAAAACCAGGAAGTCAAAGTTTGGGGTACCAAGCCGACCTTCTCATTCCAGCCGAAGGATCATGTCGAACTCATGACCGCCCTCAATATGGTGGATTTCGAGCGCGGCGCGAAGGTCCACGGTTTCCGCGGCTACTTCCTCACCGGTGACGGAGCTCGTCTCGCAGTCGCTATTTGGAACTACGCCATGGAATTTTTCGGCTCTCGCAAATTCACGCCGGTCATTCCGCCGATCGTTGTTCGCAAAGTAAATCTTTACGGCACAGGCTATCTTCCGGGCGGTGAAGAGGACCTCTATCAGACACAAGATGGTGATTTTCTCGCGGGTACAGCTGAAGTTCCGATCATGGGCATGCACGCCGACGAAGTCCTTGATAACGCCGCTCTGCCAAAGCGCTATCTCGGCTTCTCTCCGTGTTATCGCCGCGAAGCGGGCGCACACTCGAAGGATGTGAAGGGTCTCATCCGTGTGAACGAATTTTATAAATGGGAACAGGTCATCCTCTGTGAAGCCAGCCACGAGACTTCTGTCGCATTGCACAACGAAGTAAACCGCAACACCGAAGAGTTCATCGAGTCACTCGGCATCCCGTATCACACGGTTGTGAACTGCGGCGGCGATCTCGGTCTCGGTCAGGTCAAAAAGTACGACATCGAGCTCTGGGTTCCGAAGGAAGGCAAATACCGCGAGATATCATCGGCATCCTATTTCCATGATTTCCAGTGCCGTCGTCTCAACATCCGTTACAAGGACGCGGCGGGCAAGATGCAGTACTGTCACTCGCTTAACTCGACGGCCATTCCCACTCCGCGCATTCTCGTTTCACTGGTCGAAAATTTCCAACAGGCAGACGGTTCCATCAAAATCCCCGATGTTCTCGTGAAATATGTTGGCAAGGACACGATCAAGTAAGCAGCGCGCCGCCCGTCTCGGCCTTGCGCCGCGTTCTGGTGCGGCGGGCGGCACTTCCGGTACCCGACATTCGAATTCATTTGCACAGCGCAGGCGTCGTCGTGCAATTATAGGCATCGTTGCCACCATTGCGGCTTTCGCAGCATGGACCTTTTGTTTGTCCCGCATTTCATTCCTCGAATCATTACAGATCAACGCTGTCGACGCGTACGGCGACGAGATGCTGGCAACGCCGATGCGTCTTGCGACCATGAACGCCCTTGATGGGGCATACATAGGCCTGTTTTCGCGCGCAAATGCATTTCTGTATTCAAAATCGGCGGTAATAAAGGCGGTTGCCTCAACCTCGCCTCGCATCAACAGTGTCGCAGTGGCTCGTACGGGCCTGCGAACACTCTCGGTTACCGTCTCGGAGAAGGCTCCCGAGGCGGTTATCTGCGCCGATCTGCCGGACGTAACCGACTCGGATATTCCAATGGGGAAGAATTGTTATCTTGCCGATGCGGATGCGTATTTGTATAAGACCGTCGATGATCCCGACGCGGCCAATTATATGCGCTACTATCTCCCTGAACTGACTGCCGCAAATGCGCTCGGTACGCAGGCGACAACGACCACGCAGTTCAAACGTCTGGGAGCGCTGGTCGCCTCTATTGAAAAGGCGGGGATTCATGTTCATGCCATGCTTGTACAGCGAGGTGGTATCTATGAACTCTATGCCGACAACCCTGACGGCAATTCAATCGTAGTGATACAGATGAACGAGCGAGCCAATCTGGAAACCGAATATAACAATCTCGTGGCGTTCTGGAATCACATGGTCAGCGATGCCCACGCCGCCGGCAAAAAAATCGGCTGGAGCGAGATCAAAACTCAATTTCCGCCGAACGTATACTCTCGCGCAATAGACGTGAAGGAGGAGGAATCTCCGGAGGAAACAACAGAGCATCCCAATCAATAATGAAGCAATTTTCCATCGTTGTATTTGGCGGGCTCGCCGTAGTCGTGGTGGGAATCGCCGTTTCATGGAGCGCCGGATGGGTGTGGCAGCATGTGCCGCATCCGTCGTTTGCGTCGTTGGCACTCACGCGGCCGGCACTGGTCCGTACAACGAGTAATGCCGCTACGAGCGGCAGCGTATTTTCACGCAAAATAACGTATACCGCCGATGAAGAAGAGGACCTGGTGAACTCAGCCGTCTCATCACTGAGGGATACATCCGGTCGCATTACTGCGTCAGCATACATCGTCAAAGATCTGACGACGGGGCAGACATGGACCGAGTACGATTCAGAACGCCTCAAGCCGATTGCATCACTTACGAAACTGGTAACTGCCGAGGTCGCGCGCCGCACTATACCGAAGGACGCAGTAATTACGTTGACACCAGCTATTACCAATACATTCGGCAATACGGCAGGTTTTATTCCGGGAGAAACATTTACCGCGGATCAACTGATGTATCCGTTGCTCATGGTCTCTTCAAATGACGCAGCCGAGGCGCTCGCGCGCAGGCTCGGCCGCACAAAATTCCTGAAGGAGATGAACAATTTCATGCAGCAGATCGGCGCATATCGTACGTATTTTGACGACCCGTCAGGTTTGTCTCCGCTCAATGTTTCTACTGCGTCAGACATGGTGACTATTCTCGAATGGCTGCGCAAAAATGATCCGGAGGTGCTGAATCTGACCCTCACTCGCACGAAAACAATCCGCAGTCACACGTGGATAAATCCGACACACTTTTTGTCATGGTCATATTATCTCGGAGGCAAGAACGGTTTCACTGACGAGGCAAAAAAGACCGGTGCGGTTCTCCTCGAGCTCGGACCTGTCCAGCCGAACGGCAAAAAGGACGTATATGCGATCGTCGTTCTCGGATCCGATAATCGCGATGAAGACGTGATTCGTTTGATAAATAAAGTTAAATAATATAAAGTCAATGCATGTCAATTCGGCCGGATAAGCCTGTACGGGCAGCAAAACCTCACTTCTGGCAAGAACTCAAAGCGGCCAACAAGCCGATTTTCGTTATGGCGCCGATGGCCAATGTCACCGACAGCGTCTTCCGCAAACTCTTTGCGAAGTTCGGCGCTCCCGATGTGACATGGACCGAATTCGTCTCGTCTGACGGTCTCATCTCGCCCGGTCGCGAAGTTCTCATGCTCGACCTGGTCTATTCTCGCAAGGAGCGCCCGATCGTCGCACAACTTTTTACCGGCCATCCGGAGGCGATGCGCAAAGCATCGAAGCTTGCAGCCGAACTTGGTTTCGATGGTATCGATATCAATATGGGTTGTCCTGATCGTGCTGTTGAAAAACAGGGCGGAGGCTCGGCTCTTATCAGGACACCGAAGGTTGCCGTCGCTATTCTCGAAGCAGCTCGTGCAGGTGTTCGGGATGCGGTCGATGCGGGGGCCATCAAGCAGCCGATTCCTGTCTCAGTTAAAACCCGTCTGGGTTACAACAAAGTAGAAATGGAATGGTTGCGCACGATGCTCGAACAGAAGCCACCGACACTGACAGTTCATCTTCGCACTCGCAAGGAGATGTCGCTTGTAGACGCTCACTGGGATCTCATGCCCGAAATCGTAAAACTTCGAAATGAAGTATCGCCGGAAACAGTGCTTCTCGGTAATGGTGATGTGCAGTCAATCGCAGATGGTGCGGCCAAGATCAAGAAATACGGATGTGATGGGGTCATGATCGGTCGCGGTATTTTTGGTAAGCCGTGGTTGTTCGAAAACATCCATGCACAGGGCGGTCCGAAGGAGGCTCGCGAGCGCACGCCTGAGGAGCGTCTCAAAACAATGGTTGAACACTCAAAAATGTTCGAGAAGGCTTTCAAGGGCGTTAAGAGTTTCGCTATCATGCGTAAACACTTTAAGGCGTATGTGAACGGCTGGCCCGGCGCGGCTGAGTTACGCGCCGAACTCATGCTCGCCGAGGACGCCAAGGCTGTGGCACTGACTGTGAAGAAGTGGCTTGTTGAATACAAAAAGACTCAGGCGTAAACTATAGACATAGTCAGGCCCTTTCAAGGACTCAACGGGGAGTGCTCTCAACAGATGTTTCTGCAGAACCATTTGTTGCATCATGACGCGGCAGTCTGGGTATGTGTATCGGCACGGCCGATAGTAACTAAAGGGAATTACTGACGGGGCGCGCTGGAATCACCTAACGGCGCGCCTTTTTTCGTGGTTGCAAAATTGGGGACGGGCTGCTATACCTTACGTCATAGCGGCACCTTCCCAGCCGAGAGAATTCAGAGGATTTGCTTTCGTACAAGGAGAGCCGCACTCGTAGCTAGCTCCAACTCCAATCCTCATAACGTCTAAGCTATACGGTTAGTGGTCGAACACAGATAACCGTAGTAGAAACTTGTTGCCTCGCGCCTTCGCCTGGTGTCCAACCTGTTTCAGCTGTACGCAGCACTGCGTATTCTTGGTAGATCCTTGGCCCCTTGGCCACGACGTCGAAAGACGGATCTCATCGAGTGACGTTCCCGAGACACGACGGGGAAAGACATGGTGGTATATCGTGACCGCTCTCTATGACATAGGCTCACGACCTCTCGCCCGTACAGGGCGGTCACGATCCACTGGCGCAGATGTATCTCAAACATCCTGCGCCCTTTTTTATTCATGATATTCCGTATATACTTCCTTCATCAAACCCATGGCCGTCCTCTATCGCACATACCGCCCGCAGAAATGGACCGAAGTTGTCGGTCAGGAACATATTGTCGACGCACTCAAAGACGCTATTGCTAACAAGCGCATTGCGCATGCATATCTCTTTTCTGGTTCGCGCGGAACAGGTAAGACCACCTGTGCCCGCATTCTCGCCAAAGAAGTCGGTACAGCCCCGGATGATATCTACGAAATAGACGCAGCTTCAAATCGTGGTATCGATAACATCCGCGAGCTTCGCGAGGCGGTTGCCGTCATGCCGTTCATGTCCCCGTACAAGGTCTATATCATCGATGAAGTGCATATGCTCTCGAAGGATGCATGGAATGCACTTCTCAAAACACTTGAAGAGCCGCCAAAGCACGTCATCTTTATTCTTGCGACAACTGAGCTTGATAAGGTCCCCGAAACCATCATTTCGCGCTGTCAGACCTTCACATTCAGGAAACCGACTCGTGAGGTCGTACGAAAGCAGATTGCCAAGGTCGCCAAAGAAGAAAAAGCTGATCTTGATGCCGGCGCAGCGGATCTCATTGCCATTCTCGGTGATGGATCATTCCGTGATGCCCTCGGAATGCTCGAAAAAGTTCTTGCCGCTTCATCCGATAAGAAAATTACCAGGGAAGAAGTCGAACGTATCACCGGTGCTCCGAAAGCAGAGCTTGTTAATTCGTTTATCGAGTCGCTCATCGCCAAGAAGGCGGATACCGCCCTCAGGGCGGTTGCAGATGCCGAGAATCTCGGCGTTTCGATGACTACGTTTACGACGCTCATTCTCGAGAAAATGCGTTTCATTATGCTCGTGCAGCACTCGAAGTCGGCCGAAGGCTCGGTGAAAGAGCGCGTCTCACCTGATGATTGGACGTTTATCGAGTCTCAGGCCAAGAAGGGCGGTCTTACGCCGGGTATGTTGCTTGTTATGCTTGATGCCGTTGAAGGCGTTGGCAGGGCACGGATCGAACAGTTGCCATTGGAACTCGCGGTTGTAAAAATGTGTACTCAGTAATTTCATCCCGTGAAAGAAACAATTGCCATCATTGCAGCCGTATTGGCCTTCGTAGGTAATATTTCCTATCTCACTCACGTACTCAAAGGCAGAGTGCATCCGCATCCGTATACGTGGTTTATCTGGTCAATTGTGTCGATGACGACCTTTTTTGGCGGCTTGGCAAAAGGTGCGGGAATCGGAGCGCTGCCAACCGGCATTTCAGAAGGTTTTACACTCATCATCTTTTTGTTTTCTCTCAAATACCTGTTTCAGGGCAAGGCCGGCCATATCCGTGTGATCGACAATTATTTTCTTGGCGCGTGTCTGGTCGGCCTTATTCCGTGGGTAATGACCCATGACCCGACTGTCTCTGTCGTGATCGTCGTATTCATCGATATCCTCGCATTCGTCCCGACACTGAGAAAAACGTGGCATCATCCGGGGACAGAGAAGGCTCTGTTATACGAGACAAACGTGGCGCGTCATGTACTTACATTGTTTTCGCTGCAGACGTATAATGTGGCAACAACCTTCCATTCGATCGCGATGATCTGCACCAATACGATCATGACCACGTTTATCAAGCGTAAGTTACATCGATCATGAAAACATACGAATCATACCAGCACCTCAAGAGGCCGACCTGGGCTCCGCCGGCACGGTTGTTTGGTCCGGTCTGGACGGTGCTGTACATTCTCATCGCGATTTCATTCGGCTATGTTGGCTACGCATTTTTCAATGAACAGATTTCGTTCCTTATCGTCCTGCCGTTTATACTGAACATCGTGTTCAATATTGCGTTTACACCGATTCAGTTCGGCCTCAAAAATAATCTTCTGGCGGCGGTCGATGTACTGCTTGTGCTCGGCACACTCATCTGGGCGATCGCTGCCATCTATGGCTTTGCGCACTGGGTAACCTTCATTAATCTCCCGTATCTCCTGTGGGTATCATTTGCGACAGTTCTGCAACTTACTGTCACGTTCATGAATAGAGGACAAGCAAAATAATCGTATTTTGTGATACTGTAGGTGCGTACGAATTGCGGGATCGTCTAATGGTAGGACACGAGCCTTTGAAGCTTGTTATCTTGGTTCGAATCCAAGTCCCGCAGCACTATGAATTCCAAAAAATTTTCCAAGGAAATAGAGGTCGCAAAAAGTATCGCATTAGAGGCCGGTGTCATAATGCTTAAATATTTCGACGAAGATCAAAAGGTCGAAATCAAGGACGACAATTCCCAGGTGACCATAGCGGATAAGCTCATAAATTCTTTAGTGATACAGAAGCTATCTGTCGCATTTCCCGATGATGGGGTAATAGGAGAGGAAGAGAGCAATTCCGAGTATGGCAATGGGAGGAAATGGTTCTGCGATCCGATTGACGGAACTGCCGGATATATATGGGGCACTCCGACGGCCATGTTCTCGCTCGGCCTTGTGATCGATGGCAAGCCTGTGATAGGTGTGACATACGATCCCTTCCTAAAGAAGATGTATACCGGCGCGAAGGGCGAGAAGAGTCTTTGTAATGGCAAGCCCATATCCGTATCCAACCTGGACCTCAAGTCAGGGATATTCGCGATCTCCGGAAGCGCACGATCTTTGCCCACCCGGAAATACTTCCAGAGGATGATCGATGACGACATCCGCATGGCTACTTTTAGCGGCGCGGTTTACAAATACTGTTTGGTTGCTCGAGGGAAGTTTGTTGGATATGTCGAACACGGTGTTAATGCTCACGATACAGCAGCTTCCCAGGTTATTCTCGAAGGAGCAGGTGGTAGGATGACTTCTATTGATGGAAAAGAGTTAGATTATACAAGACCATTCAAGGGGGCGATTGCTTCAAATGGAGTCGCACATGACGATATTGTTAGGTATTGCTCGTAAAAAGATTCCAGATGCTCAAAGAAAATCTTTACGCAACGCCGTTCGCAAAAGTGTATCCGTATTACATTGCCAAGGCTGAAAAGAAAGGCCGTACCAAGCAGGAAGTCGACGAGATCATCCTCTGGCTGACCGGCTATACTCCGAAACAATTCGAGAAGCATCTGAAAAACCTGACATCGTTTGAAGATTTCTATGCGACACCAAAGATGAATCCGAAACGTGCACTGATCACTGGTGTAGTCTGCGGTGTTCGTGTTGAAGATATCAAAGACACAACGATGCGTGAGATCCGTTATCTGGATAAGCTCATCGATGAACTGGCAAAGGGTAAATCGATGGAGTATATCAAACGCGAAACAGAACATGCGTAAGCGAGCGGTCCCAATAACTTTTCTGGTTGTCTATTCCATCATCTTGGTTATCGTGATGGTTTTCAAGGATGTGCCGATGATCCGTGTAGGACAGATCATGCTTAACTTTGGCGGAACAGAAGTAGGGGCGCACCCGGCTAATTTCATACCGTTTGCCACAATCATCCCGTACCTTGTCGGGGAAAAGGGGTTGCTCATCGGTGCAATCAATATCATTGGTAATATTATTTTGCTCGTGCCGCTCGGTTTTCTAGCGATGTTCGTATGGCGCACAATGTCATGGAAGAAGGCCCTGCTGTGGGGTCTTGTGTCCGGTCTCACCATCGAGCTCCTTCAAACGATACTGCGACTGGGCATATTTGATATTGATGATGTGATACTGAATGCGTTGGGCTTCATGATCGGCTTTTGGGCGTTTATCCTCCTGGTGCGCTGGTTGGGAGAGAGAAAGTACGTTCACATACTTGGTACGGCAATCATAATCATCATTGCAGCGATAGGCAGTTTCTATGCGATCTTCCCACCGGGCCAGCATCCGACTGCACAGATCAACTCAGAAACAAACGCGCAGAGCATGCAGGATGATGATCCATGCGGAGGTACGGGAGGCGCGGGCAGGATCACGGCCACCAGCAGTTCTTCAGTGACTCTAGTACAGAAGAGAAACGAGAAAAAGCTAGTCGTCCATTTCTCAGACCGGACGACTGTGAAAACGGCTGCCGGATTTGCATCGACGAGTGATTTGAGAATCGGACAAAGTGTCACCATTGTTGGAGATCCGACCTCAGAAGGTAACTTTGATGCAAACGAGATCTTTGTATGCAATCCTGCAGGTACGGCTACATCAACCAGCAAATAACCCCCATGCATTCAAAGCGTGCTATAACACTATTTCTTTCAGTCATCGTCGCGATTTTGGTGCTGACCAACCTTGCGGTTTTTAGTGCTCTTACGCACATTTTCTCCATTCAATCCGCCGCTGGGCGCGTAGGGTTTGGTGCGGTTCTCGGAGTCTTGTCATTTGGCTTTATCGCTATAACGATAGTGGACAGACGCTACTACAACGCTTTCACAAGATTTATTACGCACGTGCTGTCAGTATATATGGGACTGTTTGCCTATTTGTTTTTTGTTTCGGTGATGTATGGCGTTCTTGTGTTCGTGCATATCCCGTTTGCACGACCTGTTGGCGGGGCATTGTTGATGGCGTCTGTGATAGTGACGGTGTATGGATTGATCAACGCACGTGTTGTGCGCGTTACATCCGTTACTATTCCGCCTGGCAACACGCAGTGGCACAGCAGGAAGGCGATATTCGTTAGCGATCTGCATCTTGGTCAGGTACTCGGTGCTCAGTTTGCACGCACGGTCGTTGCGGCGATCAATTCACGAACTCCAGACATTGTATTCATCGGTGGTGATCTGTTTGATGGAACCACTGCACCGGACCTGGATGTGCTACTCGCACCACTCCGGAATCTTCGTCCTGCGCATGGCATTTACTTTATTACGGGAAACCACGAAGAGTTCGGAGATGGCTCGCCATTTCTCGAAGCGATCGCACGAGCGGGGATTACAATCCTGCAAGACAAGCTGATTGAGATTGATGGTCTACAGATAATAGGCGTGGATGACACGACTTCAGAGAAGCAAGAAAATTTTGAGCGCATTCTTGCTGGTATGCACATTGATCGAAATAAGCCGTCGATATTGTTACGCCACCAGCCAAAGCATCTGTCGGTCGCTGAAGCGGCTGGCATCACACTACAGATGTCCGGTCATACACACCTTGGTCAGCAATGGCCGTTTGGATATATCGCTCAGTGGGCGTTCAAGGGCTATGCCTATGGACTGAAGATGCTTGGGGCAATGACTGTATATACATCGAGTGGTGTAGGTACCTGGGGTCCGCCGGTGCGCGTGGGTACAAGATCGGAAATCGTGGAGGTCACTTTCGGGGTACAATAGAGATAATCCCATGGCTCACTTACGTTCTGTAGTAGGTCTGATACTACTCTCACTGCTGTGTAGCTTTACGGTGCCGTCCGTACTCAATGCTGCCTCGTTCGTAAATCAGCCGATTTTTCTCTCGAAGACCCCGGCCGTCCTCGGACAAAAGGTTCGTGTATTTGCAGTCATCTCGAATGACCAGGCATCTTCCTTTGTTGGTCAGGTCGTTCTGACGCAGGATGGCCAATCATTGGGTACGTCATCTGCTTCTATCGCCGCAGGTGCGGCACAAACGGTTTCGGCATCATGGACGCCAATGTCGAGCGGACCGCATGCGATCAGTGCCGATCTGTATGATACGTCGGGTACCCGCATTCAACATGTCTCACAGATGTTCGTGGTTCAGGTGCCGGAAGTGCCAGCGGCCACGACGACTGGCTCGCTGATAGATTTCCCAAATCCGTCTACGACGAAGTATCAGTCTGCATCACAGATCGAACAGACCATCAGTACGCTGTCGCCTGCCGTCGCTACTACCAGTCGATCGGTGTTCGGGGCCATCGACAGTCTTCGCCAAACCATTTCCCAGAGTTTGGACGGCGCGATTCAGCGCCAACAGACAGCATTGGCATCATCCAGTTCGTCGAAATCTGTGTCCGGCACGGCAGGCGCAAGCACCCCAAACCCGCAGAAGGGCGTTACCGATGCTTCATATTCGTACGAGCACCCGCTACGCCTCATCTACCTCTACGTGCTCATGATTGTGAGGTTTATCGTGAATACGGCAATTGTATGTTATCTTGCGATAGTCATTATTGTGCCGTATGTCCTCTGGAAAGTGATCAGATTAGTACTGAGGCGCAGGTCCACTGACGAATAGACATGAAACTCCGAAACATACTTATCAACTGGTCGATCGAGTTCGCTCCGATCATGATTTACTTCGCCATGCTGGCTGCATATGGCGACACTCAGGCGGGATTCGTCATCTCAACGGGCGTCTTTACGCTCTGTACGATTCTCGCGCTTGTCGTTGCGTATGTACGCGAGGGCAGGGTGGCCATCTTTGCGGCAGTTGCGGGTGCGTTTATCGTTTGTTTCGGTGCTGCAACCGTGTGGCTCGATAACCCACATGTATTTATGTTCGAGGCGACCGCCTATAACGGATTCTTTGCACTGGTATTGCTGCCGGGGCTCCTTGTCGGCAAAGGAAATCTCAAAGTCTTTTTCATCGGTCTGTTTGATCTGAAGGAAGAGGGCTGGTTCAAGTTGTCGCTGCACTATTTTATTTTGTTTGCGGTTATCGCCATCACGAACGAGTTTATCTGGCGTACCTATTCGCAGGAAGTATGGATCATCACCAAGTATGTCGCCTCGGCCTCGACGATCGCACTCGGCTTTGCCGAGATTCCGCTTGGCAAGAAATATCGTAATCCAACAGCATCTGCATGGGGTGTACGCGTGACAAGCAAGTCAGACGCCAAGCGTATGGCAAAAGCCCAGTAGATAGGCCGTTCTGGAGTTATTGACACGGACTTGATTTTGGTATATTATATAGGGGTAAGGTAATTCTCCTTGGTTTTTGGCTCGCACTCAAGAAACTGACGAGATCTCTCATCGTCTTACATCTACTCTTAAAGATGAGTCAGTTTCTACATGCAACCTACAAAGTTTAATCACAGCCCCGGATCGCGCCCGTTTCGTCGTGGTAAACCTGGCTTCAAGTCAGGTGGTTTTCGCGGCGGTCATAGCGCAGGTCACGGCGGTTTTCGTGGACGCGGCGGTCATGGCCCGAGCCGCAAGAGCCGTTTTGCCGACAAGCAGTTTTCAGATATCTCCAAGTTTGTGAATAAGGCAACGATCACCGAACAGGCCGAGGTTTTTACTCCTGCTCATAACTTCGCCGACTTCCAGATCGCAGACAAACTCAAGGCAAATATCGCCGCAAAGGGATATAAGCTTCCGAGCCCGATTCAGGACAAGGCCATTCCGCACGTTCTCCATGGCGCAGACGTCGTTGGTATCGCTAATACCGGTACCGGTAAGACTGCAGCTTTTTTGATCCCGCTTATCGACAAGGTACTTCGTGATCCGAAGCAGCAGATTCTCATCATGGTCCCGACTCGCGAGCTTGCGACACAAATTCGCGAAGAGCTCACCGGCTTTACCCGTAACATGGGTATCTGGTCGGTCGTATGTGTCGGTGGTGCATCGATCATCCCGCAGATCAAGCAGCTCCGCTACAAGAACAATTTCGTTATCGGCACGCCAGGTCGTCTCAAGGATCTCATCGAACAGAAGCATATCCGTCTCGGCGAGTTCCAGACGGTGGTTTTGGACGAAGCAGACCGCATGCTTGATATGGGATTCATCAACGATGTGAAGTGGATGATGTCTCTGATGCCGCAGCAGCGTCATACCTTGTTCTTCTCGGCTACAACTACGCCGGAGATCAATGGTCTCATCCATCAGTTCCTCAAGAATCCGATCATGATATCGGTGAAGACTCGCGATACGTCGAAGTCTATCGACCAGGACGTGGTAAGGATCGGCCGCAACGATGACAAGCTCCTCAAGTTGGCCGAATTGCTCCGCTCAGACGGTTTCAGCAAGGTTCTGGTGTTCGGCAAGACCAAGCACGGCGTGGAAAAGCTTGCTCAGAAGCTCACAACCATGGGTCTTGCCGCCGAATCCATTCACGGCAACAAGAACTTCAATCATCGCCAGCGCTCACTGGGCGCCTTCAAGGACAACAAAGTGAAAATCCTCGTCGCAACTGACGTGGCTGCCCGCGGTCTTGATATCGCAGACGTCTCGCATGTGATCAATTTCGATCTTCCGGCAACCTACGAAGATTATATTCACCGCATCGGTCGTACCGGTCGTGGCGGCAAGAAGGGTATCGCACTCACCTTCATCGAAGACAGGACAAAAGCCTAAGATCCCGGCATATAATTGCCATACTCCCGATATTCGACACCCGTTTCAGCGGGTGTCGTTTTGTATGTGCATTAGAAACAATACGTATGGTCACGCTATACTGATGAGACCCGATTTAAAAATGACGGTCGCGTTATTCAATAACTAACAATTTGCGATATATTCCATGAACTCTCACTATCCAAAAAACGTTATCAATTGGTTTGATATCCCGACCAACGATCTCGAGCGCGCGGTGAAATTTTATTCGACAATCCTCGATTTCAAAATGAACATTGTCGATTTTGGCGGCATGAAGATGGCGCCATTCCGCATGCAGGATGAGGGTGTTTCGGGTGCAGGAAGCGGATGTGTCGGCGGAGCGCTCATGCAGCCGATGTCTGAGAATAAGCCCTCGGCAAACGGTACGCATGTACATCTGAATGTCGATGGAAGGCTGGATGAAGTGCTTTCTCGTGTGGAAAAAGCCGGAGGCAAGATCATTGCACCAAAAATGTTCCTCGGCGATCCGGGATGGGATGCAATGATCATGGACACTGAAGGCAATATGATCGGCCTTCACA
The DNA here is from genome assembly GCA_036384775.1 of Minisyncoccota bacterium. GTDB lineage: Bacteria > Patescibacteriota > Minisyncoccia > Phycocordibacterales > PALSA-1337 > C7867-002. The sequence goes on from DASVLR010000051.1 coordinate 22,041, forward strand.
GCTATAAGTAGAGGATCGCCGTGCATTTTTCAGGCAGATGCACTATACTCATAGTATCGAAAGTATGAAATCACCACTTCCGCGCGAGGCGTATCACAACAATTCCCACATCTATAAGATCTTGGCCAATGCCAAGCGCCTGGAAATCCTCAATCTTCTGAAGAAAGGGGAGTTGCCGGTCGAGGAGATGCTCAAAGTAACCGGTCTCTCGAAGGCCAATTTATCTCAGCATTTGGCTCTGTTGCGACATAGCGGTCTTGTGCACACGCGCCGCCAGGGTCTCAATGTCTTTTATCGCATTGTTGATCCGCGAATCGTTGAGCCCTGCAAGATATTGCATCAGCTCAGGCATCGCCATATGGTGCGATAATACAGCTAGCCTATCAGAAACCGCATCGGTGACCGGTGCGGTTTTTTTGTGTATCTCTTTGCACACAACTAGTTTCATGGTTTATTAACTTATAAACATTGAAACTAGTTGCCCGTCTTTCTATACTGAGGCGTATGGAAGGAATTTACCTCGATCATGCTTCGACGACGCAGATCGACCCGGGTGTGCTCGGAGTGATGTTGCCATACCTTACCGGTAAATTTGGTAATCCTTCATCTATGCACGCATACGGTCGTGAGGCAGCACGCGCAATTGATATGGCTCGCGCAAACGTGGCAAAGGTCATCAAGTCGAGTCCGTCAGAGATCACGTTTACCGGATCAGGCACCGAGGCGGATAATCTTGCGATATTCGGGGTGGCGCGGACGTATGCCGACCACGGTCGGCATGTCATTGTTTCCTCGGTTGAGCACAAGGCCGTCCTCGCCGCGGCAAAATCGCTTGAAAAAGACGGCTTTCAGGTTACTTATCTCCCTGTAAATCTCCATGGAAAAGTCGATCTCCATGCGCTGCGACGCGAACTGAGGCCGGAAACGGTCCTGGTATCCATTATGTACGCAAACAATGAAATAGGGACAATTGAGCCGATCCGTGAAGCTGCCGAAATAATAGCGGATTTCAGATCGGCGCATCCCGAGAACCGGGGGCTCCCGCTTTTTCACAGCGACGCATGCCAGGCTGCGGGCGCGCTTTCTCTGGATGTACATGCGCTTGGTGTCGATCTTATGAGCCTCAGTGGTTCGAAGATCTACGGACCAAAGGGGGTCGGCTGTCTCTATCATCGAAATGGCGTCAGACTCGAACCTCTCTTGGTGGGTGGCGGTCAGGAACGCGGCATCCGCGCGGGTACGGAACAGGTGGCGCTCATTGCGGGCTTTGCAGAAGCTCTTACGCATGCGGATGCGCGCCGGGATCGCGAGAATGCGCGCATGCGCAGGCTTCGCGATCACTGTATATCCGTTATTACCCGAACTATTTCAGGCGTAATTCTCAACGGGCATCCTTCCGACCGTCTGGCCAACAATGTGCATGTCTCCATACCGGGAATCGAGGGCGAGGCGATCGTGCTCATGCTTGATGCGTATGGTATCGCTGCCTCAACGGGATCTGCCTGCGCCTCGAATGATCTCAATCCGTCACATGTGCTTTTGGCAATAGGAGCTACGCCTGAGCTTGCACACGGTAGTGTCCGGTTTACGCTGGGACGAAAAACCACTAAATCCCAGATTGATGAGGCATGTCAGCGGCTGGCCAAAATTGCGAGACGATTGCGGTCGATATCGTCTATCAGAACACAGCAGAATAGTCCGCTCCTGCAATCATGATGGCGCACCGACGACATGCACCTGATGTGACATCGTGCGGTCAGGGACAATCCTGGCTGTATACGGACATCGTGAAAGATCACTTCTTTCATCCTCGTAACCTGCTGCTCGATGATACGGGATATGTTGCCGACGGCGTTGGTCTTGTTGGTAGTCCTGCGTGCGGAGATATGATGCTTGTCTGGATCAAAGTAGATCCGACAGGCACTCGCATTGCCGACTGTAAATGGCGCACATTTGGCTGTGCTTCAGCCATTGCCTCGACGTCGATGATGTCAGTGATGGCTACGGAGCACGGAGGCATGACGTTGCATCACGCAAAGACGCTTAAACCGCAACACATACTCGAACGGCTCGGCGGATTGCCCGAGCGAAAGTTTCATTGTTCTGTCCTTGGTCAGGAAGCGCTTCGCGATGCCGTTTTGGATTACGAGCGCAAACAAGGATCGGCCGTATCATCTTCACACTCATGAGCACAGCCGCCGGACAACGATCATTAACCTGCCGCCTCATCGATGTGCAGAATCGTACGCACGATGTATCGACATTTGTGTTTGCGCCAGAAGGCGATGAGAAACTCGATTTTATACCCGGACAATACGTGACACTCTATTTCAATGACGGACAGTTTCCGTGGCAGGGAAAGTCGTATAGTCTGAGCAATTTGCCACGTACGGAAGCACTTTCTATTACCGTAAAAAGACAGGGTGTATTTTCAGGAGCGATCCACTCATTGCGGATCGGTGAGACGGTGCGACTGGCGGGACCTGAAGGCTGTTTTTTCCCGGAGAAGCATATGAAAAAAGTTGTTTTTCTCGCATCGGGAATCGGTATCGTGCCGTTTTATACGATTCTCAAGGATATAGCCGCGAGTCCGCCCGCCGCGCGTCCATCCGTAACGCTCATCAATAGTGTGCGCAAGCGCGCAGATGCGGTGTTTCGTGAGGAGCTGGAACGTCTCCGATCGGATTGGCTCGCTCTGAATCTCATTACAACCGTCACCCAGGATCGCCCACCCGCATCCGGATCTGCAGAAGAGTCCCGTCGTATCGACATCGATATGCTGAGGACACACCAGGCGTTATCTCCGGATGCATACTACTTTATGTGCGGCTCAATCGCGTTTGTGCATGACATGTGGAAGATGCTCGGAACGCACGGTATCCCCGAAGATCATTTGTTCACTGAGGCATATTACTAAAACAATCAGTTAATCAGTCATAGAATTTATGTTCACCCATATTATGAAGCGTGATGGAAGAGTTGTACCGTTTGATGCAAACAAGATCCAGTCGGCAATAACCAAGGCCGGAAGCTCAACCGGGGAATTTGACGCGGGCGTCGCATCTACTCTGGCGGCCGAAGTGGTTTCTCTTGCGGGAGAGATGATCGCATCGAAACTACCGACCGTTGAGGAAATACAGGATGTTGCCGAAGAGGTCCTGATGCGGTCCTCATATCACGCAACGGCTAAGGCATATGTGATCTACCGCGATCAGCACGCGCGCCTGCGCGAACTGACCAATCAGGCACATGTTGATCTTATGGATGAGTATCTGAAGCGGCTCGACTGGCAGGTCAACGAGAACAGCAATATGGGCTTTTCATTGCAGGGCCTTAATAACTATGTCGCATCGGAAGTGAGCAAAGTGTATTGGCTCAACAAGATATATCCGGCCAACATCCGTGAGGCATATCTGCGCGGCGACTTCCACATCCACGATCTCAATGCCTTGTCGGTGTACTGTGTCGGCTGGGACCTGATGGACCTGCTCATGGAAGGATTCGGAGGCGTTACGGGCAAGATGGAAAGCAAGCCTGCAAAGCACTTCAGAAGTGCGCTTGGCCAGGTGGTAAATTTCTTCTATACGCTTCAAGGAGAAGCGGCGGGAGCGCAGGCATTCTCTAACTTCGACACATTGCTTGCGCCGTTCATACGCTACGACAAGCTCAGTTATGCGGATGTGAAGCAGGCCTTGCAGGAATTCGTCTTCAATATCAACGTGCCGACGCGCGTCGGATTCCAAACTCCGTTTACGAATGTCACGATCGACCTTCAGCCGCCGGCAAATCTGGCCGGAGTCCCGGTGATCATCGGAGGCGTTCCGCAAAAAGAGTTATACAGGGACTTCCAGGCCGAGATCGATATGTTCAACCGTGCCTTCCTTGAAGTGATGCTCGAGGGAGACGCAAAGGGTCGCGTCTTCACATTCCCGATCCCGACCTACAACATCACCAAGGATTTCGACTGGGATAATCCGAACCTTGAACTGTTGTGGCAGATCACCGCTAAATACGGCATCCCGTATTTCAGCAATTTCGTAAACTCGGATATGAAGCCGGAAGATGCCCGCTCGATGTGCTGCAGACTTCGTCTTGATACAACACAGCTCGAGAAGCGTGGTGGCGGATTGTTCGGCTCACATCCGCTGACCGGTTCTGTCGGCGTGGTCACTATCAATATGCCTCGTCTGGGTCACATCTCTGAAAACGAAGCCGATTTTATGAGCAGGCTCGAAGGACTTATGTGGCTCGCCAAGGAAAGCCTGGAACTCAAGCGCAAGACGATCGAGCATTTCACTGATGCTGATCTGTATCCGTACACCAAGTTCTATCTTCGTAAGATGAAAGAGCAGTTCGGCTGCTATTGGAAGAATCACTTCTCAACCATTGGTCTTGTTGGCATGAATGAAGCGTGCATGAACTTGCTCGGCTGTAGTATTACCGACGAGGAAGGTCATGCGTTCGCGATGCGTGTGATGGATAAGATGCGCAGCATTCTCGTCGAATATCAGCGCGAAACCGGCAATAACTACAATTTGGAAGCCACTCCGGCAGAAGGCACTGCATACCGCTTGGCAAAGAAGGACAAGGAGCGCTATCCGGACATCGTTTGTGCCAATGAGGATGCGTACAAGAACGGAGCAGCCCCGTTCTATACAAACTCAACTCATGTGCCGGTCAATTTCACCGACGATATGTTTGAAACGCTCGACGCTCAGGATGATCTTCAGGTGAAATATACTGGCGGTACCGTTATCCATCTCTTCGTAAAGGAACGAGTGAAGGATATGGAAACAGTCAAAAACATCGTGCGCACGGTATGTTCGACGTATCGTCTGCCGTATTTCACGATCACGCCGACATTTAGTGTGTGTCCGGTACACGGCTATCGCAATGGCGAGGAACATACCTGCACAGCCTGTGGCGCAAAAACAGAGGTGTACTCTCGCGTTGTCGGTTATCTGCGTCCGGTCGAGCAGTGGAATAAGGGCAAAAAGGAGGAATTCAAGAATCGCCGCACATATATGACTTCTGCAGACACGTCAGATCACCATACCAATGAACATAGGAGGACTCGAAAAATGCTCTCTCGTTGATTTCCCGGGTACCACGGCAGCCGTCGTGTTTACTCAGGGCTGCAACTTCCGGTGCGGGTATTGTCATAATCCTGAGCTGGTATATCCCACATTATTTGGTCAGGAGCTTCCTGAGGCAACCGTACTGAACTTTCTCAGACGACGAACAGGAAAATTGGGCGGGGTAGTCATCACCGGTGGTGAACCGACGATTCACCAGGATCTACCTGAATTCATTCGGGCCGTTAAGGCGCTCGGGTTTAAGGTTAAGCTCGACAGTAATGGCAGTAATCCGGCCGTGCTTAAATCACTCTATGATGAGCATCTGCTCGACTATGTGGCGATGGATATCAAGGGCCCGATGAAATCGTACTCTCAAGTTGCCTGCGCGCTTATCGAGCCAGATAAGATACTCAAGAGTATTGAGTACATCATGCATTCCGGAGTGCCGTATGAGTTTCGTACGACAGTGGTGAAATCTCAGATACCCCCGGCTGATTTTGATGAGATCGGGGAACTTATCCGTGGCTCACGGCTCTATATTTTGCAAAAATTCAATCTGCCCCCTGCCTGGAAGATATGCAATCAATCCTTCCTTGCTTCAAAGGCATACACAGATGAAGAATTTGAGCAGATACGGCGCAGGATGGAGTCGTACGTCGATGTGTGTACTATCAGATAAATGCCCTATACTACAGATATGAAATCAGCAATAACCGGAGTACGAAATGCTGTCTCTCACGCAGTGTATCGAGGAGTCGTGAAGCCGATTTGTTTTCGCTTTGATCCGGAATTGGTGCATGACTTCATTTCAAGCATCGGGGTCGGACTTGGAATGACTGCGATCGGCCGGCTCCTCACTCGCGCGGCATTCGGATACTCTCACAAACAGCTCGAACAGGACGTTCTGGGTATTCACTTTAAAAACCCGGTCGGTTTGTCGGCCGGCTTCGATAAGAACGGCAAGCTTACCGATATCATGCCGTCTGTCGGTTTCGGCTTTGTTGAGGTCGGCTCCGTAACCGGTAGTCCGTGCGCGGGTAATCCTAAGCCGCGATTGTGGCGTGTTCCGCAAGCAAAAAGTCTGCTCGTCTATTACGGACTCGCAAATGACGGTGCGGCCGTTATTGCCTCGAGACTTTCTCAGAAACGATTTGCAATTCCGGTGGGTGTGAGCGTTGCCATGACCAACTGCAAAACTACGCTGGATATCTCGGAAGCCGTCGAAGACTACGCCCGCGCATTCGAGACGGTCAAGGAGTTGGCGAGCTACATCACCGTGAACATAAGTTGCCCGAATACAGTGGGCGGCCAGCCATTCCTGAACGGCGATCATCTCAATCGCTTGCTCACGCGGCTCGACAGTATTCCGACCGCGAAGCCGGTGTTTATCAAATTATCACCGGATATGGCGATGACCGATGTCGACTCTCTGCTGGAAATCGCCGCGGGACATCGGGTGCAGGGTATCATTTGCACAAATCTCACGAAACGTCGTGTCGCGCAGGGTTTACAAGACGGCATGAATCGAAAGGGCGGACTTTCCGGTAAGGCAGTTAATTCCGAGGCAGATGCATTGCTGGCTCATGTATATCGCACTGCCGGCAAGCGCTTTGTGATTGTCGGGGTCGGCGGCATATTCTCAGCCGAGGATGCCTATCGCAAAATTCGCCTCGGTGCCTCGCTTGTTCAGCTTATAACAGGTATGATTTTCGAAGGACCGCAGCTTATTAGTGATATCAACCTCGGTCTCGTCAGACTTCTCAAACGAGATGGACTGACATCGATACGCGATGCGATCGGCATCGATAATCCACTTCGCAATTAACTATGATGGGAAGACTTGCCATTGCCCGGCACCAGGAATCAGCTTGGAACAAGCTCGGCAAATGGACCGGTTCCGTAAATATCGGACTTTCATCCGAAGGGTTCGAAGAGTCCAGAGCCATGGGCCGCCTCATCGGTGATCTCAATATTAGCCAGGCATTTGCTTCGGCACAGATCCGTTCACTCGAAACGCTTCTGTGTATGGAAGACGGCATCTGTCTTGATGTTCCGGTTACGCGAAATGCCGCTCTCAACGAGCGCGATTACGGCGAATACACCGGCAAGAATAAGTGGGATATGGAAAAGCTTCTGGGCGAAACAGAGTTTCTCAAGCTGCGCCGTGAATGGGACTATCCCGTACCGGGCGGCGAATCTCTCAAGATGGTCTATGAACGTGTCGTTCCGTATTACACAAGCCACATAGTTCCGGCACTGGCCTCGGGGGCAAACGTGCTCATTGTTGCGCACGGCAATTCACTGCGTGCACTTATCAAATACATAGAGAGTGTCGCCGATGTTGATATGGTACACACCGAAATGCCATTTGAGACGGTCATCGTCTACGATGTTGATGAGACCGGTAAAATGAAACGCAAACAGGTCCGCAGCCTCGAAAAAATAGCGCACAAACAGTGATATACTTCCGATATGAAAACAACATCCACGGCTTCCTCTAAGACTTTGAACTCCACGCCGGCGCTCGCAATTTTTGGTCTCGGTCGCATGGGCGGACAAATCGCGCGCAGACTGACCTCGAAGGGATTTCCTGTCATTGCATGGAATCGATCTCCTGAGCCGGTAGAAGAGATACGCAAAGCCGGGGTGAGCGCAACCGCAGATCTCGCTGGTGCCGTCACATTGTTGTATGAAAAGACCGACCCGAAGCAGCCGCGTATTTTCTGGGTGATGCTGCCGCATAAGATCGTCGACGATTTTATTTTTGGCACGGAGCACTTGGGTCAGTTCCTTCGGAAGGGCGATATCGTCATTGATGGCGGCAATTCATACTATAAAGACTCGATGAAGCGCGCTGCCAAGCTCGCCAAGAAGGGCATACATTTCTTTGATTGTGGTACCTCGGGCGGAGTTCATGGCGAGAAAAACGGCTTCGCACTCATGATCGGTGGCGAGAAAAAAGTCTGGCACATCGTCGAGCCTATTTTCGAGGCTCTTTCTTCGGGTCCGGGTACAGGTCCGGAGGCATCAGGATATAACTATGCACTCCTTGGCAAGGCGGGTGCAGGCCACTTCACCAAAATGGTTCATAACGGTATAGAGTACGGCATGATGGAGGCTATCGGTGAAGGGTATGCGGTGCTTGAAGCGAGCCCGTTCAAACTCAACCTCACTGATGTCACGCGCGTATACCAAAAGGGATCAGTCGTTCGTTCATGGCTTATTGATCTGTGCAGAAATATTTTTGAACACGAAAATGTGAAAGGCACTGTCGGCAAAATTGATGCGACCGGAGAGGGTGAGTGGACAGTCAAAGCCGGTGAAGAATTTGGCGTTGATGTACGTGTGATAAGAAGCTCTCTTGATGTGCGCCGCGAATCTGCGGAGCCTAAAAATCAGAAAAAATATTCAAATAAAATCGTCGCATTGCTCCGAAAGCAATTTGGGGGCCATGCCATATACTCCAAAACGGACGCGGTCTAATTACGGCTCAGCTGGAGCTCGACTAGACCACGAAAGCCACGACATGCATATTGTGAGAGGTCAAAGCACCGTGGTATACTGTGATCAAGAATAAATGAATAACAAATATACCAAGTACGCCCTCGGGGCGCTCGTGTTTTTAGTAGTTTTCGGTTCATTCCATTACGAGGCAAAGTCGGCAGTTAAGCCGCAAATTCTTGCCTACTCAGAAGTAACGGGCACTCTTTCGACCCATGCCGTACAACCAGTTCAGCAGACATCCACTACTATAACGGGCCAACTCACCGCAACTGTCGTTCCGAGCGTCATTACTCCGGTGTCAAATGCTACTCCGGCTCGCATATCGATCCCGACCGCCACGGTCAACGCCGAGATCATTCCGATCGGTGTTACAAAGACCAACAACCTCGATGTTCCGCCTAATTTCGTTCAGACCGGCTGGTACAAGTATGGTCCTATCCCTGGCCAGATCGGCAATGCAGTCATCGATGGTCACGTCGATAATGCCGGCTCTATTGATGGTCCGTTCAAGCACCTTACCAATGCCAGGGTCGGCGATGAGATCTATGTAACTATGTCCGATGGTTCAGTTGTGACGTTTGTAGTTACCGATGCATCGATCTATCTCACTACCCAGTTTCCGTCGAGGTCAGTCTTCGTCGGTGACGGACAGACTGCCGTCCTCAAAATTATTACCTGCAACGGCACGTATAAACCCTCAATGGGGACCTACGATCATCGTCTTATAGTGACAGCGGTGCGCAAAAACTAACCAGCACCATAGCTCAACGGTATCCCGCTACAGCCCGGCACACAGCTGGGCTGTACGCTGTAAGAAAGCCCTACAAATGGCGTCACACATAGTGCGGTCGTTTATCAGCAATAAATGTACAACAACACTATGTTCAAGAAAACTTCTTATGCTGTCATGGGTGCCTTGATGCTCGGTAGCGCGCTCCTGCCGCTTGCGGCTTCTGCTCAGACTACCGTCTCAGGCGTTCAGGCAGTCATGCCGGTTCTCTATAACGCAAGTGGTCAGCCGGTCAACGTAAACACTACCGGTCCCCTCGCCGCAGGTTATTACTACCTCGGTACGGGCGCAACCCAGCAGGTGTATTACTACGGTAACGGCGTCTACTACAACCCTTCAACGGGAGTGTATGGAGGCAGTGCAGTCAACAATCCGAACGGTACTTCAGGCGTCGCACTCGGTTATTCAACCGATGTGACTAACCCGGCTTCAGTCACGACAACCCCGGGTGTACCGAACACTGGTGCGGGAGGTGAGGCAACGGCAACATGGGTCACACTTATCCTCGCAGCTCTCGTAGTTGCAGGCGGTGTGGCATATCTTGTCACCACGCGTCCGGCTCGCCAGATGTAGTCCAACAAAATTGAATTGTAAGCACGGCGGGCTCCGTAACACGGGGCCCGCCTGTGCGTTATACCTAGTATGAATACCTCAACCGCACATAGATTTAGGCAGGCCTCGATTATGGTCGTTATTGTTCTTGCAGCCACGGTCTTTTTGCGTACGTTTGTAAACGCCTCTTTCTATGCACCAGATGATGCCGCACCAGTCGGTGGTCTTGTGAGTGAGATGGCGGGTGTGGCGGCTGCATTAGCCGGCGACGGATCCGAACAACATGCGCCGGGCTCCGGCGGGAAAGCCGCGGTCAAACCCGCACCGAAACCGATACCCGCAAATTATCCGGTACATATCGCCATTCCGTCAGTCTATATCGATGCAAACATGCAGCAGACGACGATAAATGCAAAAGGAGCCATGGGTGTGCCGACCAATTTCAGTGATGTAGCGTGGTACGTGAACGGTGTTATACCGGGTGATCCGGGTACGGCAGTAATCGACGGTCATTACGATAACGGTCTCGGTCTTGATGGCGTCTTCAAACACCTTGGTGAGGTGCAAAACGGGGATGATATCTACATCACCCGGAAGGACGGTAAAAAGATGCACTTCAAAATTACCTCAACCGAGCTCATCCCGTACGATGATCCCGCTACGGCACAGAAGGTCTTCGACCCCCAGACATTTCGTTCGGAGATAAAGCTGGTGACATGCAGCGGCACGTGGATTTCGTCGGACAAAACCTATAACCAGCGTATTGTAGTGACGGCGGTGCTTGCAGACTAATATATACACGTCTCGAAACAGGGATTGCAGAAAGTCAGGCGCAGGTATTAAATAGAGCACAAAAGGACCCACATGAGTTCTATGACAGCTTCACCCACGTCGGCCGATTTGGCCTCCGCTGATCGGGCACTCGTCGACTCCTTCAAGGGAGGAAACGAGAACGCCTTTACCGAGCTGCTGCACCATCACTACGAACGGGTGCATTCACTCGTGCTGCGCCTGCTGCGCAATCGACAAGATGCCGAAGAAATTACCCAGGACGCTTTTATCCGCGTCCACCGGGGCCTCGCCAATTTTCGCGGAGACAGTTCGTTCTCAACCTGGCTCTGCCGAATCGCACTCAATCTCGCGCGAAATCGTTATTGGTATTGGTGGCGCCGTCGTCGCGATCAACACATGTGCATTGATGCTCCACTCACTTCTGAGGGCGATCTGACCCTCGCTGACATTATCCCGTCTGAGTCATATGATGCCGGCGAGGAAGCCGTCTTCCACGAATTTATCGACGGTATCAGCGGGGCCATGGATCGGCTGACGACCAAGCATCACGAGATCCTGATTTTACGCAATGTCCAAGGCCTCTCGTACGAGGAGATCGCCGCGATACTCAACATTAATGTTGGGACGGTCAAAAGCCGTATCGCCCGTGCAAGACTTACGCTCTATTGGCATCTCAAAAGCCGCGGGCTTGCCGATGGTATTCGTATACGCACGCAGCAGGTTTGATCTCTGTGCTGCCGGCACCCGTTCCCATCGCGGCCCATTCATCCGGGCCGCATTTTCGTTTATAGGGCATATTTGTGTTAGGATGTTCGTAACATGAACGATACTCAGAAACCTCAGGTTTTGCCGACTATTATTGGCAAAATCTCAACCATCGCCAAAGGCGCTGGCTTTATTGATGATCCGGAAAATGACCTCGAGTCGATTTACATCGAGCCGGGTTTTTTGAACTGTGCGCTGAATGGCGACCAGGTAGAAGTGAAAGTGAAGTGGGTAGCATCTACCCGACCTGGCATGCGCGGCAAGAAAGAGAAGCAGGGTGAAGTGATTCGCATTGTCGAACGCTTCAAGAACTCGTATGTCGGCACGATTGTCCCGACTCCGACCGCAACCGGCATTTCAGCTGACAAAGTAACTATTTTCCCGGACGACAAGAAGGCATACACACTCATCGAACTCATTGGTCCTGAAGCAAAGACTATTCCGGTTAATACCAAAGTCTTCGTTGATCTGCTCCCGTGGACCGACCCGACCAAACTTCCGCAAGCCAAACTTGCAAAGATTCTTGGTCCGAAGGGTATTAATGACGTCGAGATGGAATCCATCGTCCTCGACAAGGGTTTTGCCATTGGTTTTCCTGAGGCTGTCGAGAAAGAGGCTGAGCATGCAGCCCTGTATGAAAAGAAAATTTCTGATGAGGAGCTTGCCAAGCGTCGTGATATTCGCGGCACGTTGACCTTCACCATCGATCCCTTCGATGCCAAAGACTTCGACGATGCGATCTCATTCAAGGAGGTCGGACCGGATCGCTATGAGATCGGCGTGCACATCGCCGACGTTTCTCACTATGTCCGTCCTGGCACGGCGATGGATGCAGAAGCAGTAAAGCGCGGCTGTTCGATCTACCTCGTCGACCGCACCATTCCGATGTTGCCGGAAATTTTGTCGAACGATATCTGCTCCCTCAATCCGCACGAGGATAAGTGCAGCTTCTCGGCCATGTTTATCATGGATGGTAAAGCCAACATTCTCGAACGCTGGTTCGGTCGTACGGTCATGAATTCGGACCACCGCTTCACGTATGAGACCGCACAATCAGTTATAGACGGTGCACCTGCCAATGTCGTCAACTATTCCAACGGCATTCAGACTCCCGATATGGTTGAACCTGGCATGAAATACAGGGATGTGCTCGTAAAGCTCAATGATATAGCCAAAATTCTCCAGGCCCAGAAGTTTGCTGCCGGCGCAGTCGAATTTGAGAGTGAAGAGGTCAAATTCAAGCTTGATGCCAACGGTAAGCCGATTGGTGTCTATGTAAAGGAACGTATCGACACGCACAAGCTCGTCGAGGAATACATGCTGCTTGCAAACCGCGAGGTCGCAAAGTTTATCTTTGATCAGATCAAACAAAAGGGTACAAAGGACACTGGTGCCGTGTATCGTATCCACGACCTTCCTGATAAAGAGAAGATCAAAGAGCTATCTATCTTCGTGAAGGCGCTCGGCTTCGAGCTGCGTTCCAAAGATGGCGAAGTTACCGCGCACGACATCAACCATCTCCTCGACCAGATCGAAGGCACCCCGCAGGAGTCACTAGTCCGTACCGCAACCATCCGTTCGATGCAAAAGGCCATCTACTCGACCAAGAATATCGGTCACTTCGGTCTGGCCTTCAAGTTCTACACGCACTTCACGTCACCGATCCGCCGTTACCCGGACCTTCTCGTTCATCGCATCCTGGCAAAGCATCTCCACAATGAGCCGTTTGCGGATACTGACATCGCAACTTTCCAGCGCATCTCTGAGACCTCTACCGAGCGCGAAATCGGCGCAGCTGAAGCAGAGCGTGCTTCAAAGAAGCTCAAGCAGGTTGAGTATATGTCTGAGCGCCTCGGCAAGATCTTCAAGGGCGCCATCTCAGGTGTTTCGAAGTGGGGTCTCTATGTTGAGGAAGAGGAGAGCAAGTCTGAGGGCATGATCAGTTTCCAGAATCTCGGCAACGATTACTGGGTATTCGATCAGAAGACCTATTCGATCAAGGGCGAGCGTACGGGCAAAAAGTATCAGCTTGGCGATCCGATCACCTTCAAAGTGATGGCTGCTGATCTCGACAAGAAGATGCTCGACTACGCTGTTGTATAAAAGGAGCGGGCTTCGGCCCGCTTTTTTGTAAGTTTTCATCACGCGGTGCGTTCAACGAAATAAGAGCTAGCTCATAGGCAGGCTCGATTACAGACTAATGCTCGGCACTCTCAGTGCTGCGCAAACACGGAAAACTATGAGCAACATATACGCGCCGCTCGCCATTGGTGTTGTCGGCATCCTTGCCATGAGCATCATGAACACGATTACGGCAGTCCTGCGCTAATCCGCGGACAACAAGTTATACAGGCCGGTGATATACTCTATTCAATATGAACATAGTTCGATCTTCCGACCTCACTCAAGGCATCGAAGCAATGGCAACTCGCATCTCCGATGCCTTGAATGCTGGTCGCAAAGTACTGTGGCTTGTCTGTGGCGGCTCGAATATCTCGGTTGCGGCAAAAGCTATGGAACGCATCCGGATTCGTACTGCCGGTGAAAGCATTTCTCTCCTTACTGTCGGCCTTACCGATGAGCGCTACGGCCCTGTCGGTCACAAAGACTCCAACTGGCAGCAGTTTGTCGATGCAAACGTCAATCTATCCAAGGTATCACTCATGCCGGTGCTCATCGGCAAGTCACTCGAGGCTACCGTAGAGGAATACTCACGCAGTTTCGAAATGAAAGTCAAAAACCTCCGCACATCCGGCGGTATCGTCGTCGCTATGTTTGGTATCGGTGCAGACGGGCACATTGCCGGTATTCTGCCGCATACTGAGGCTGCCGAATCCACACATCTGGTGGCAGGGTATACGGCAGGACCATATATACGCGTAACACTGACATTTAAAGCCCTTGAACTGGTAGACACTGCATATGCATTCGTTTTCAGCGGGGGAAGTACTACCAAGGAATCTATGATGAAGCAGCTTGTTGATGAGGAGCTGGATCTTGAAGATCAGCCGGCGCAGATACTGAAAAAACTAGCAGAGGCGACTCTCTATACCGATATCGTATCGAGTTTGTAGAGAGGTTTAATGCAGAACAGATAGATCGTTGCCAACCCAAAAATAATGGTGAACGCCCACAGGCTTGTGAGAGTGTATCCCAGAGCGACACCTCCATATACCAGTGCGCATAAGACAAACCCGAGCGAGTCGACGATTATTTTGTATGAAAGAAGCTTTGGATGACTAACTTTGCCAACCAATACCACATATTTAAGGGTGGTCACCGCAAAAAACAACATTAGTAAACCAACAAAAATGTTTGGTTCGGATATGTGAAAGGGAATGAATAGATAGAACAGAACAAGTATCCCGTCAAAAATGACCTGAGCGGGTGTCATTCGTATAA
>DASVLR010000052.1:0-11710 GCA_036384775.1 Minisyncoccota bacterium
AACCGTCGAGACGCCGAAGAGCGATACGGAAACCCAGGTCGATCTCAGAAAATGAAAATCGACAAACGAAAGTACGAAAAAGACGATAATTGACAGACCGAGCCAAATAACCTGGTGAGTGGCGAAAGAATTGTCGCCGGTAAACGAATACATCGTAACTACGCCGGCTACGACAATTGGTACAACGGCACCGAAGAGCCACCAGTCGATTTTGGATGCTCGCAACAGCGAGCCGATCTTCTTCATGCCGCCTATTCTGGCACAGATACGACTTCTATGGAAATGACTTTACCGAAATGACCGTACGGCCATGTAAACGGCGCTGCGGCCGTACCGCCCGGCTGAATTCCATCAACAAGCGTGCGTGAGAAATCGACTACGTTGCCATCTTCATCATTGAGAATTGCATAAACATTCAATGCCGGGATCGGCAAAGCTCCGGTGTTTTTGAGCGTAACAGTAAGACTTGAGCTTGTTGTTGCTTCCGAGTAGTCCTTGTCAGCAACCGTAAGCGACGGGAGGGGATCGTTACCGACATACCACACCGGGTCACGATCGATCGTAAATATCGTGCGTACCGGAGCCTGAGTCTTCAGGATAAACGGACCAGCGAACACCACCGTGTTGCGGCCGGGAGCAATATCAAAGGAGCCGCTGATGTGTGACAGTGATAAACCGTTTGCATCGAGCATATCGAACGTATACGGGATGCTTTTTGCTCCCGCCTTCGGATTGGGATTGACTATATATGCTGCCGCATTGTAGCTATTCGAAACAATCTGCTTGAACCGCACCCATGACGGAGACGGGAGCGGAAGAAATGCGTTCTGGCAGACCTTTGTGCATGAGCCTCCGCAGTCTATCCCCTGCTCGTCACCGTTTTGTCTGGCATCCGTGCACGACGGCGGAACATACAGTATCTTCCATGCCGGCAACCCGACAGCCGCCGCCACAATGATTATGGCAAGAATTGCGTAGACAAACTTGCGTTTAGAGGACCAGGTTGCCATTCGTGTATGTGAGAGTGCCGACGTCGGCCGATCCGGTTATCGCGAGATTGCCGTCATAACGGCCACGTCTGAAATTGCCATGGTCGCCGCCAAGCAGATTGCCAAATATAACCGCGGCGACGAACATGACGATACCAATAACCATACATGCGATGCACCATTCCCTGAAATGCTTGACGCGCGCACCTTCGAAACGGCTCATCTTGAGGGATTCAAACAGCTTGTACAGATAAATCGTCAGCATCGGAATAAAGATAAGCACCAGTACCGACATGAGTATGCCGGTGAGAATCCCGTCCGGTAGCGAATTGATGCCATAATGGAAAATCGCCCGGATCACGAAGGTAAGGCCCGCGACTATGAGGACTCCGACAAAGTAAACGAGACCAATAACTATCAACCTGCCGAAGACTTTCCACCAGCGCTTGTGCACAAGCGTAAAGCTGTCTGTCAGAGCTGCCATATTGCGTTTACCATCGACAACGAGTGAATATAAAACAAATGCAGTGTACACACTGACCAGAATGCCCGGCAGCATAAATATCATTGATGCTCCGAACGTCGCAATGCCGCGCATGACAGAAATAAGAACGAGCGGCCAGAAGAGGTGGAAGCCGAGCTTATACTGATTCCAGAAATGGATCTGATGTCCCGATTCGGTACTTAGTTTGTGTACTCCGCTAATAAGTCCGGCCGCGGCCGCAACCATGAAAATCATGCCTGCGATAAACAAAAGGAGACCAAGGATGGCGAGGATCGTACCTCCCACCGTCGGCTCATCCCCCATGGTCGTGCCGATCTGTGAGATCATGTTACCGATGAAAATCGCGCCGTACGGCAACAAGATAAGAGTGGTCAGAGCCTTCCAGTGCTTCGTATAGAACTGCCAGCTGCTGCTCAGGAGCTTCAACGGACCGATAACCGTGTGAGTATTCATGAGAATGATTATACAGCCTATGTCGGTAACAAAAAAGCACCATTCCTGGTGCTTTTTTGACTTAAATCTTCTGTTCTGGCGGCAAGCTACTCTCGCCCCGAAGGACTACCATCGCCGCAACTGCGTTTCACTTCCGTGTTCGGAATGAGAACGGGTGGTTCCACAGCGCCGAACCACCAGAACACAAGATTCAAGGTGCTTCGTATACACTTCATACGGAGAGTACTCACAAATATGCAATAAGCAATGTAGGTTTCATAAGCGATGTTCAAAGTTCCCGACGAGATCGACGGATTAGTACTTCACGGCTCAACACCTTACGGTGCGTACACCTAAAGCCTATCAACGTGATCATCTCTCACGGGTCTCGAACGATACCTAATCTTGGGGTCGGCTTCGCGCTTATATGCTTTCAGCGCTTATCCGCTCCGGACATAGCTACCCTGCGGTGCAGTTGGCACTACAGCAGGCAGACCAGCGGTCCGTTCAACTCGGTCCTCTCGTACTAGAGTCAAATCCCCTCAAGTATCAACGCCTATAGCAGATAGGAGACCAACCTGTCTCACGCATGTTGTCACTTATTTCTAAGTGCATTGGACTATAGCTTCACCTCTACTGAGGTGGCCGATGTTTAGTCTCTACGGGCGTTCATGAGTTTCGTGGAGAGGGCAAACGGACAGACGCTTGCCGCCAATTTGGTGGACGAGGTCGGATTCGAACCGACGACTCGCGGATTAGAAATCCGCTGCTCTGCCGGTTGAGCTACTCGCCCGTTCCAAATCTAAAGATCTCTCAACGAAACTCACAAACTTCCCTCGGTATTCCCCTTTTTATTGGATCCACCGATATTAATCGACTTGATCAATACGCATTCCTGCGTATGACCGCCGTGGTTGATTGGTTCTTAACTTTCCTTTCTTATTTCACAAACGAAAATTCTCGAAGTGATTCAGACTGTCAAACAGTCAAAATCCACACATACATTGTTCTATGTCGCGTGGTTCCTTAACCGCTTAACGGTCTGAACCCAGCTCGCGTACCACTTTAATTGGCGAACAGCCAAACCTTTGGGAGCTTCTCCACCCCCAGGATGTGGTGAGCCGACATCGAGGTGCCGAACTCCGCCGTCGCTATGAACGCTTAGGCGGAACTAGCCTGTTATCCCTAGAGTAGCTTTTGTCCGATGAGCTTCCCCCGCGTCTAACGCGTAAGGTCGGATCACTTGGCTCTGCTTTCGCATC
This sequence comes from Minisyncoccota bacterium, assembly GCA_036384775.1. Classification (GTDB taxonomy): domain Bacteria; phylum Patescibacteriota; class Minisyncoccia; order Phycocordibacterales; family PALSA-1337; genus C7867-002. The sequence continues at coordinate 3,189 of DASVLR010000052.1, forward strand.
TGCTCGACACGTACGTCTCGCAGTCAAGCCAGCTTGTGCCCATACACTATCGCCACGGTTTCCATTCGCGGCTAGCTGACCTTAATAGGCCCCTCCGTTACTTTTTAGGAGGGTAGCGCCCCACCAAAACTGTCCATCAGATACTGTCTCCCGGAGTTTATTCCTCCGAGGTTAGAACGTACATTCTTAAAGATGGGTGTTTCATCGACGGATCAACGCTCCCCGAAAGGAACATCTCAAATCCTACCCACTACGCTACGCATCAAGAACGTACGGTCAATATCAAATTACAGTAAAGCTTCTAGGGTCTTTTCGTCTAGCTATAGGTAACCGGCATCTTCACCGGTATTGTATTTTCACCGAGCAAGTCTCCGAGACAGTTCTCCAGTCATTGCACTATTCAACGCGTCGGAACTTACCCGACAAGGAATTGCGCTACCTTAGGATCGTTATAGTTACGACCGACATTCACGAGGGCTTACAATAATCAGCTTGATATAATCGCACCGTCATTGTTTGACCTTCTCGCATTGGTCAAGTGTCACCCCCTATACATCCTCTTTCGAGTTCGCAGGGAGCTGTGTTTTTGTTAAACAGTTGCCAGAGAAACTTTAGCTGCGGCCCCCTAACTTAATGGGGGGCAGGCCTTATTCCGAAGTTACGGCCGCTTTTTTGCCGAGTTCCTTGGAGACCTCTCACTCGTTCGCCTTGGGCTACTCGCCCTGATCACCTGTGTCGGTTTGCGGTACGGTTTTCATATAAATAATCGTAGAAGCTTTTCTCGATAGTGCGCTTTCGAACGTTCGGGCTATTACACCCTTCCCTGCGGCGCTTGGATACCACATTCAAGTGAGGTTGCGGATTTGCCTACAACCATCCTGACGCAACAGACGCCAATCCAATAAGGCGCGTCCGATACTGCTCTACGTCACTCCATCGATCTACATGAAAGTTAAGGAATATTAACCTTATATCCATCGGGTGCGGCGTTGGCCATCCCCTTAGGACCGACTAACTCTTGGCTGATATACATTGCCAAGAAAACCTTGATCTTTCGGCGTGCGGGTATCTCACCCGCATTGCGGTTACTCGTGCCAACATTTTTGCTTCGCAACGCTCCAGAGTGGGTCACCCCTTCTCCTTCAGTGCAGATGCGAATATTCTCCTACCGCTTGAACAATCCGAAGATCGTTCAAGCCCTCAGTTTCGGTACAACGTTTTAGCCCCGATTATCTACGGCGCGACATTTCTCGATGAGTAAGCTGTTACGCTATTTTTGAATGATGGCTGCTTCTAAGCCTACATCCTCATTGTCAAAGAAATATCACTACCTCAAGCGCACTTAACGTTAATTTAGGGACCTTAAATTGAGATCACGGGCTGTTTCCCTTTTGTCCAATGGAGCTTAGCCCCCACAGACTAACTGCCGCGTAGTGGCCTTGTGTATTCGGAGTTTGATAGGGCATGTGAGATTGCTCCCGTTCATGCTCTTCCAGTGCTCTACCCCACAAGGGTACACGCGACGCGAACCCAAAAGTTCTTTCGGAGAAAACCAGCTATTACCAGGTTCGATTAGCTTATCACTCCTTACCACACGTCATCCGAGAGTTTTGCACGGCTCACCGGTTCGGGCCTCCCCTTTCCTTTCGGAAAGGTTCACCCTGCGCGTGGCAAGCTCACCTGGCTTCGGGTCTCAAGCAAACAACAAACGCCCTATTCAGACTCGGTTTCCCTATGGCTCCAGGCTCTCGCCTTTAGCCGAGCTGCTTGCTTGAACTCGTTGGCTCATTCTTCAATAGGCACGCCATGACGGTCTTGCGACCGCTCTGACTCCTTGTAGGCATATGGTTTCAGGTCTATTTCACCGCCCTTACCGGGCTGCTTTTCACCTTTCCCTCACGGTACTAGTTCACTATCGGTCTTCTGGAGTATTTAGACTTGTCGGTTAGTTCCGACGGATTCCCCCGAGCTTTTCGTGTCCCGGGGTACTTAAGAACAGGAACAAAGAAGATCTAGTGTTTTCATCTACGGGGCTATCACCCGCTGGGGCCCATCTTTCCAGATGATTCGATTAACAATAGATTTTGTAACTTCTCTGCTATAAATAGCACGTCCCTGCCTTGCAACCCTCAACCTAAATCGCAAAGCGTTTCCGCCCTGGGCGAAATTCGCCCTACGATTTAGGTTAAGTTTAGTCTTCTCCGCTTTCGCTCGCCGCTACTAACGGAATGCATAGTTTGTTTTTATTCCTCTTGGTACTGAAATGTTTTACTTCCCAAGGTACGCCCTCAGAGTCAAGCTCTGAGTTATATGAGTTCATCATATAGTGTTTCCACATTCAGAAATTTCCGGATCAAAGGTTGCTCGGCACCTCCCCGAAACGTATCGCCGCCACGCTGCGTCTTTCATCGCCTCCATGAAGCCAAGGCATCCACCATACGCCCTTTAAAATTCCCGTCAGGAACTTTAAAAACCGCATTATGATTCTTCTTCATCACCATCGGTCAGACGATGATGAAGTTTGTTCATGTGTTGTTCTGCACCCCACCGACTAAGTGGTCTGCAGCACATGAACTACCTACATTGCTTATTACATACTTGTTTTCTTCTCTGTATGAAATTTTCGAAGATCCCATCCCTTCTGCTTTTAAAAACAAAAACCGCTCATTGAGCGGCCTTCGTCACGTCCCTTGCGAGATGTGGCTATGGCCGACGATATTCGCGATTGATGAATGTAACCATTTAGGATGTAAGGAGTAGTATACTCACGGCCTGAAATAAGTCAATGCCTGAGCCGTATTCCTCTTTCTGGGTACAAACTGGGGATGAAATAAGGGCTCTAAATATAGCCTATCTATAGTACCGGCCGTTTTTGAACGGAATTAAAGCCAAAACAACCATGTCTACGTAGTACTTTGTTCTATCTATTATATTGTTCGTGAGTAGTCCTACTGTGCCCATCTTTTTGCCAGATTCAGATTCCTTGAAAACAATGTCTGCAGCGTGCGCCAATTCTTTTCCTTCGCGAATGAGATCGGAAACAACCCTCGGCAAAAAGAATGTCGCCGCCCTGCCCTTTCCCATCTTCCCATCTTTGGATTTCACCACCGCCCAAGCTATTACTTCGTGTTCGCCGTTCTTTTCTTCGACGCCGCCCTCTAGCGCTACCCAGAAATCCGCATCAGTCTGTGCGGCCAGATTCTTCACGCGATTTGCGGCACCCGTAAATGTCTCAGCATCAGTCATCGGCTGGTCCGCTACGCCCGACGGAACGGCCAGGCTCTCAATCACAAATTCTTCACCGGGAAATAGTTTTTCGAATGCTTCCTTGGTGGCATTTATCTTGACCGGATTCTTCGAGGCCACGGCGATCTTTTTCATAATCATAATGATAGCTCTGTAAATAAAAAAGGCCAGTCCGCAAATTGACTGGCCGGATAAAATGGTAGACGTACGTGTTACTTGTGAGCGTCATCAAGGAAATCGAGAACCGTACAAGCACATTTTGTAGCTCGGCACTGATGGCAACCTGAGATTTGACGGTCGAGAATCGCATTCTCAAGGTCGAACCTCTGCGAGGTCGCAATTTTGAACAAATGCGACATCACATCGATCACTTCGATCTCGAACGGATCCTTGAATGCCGCGTGGGCGCCGCGACGCGAGAGACCGGTCAGCTTTCCGTTCAGATGGAAGGCGGCACCGAGCTCTGCGAATTCTTCGGCAAGGTGCACGAGCGTGTCCAGATCGTTTTGAGGCGGATAGATATCCGCACTGAGTTTTTGGAACTCGCGAACCGTGCGTGGCCGCGTGCAGCGCCGGCGTTTCTTCGTGGCAGTGCGCTCTTCAGGACGATTCGTCTGATTGCACGAACACGGAGCTGTGTGGCAGTAGGTGCATTCGCCGGGATACGCTTCCCACATCGCCTGCTCAACATTGAGCACTCGTCGGTCGGCGAGAACTGACGCAAAGAGAAATGCGGTCGTGATGTTGTGCGGAAAACGTTCGGGACGCTTCACACGAACCGCCTTCATAGCTTTAGCTGCTTTGAGGTGAAGAATGGAAAACAGCTCTGCATCTGTGAAGGATGGCCTTTTGTCTGAAAAATACAATACATTGGCAACGTGCGCGCAATCGTTCAGACCGAGATCTGCACGAAGCGCCACGGCAGCTGTAAGCCTTATGGCTCGGGGTGCTGAGGAGATCATTGGTGGACCCTTCGTAAAGTCTGTTCACAGCATATCACTGTCTCTGTCTATACCAATCAACACCCTATCAACCGAAGACAAAAGCGACCCTCATCGGGTCGCTCTGTTTGTTTCGGAGGTATGAAGTCCGAACCCTATAGCAGTACTAGTCTAGGAACTAGTCGCGGAGGTTCAATGCATCCGAGGTCCTTGAGAGGATCTTGGCAGCAAGATCCTTGCCACCGAGACCGAATGCAAGACCGAATGCAAGTGCACCACCTGCGAAGACTGCGGTGATAAGAGTCTGAATGATTGCAGAATTCACGCCGAGGATATCGAGACCCCAGAGGAGTGCGAAAATCCAGATTGCCCACTTGGTAACGCGGCCTGCAAATTCTGCAACGTGGAGGTGACCTGCGCGTGCCGAGGCGACGACAAGTTTCTGCATTGCGTTTGCAACGACGGCCGCTACGAAGAAGATAAGAACGGCGACGATAACGTGCGGGAGATAGCTCACGACCTGGCGAAGGAATTCATTGACCTGTGCCAAACCGAGAACGTCGAACGAGGCCATGAGGAAGACCACGATGACGAACCACTTGCAGAGCGTACCAAGGAACCAACCCGAGTTAAGCGTGTGACCTGCGCGCTTCACGACGTCTTCCATGCCCGCTGAGCGGAGTGCAGAGTCCAGCTTGATTGCCCTGATAATGCTCTCAACGAGCTTCTCGACCAATGCCGCAAGAACCCAGCCGATCGCAAATACGATAAGAGCGACGACGAGGCTCGGAACGAAGTTTGCAACTCCGTACCACACGCTTTGAAGCGACTGAGTGAAAACATCGCCCCAATTCTGAATAAACATCATGTTATGAGGTTAAACTATTAAATATCTTTTAACTCTCATAGTATAGCGCCTCGCGACGGTGTCGTGTGACGTAGATTTCCACAGGTTCCCTTGTCAGGGCCTAACTTGGCTCTACTCCGAGCCTATCCAGCAACGTCACGTGCGGATAATCGATAATGTCACGGATCAGACGGTCGTGTATGCCGAGACGATATTCAAAATCGGTTGTTTCAAATGCAGAGTATGCGAGCTCCTTACCCACCTCGGCTTCGAGGCCCTTGATGACGTTTTCAATTTTCTTGAGATCGAGATTGTCGCCAACGAGAAGAAGATCGACACGTGATTCCCAATTCTGAACAAAGAGTCCTGAAGCCATCATGAGCTGTAACTTGCCGACTCCCGAGAAGCGACGAAGCAGCGAGTCATCAGCGGAGACAGATGCGACCGTGAGGAAATTCTTGAGCTCGTTCAGATAGACGAACTTGGTATTGAGCTGATATGCGAGACCGTGCAATTTCTTGCCGTTCACCTCTTTGGTGGTGAGGCGCTTCTTGAGCAGGTCTGCCTTCACCAACATCGAGAGCTCATGTGAAATTTCTTTGGATGTGCGCTTCGTACGCTCAACCATTTCCTGGAGGAAGAAGGCCGTCTCCGGATTGAACAAGAAAAGGCGCAGGATGCGGACCTTTGCCTGGGTGCCGAAGATTGCGGTGAGGATGTCCATGGATGTATAGATGCGTGGCGAAGTCTACCTTGAAACGTTTGAACGGATCAACTTGCTAACTTCCAATAATTCCTGTTCCGGTGATGCGGCACGTTCGCCCGGTCGATACAGAAATACACGGGGTTCATATCCATAAATACCCGCATCCCCTGTCTTTCTCGGGACCACGTGCAGATGGAAGTGCGGCACCGACTGGCCGGCCATCGCTCCGTCATTCCATGCGAAGTTAAATCCTTCGGCGCCAAATACCTTTTTCAGCGATGCGACCAGCGCAACCCTCAAGTTCTCAATCGCAGTCTTCTCATCGGCCGTGAGGTCATCGTACCTCGCAACACAACGCCTCGGTACTATAAGTACATGACCGGGCGTAATCGGAATATTCGTCGGAAACGACCAGGCAAGAGCATTCTCTATAATAGTACGTTCCTTGATGACGGGCAGAGTGCAATACACGCAGGTTTTCATGGAAATTCCGTTATATTGCTTTATTAGTACCGGCAGTGTAGCATGGGGTTACGGCCAAAGACAGAAGGCAATCAGGGCTCGAAATAGCCCTGAAATAAGACCTTCCGAGGTTCCCCTCACTACGTTTTTCGGCCCGTAAAAGGTCGATTTTTGTTTTTAACACAAAAAATATCAACAAATGGCACGTACAAAGCAGCAGAAACAGGAGATCCTTTCGAAGCTCAATACGATCATGGATGGCGCAGAGTCACTCGTGTTCGTGAGCTTCAACGGTCTCACCGTTGCCGAAGCTACGGAGATGCGCAAAGCCCTCAAGAAGGACAATGTGAATTTCTTCGTCGCCAAGAAGACCCTCATTGCCAAGGCGCTCGAGTCACACAAGTATGCAGGCACTATGCCGGCACTCTTGGGTGAGCTCGGTCTCGCCTACGGCACTGATTCGGTCGCACCGGCACGCGGCGTGTATGAGTTCCAGAAGAAATTCAAGGACAAGGCAGCCATCACCGGCGGCGTGTTCGAGAAGGGCTTCATGACCAAGGAAGCAATGACTGCAATCGCAGCTATTCCTCCTCGTCAGCAGCTCCTTGGTATGTTCGTCAATGTCATCAACTCCCCGATTCAGGGTTGGGTTATGGCACTCGATCAGATCGCCAAGAAGTCTCCGGCACCGGCAGCAGTCGCTCCAGCAGCAGAGGCACCGGCTCCGACCCCAGCAGCATAATTACCCCTTATTTAATTTATCATTACTACTATGGATCAGAACGTAGAAATCCCGGCAAAGTTCAAGTCGATCGTTGAGACGATCGAGAAGCTTTCGGTCATTGAGCTCAATGAGCTCGTGAAGGTGTTCGAGAAGAAGTTCGGTGTTTCGGCAGCAGCAGTTGCAGTCGCAGCTCCGGCAGCAGGCGCAGCAGCAGCCGGCGAAGAGAAGTCGACCGTTGCAGTTCATCTCAAGGACGGCGGTGCTTCAAAGATCGCAGTCATCAAGGTTGTGAAGGAGGCCCTCGGTCTCGGTCTCAAGGAGGCCAAGGATCTCGTCGATGCAGCTCCGTCTCTCATCAAGGACGCTATGAAGAAGGAGGATGCAGAAAAGCTCAAGAAGGACATCGAGGCCGCAGGCGGCAAGGTGGAATTCAAATAAGCTCCACCTCACTCCCCTCGCCTATCTTACGGGCTTGGACAAGAAGCGCTTCCCGATGAGGGAGGCGTTTTTTGTTGTTCGGTTGGCAACGGACCATTCGTACCTGGTGGAAACAACTCATTAATAAAGTCCGCACGCGCCGGATCATTCCTCGTAGTCGGCGTATCTGTTTTCATAAGAGTGTCGATAGACTGTTCGCGCGCAATACGGTCCGCCTCTGCTGCAGTCGAAGCATTTCCCGGAAGACCGTTACCGTCCGGACCGGCCACATAGTCTGCCGTACCGTCACCGTTAATATCAACGACGAGTGGCGGCAGCGTCGTCATGATCGGTCCGTCGGTTTCTTCTTCGAGAGCCGTATCAATCGTTGTCGTGGCAATCATGATCGGACTCAAGGGCTCCGTCGCATACTGCGCACGGTCGACTTCCTGTCCCGGCAACAAACGCTCAACTCCCATAGTAAAGAAGCCGTACCCTGACCCGTAGACGCTGACTGCATACGCATGACCATAGCCGTACGACAAGGAGACTTCCGTATACATCCCCTCACCAGATCCGGTTACGACGGTATGGCCGGCGGATACATCCGTGCCCGATTCGTCTCTTACGGAGACACGCGCGTCTCCGTTCAGGGTTATGCGAATCTGCATAGGCACTCCAATAGTCACCGGTGCCCGCGGTGACACATCGGGCACATCGGTTACGTGACTCGTGCTTTGACCTCGCGGCGTTGAAATAATGTTTCTGATAACCGTCTGAGTGGTGGTGGATTCTAAAATATTTGCATGCGAAAAATCCCGCGACTCTGATCGAGAGATCGAATCGAGATCCAGCGAAACTAGATTGCCTGAACCAAACGACGCACTTTGAACGGGTACGGTACCGTCACCGAGCAATGACGTCGCCAGTCTATGAAAATAGGTCGTTGTTCCGCACCAGATTTTGCCGAAGAATCCGTCGCAGCCCGGTCGCTTGTGGTACTCAATCGCAGTGGTCGTGTCACGATTTGATCCGAACAACGTCCATGGAACAATCATCACCGGCCAATAAAACGCGTCCAATGCGGCATGAAGTGCTTCAGCCATACTGAGCAATCTCCCGTTTGCGATTGCTGCCGAGCTCACGTCATCACCCCGGGGCACAGTACGAGCGCCAGCA
>DASVLR010000053.1:0-4408 GCA_036384775.1 Minisyncoccota bacterium
TGTGACTCGGCAGTAACTCACAGCAGGGCCGGGAAGCCGAGATACGTAATGCAGGTCGCACGAAGTGCTTCGTGGAACTGTTCGAGCGTGCCATTATTCATGATGACCGGCGCGTCCGCGAGGCGCTGACAGGCGAGAAGATTGTGCTTGTTCGGATCTTCATTCACCATTTCGCGTTCTTGTTTCGCACAGAACTGCTCGAAGGTGAGAAAGTCGGTCGCGCTCATGCGGGTCTTGATGCGATCGTATCGAGTGCGGATGTCTGCGTCGATCGCGAGCAGGAAAAATGGAGTGTTGGCTGCAGCGGCCGTGGCACGCATACGCGTGATCTCGGGCTCGTTGTAGACGGACTCCACAATGGCACTGTGACCATACTCCTGCGCAAGTTCGAACAAACGAAACGCAACGTATGAGGGGCCGTGCTGAAGGCGCAGCTCGCTCGCAGTTTGGTTGAGACCGTCACGATCGATTTGCCGACCGCGCGCCGTGGCCGCGGGCTCAAGCACGTGCTTGCGGGCGTTGAAGTGCTTGAAACCGCACTGTTGAAAGAACTTGGCTGTTTCTTCTTTACCGGCACCATGAGTGCCGGTGAGGGCGCCGATCATGGGCTGACCAGGAACGAATGTGAAGGGCATAGGACTTGGATTTTCGAGGGTGGAACACTACAGATTGGCTGTTTTCAAATTACAACGCGTCTACGACTAAGTCAATCTCTTGCGCGGCGTAATCCTGCACGTATAATTTCCGCACGTTAGCGTATGATTATCATTTAATTTCTGCCAAACCACTTATGAAATCATCTGATATTTCAAAGAACATACAACCGCTCGCTGATCGCATTCTCATTAAAGAGACCACTGATTCGTCAGAGAAGAAAACCTCCTCAGGTATTATCATCCCGGTGACCGTCAAAGAAGACAACGGCGCTCGTCAGGGCGAAGTAGTCGCAGTTGGTCCGGGTCGAACCGAAAACGGTAAGCTCATTCCGCCGAGCGTACACGTCGGTGACAAAGTCCTCTTTTCATGGGGCGACAAGCTCAAACTCGGAGACGAAGAACTCCATCTCATCCGCGAATCTGAAATTCTCGCAATTATTAAATAGTAGATTCAACCATGGCAAAGAAAATTCTCTATAACGAGGCAGCGCGCAAGGCGCTCAAGGCAGGTATCGATGCAGTTGCTGATGCAGTGAAGCTCACTATCGGTCCGCGCGGCAGGAATGTTGTCCTGGATAAGGGGTATGGCGCCCCGACGATTACCAATGACGGTGTTTCGATCGCGCGCGAAATCACACTCAAAGACAAGTTTGAGAACATGGGCGCAGAGATCGTAAAGGAAGTTGCGAACAAGACCAATGACAAAGCCGGTGACGGTACGACGACTGCCACCGTTCTCACGCAGGCTATTTTTACCGAAGGTCTCAAGCAGACCGCGATGGGCATCAATGCCATGGGAGTTCGTGCGGGTATCGAGATGGCTTCGAAGGATGTTGTCGCTGCCTTGAAGCGCGCAGCAAAGGAAATCAAAACAGACGAAGAGATCCGCCAGGTCGCAACCATTTCGGCGGAGTCCGCTGAGCTCGGCAGCATCATTGCCGATACGATCAAGAAAGTCGGCAAAGACGGTGTCGTGACAGTTGAAGAGTCACAGTCGCTTTCACTCGAGGCGGATATTGTCGAAGGTATCGAGTTCGACAAAGGCTATGTTTCGCCGTACATGATCACCAACGTTGAGCGTATGGAAGCCGAGTACAATGACCCGGCTATTCTCGTGACTGATAAGCGCATTTCTTCTATCAAAGAAATTCTGCCGCTACTCGAGCAGTTGGCGCAGGCCGGTAGGAAAGATCTCGTCATTATCGCGGAAGACGTCGATGGCGAGGCCTTGAATACGTTCATCGTAAACAAACTCCGCGGCACCTTCAATGTGATCGCGGTCAAAGCACCGGGATATGGGGATCGCAAGAAGGACATGCTCCAGGATATTGCGGTTACCATCGGCGCCACGGTTATTTCAGAAGAAGTCGGTATCAAGTTCGACAAAGCCGACATATCGATGCTCGGCCGGGCTCGCCGCGTGATCGTCACCAAGGAAACCACGACAATCGTCGGAGGTAAGGGCAAGCGTCAGCCCATCGATACGCGCATCGCGCAACTCAAGAAGCAGCGTGAGACTTTGGATTCGAAATACGACAAAGAGTCGTTTGATACCCGTATCGCCAAGCTCTCTGGCGGTGTCGCAGTAATCCGTGTCGGTGCCGCCACTGAGACTGAGATGAAGTATCTCAAGCTCAAAGTTGAGGACGCAGTAAATGCAACCAAGGCAGCCATCGAGGAGGGTATTGTTCCTGGTGGCGGTGTCGCACTGGTGAAGGCCTCAGCGGAGGTCTCGCGTGGTCTCGCCAAGAAACTTCTTACAAAAGAACAGCAGCTTGGATATGAAATCGTGCTCCGTGCACTCGAAGCACCGGCTCGCCAGATTGCTATCAATGCCGGCAAAGACGACGGCTCAGTCATTGTCGACAAAATCAAAAATGGAAAGGGAAATCTCGGCTATGATGCGCTCACGGATGAATATGTGCCAGATATGATCGCCGCCGGTATTGTTGATCCGGTCAAAGTCACTCGTCTCGGCGTTGAGAACGCATGTTCTGCTGCGGCCATCCTCCTTACTACCGAAGTCGCTGTCGCTGACGAGCCGGAAGAAAAGAAGGCCGGCCACGCTCAGCACGGTGCTGCCGACATGGGCTACTAGTCGGACACTAGTGCTATACTGAATGCAATGAAACAGGGTAGCCGCACCGCAGTAATTGTCGTGATCATCGTGATCGCGGCGATTATTGTTGCCGGCTATCGCATGAGTACTCGTGACACCGGCGGAACCTCATCCGGCACATCTACTCAATCAGTCGCGACGAGCACATCACCGACTGCATCTTCAACAACTCCGGGAACGCCGGTCGTCACAACCACATCGCCACAGGATCTCATACCGCTTCCGGGTGCTACGACTGGTGCAGATCTCTCTGCCTGGAAGCAATACACCAACTCTGCAAAAGGGTACAGCCTTTTGCATCCGATGGATCTGATCCGCAGCACCGAAGCTGACGGTTCGGTAACACTGACATTTCCGAAAAATGTGTATTTCCACTGGCCGCTCTTGGATGATGCCAAGATCACGATCTCAGTAGGTCCGAAATGTCCGGCGATTACGGCAGCGGGTCTGGGCGGTGACTCAAAGCCGATCAGTTTTGAACTGAATGGCAGAAATTGGAAGCGCACCCTCGGTTTCGAAGTTGCTGCGGGCAATCGCTACGAAGAAATTGCCTACGACATGTTCCAGAATGCGATCTGCTACCATATCGGCTTCCGCAATCATGGCGCGAACGGTTCCTCGCTCTATGTCGATGACAATTCTCTGATCAAAAAGTACGATGCTGCACACCAAGTTGACCTCGATACGGTCATTCGTATCCTCAATGCGATCGTGAGCACGTTCACAGTGAGCGGCTTGAAAGGCTAGGTATTTGTGTAGTACCATTTCTCCTACGTCATTCGCAGGCGTGTAATTCCTTAGCAGATAACACTATCTATATGAATAAAGGTGCTCGAAACAGTGTGATTGCTGTCATTGTGATCATTGTGATCGCGGTTATCATCTGGCTCGTCGGCAGGGGTGGCTCATCGTCAACCGTGTCGAACGTTCCTCAGAATCCGCTCGGTGTGGTCACCGGTACCACCACCGCTCCGCTTCCGGTCTCCGAGACCACCAAGGTTTCAGGTTCGACTTCGAAGTACGAAAACGCTGAGCTCGGCTTCGGCGTAACCTATCCGTCGACCTGGGAAAAGGGCGAACTTGCTAACGGCGTTCAGTTCGTGATCCCGGTTGATGCGTCGCAGGTCTCGACCGTTAATCGTCTTGAGGCGGACATTACCGTCTCGGCCGGTAAGTGCGCATTCCCGCCGGTTACCACCGTCGAGAGCCGCGGCACGCTTACTCTCCAGGGCATGACCGCAAACATGATCACCCTCGCAAACAACGTCCAGGGTCGCATGTACTGGAACCGCATGTACTCGCTTGAGAAGGGAGGCGTCTGTTACTTCTTCTCGTTCGCATACATCGCACTCTCGCCCGAGTCAAAGAATCTTACGGGCTCAAATCTCACGCAGGCCAAGAACAATAACAACGCCATCAAGGTCACTGCAGATTCGGCATTTACCACCATGGTCAAGTCATTTGTGTTCGTAGCTCCGCCGGCAGGTCAGGACGAGACAAAGGCAGCTCCGGTCAAGAAATAGATTCCCGGGGTGATTGATCGATATGCACAAACTCCCTTCGGGGAGTTTTTGCATATTCTGCCGGTAGCATAACCGGTGCAGGGACCCTTATGTAGACCAGAAATCTTCAT
>DASVLR010000054.1:0-11362 GCA_036384775.1 Minisyncoccota bacterium
TACAGCCGCCGATGCCGAAGGGAGTATCAAAAACTTTTTTCTGGGCGATGTACAGCGTGCGAGGAACGACATCAAACAGTAATTTTGACGCCTTGCGTTCAACCGCGTTAATCACGTCCGTCTCGCCCCTGGTAAGACGAGGCTGGTTGAATGATTTTTCCATGTCGTCGTCATCGAACTTGGTGGTTTTGGTTTCCGGATCGCGGAGCATGAGCTCGTTGATGACCTTCTTAAACTGAGCCTTGAACTCGTCATGTTTCCTGCTCCACAGGCTATCCGGCTTACGCTGGTTGTCGATATGCGCCTGAACGACGAACTGGAACCATGCCTGCTCGTTCGGTCGGAGGCTTCCCATCCATTCGAGGATGTGGGTCAGCGGATCGACCTTGTACTCTTCTTTGGGATCCTTGTCCATGCCGAAATCAACGTAGGTCTTAATCGGATAAACGTGGATCAGTTTCTTGTCCTTGGTCTTTTTGGTGAACTCGAACTCCGATGCCCAGATCTTCCAGTTCTGCGGGTCCCACTGGACGTCCTTGGTATAATCCTGCGCTTCGTGTATCTCGATACCGGGATATTGTGAATACAGTGCGGACTTGAGGTTCGACACGCGTGCAGATTCGGTCCAGATGTAGAATTTGATCTTGCCTTCCACGGAAACGATCTCAAGCGAGTACCATGGCCTGACTTCGCCTCTCCAGAGACGACCGTAGGTGGTACCGTCGGCGGTGTTGTGAATAGCCGTCAGGACGGTCTCCATGGCGAGGGGCGATTTGTAGAGATCGCGCGGGAGTTTGAGTTCCAGCAGCGTGTACTTCATGTTCAGGTAGAACTTTTGGAAGGTATAGCGGGGCCAGAGTTCCCAAAACAGGATGCCGAGGAGTACTGCAGCACCGATCGGTGCGAGATATACAATGTAGAGACCGACGAGCGGCCAGACTTTTGACTGGAATACCGGGGAGTAGGTGTTAAAGATACTGGTCCACGTGAGCATGGGTTAAGTATATCAGAGGCTGCATCCGTTGTGTTGTGGAATGAGTCCCTTCGTTTCCAGACAATCCCCTTTCTTTTCTACACCTAAAAACATAGCGGGGACGGTAATGACTCACCCCACAACACAACGGGTGCAGCCCAGGACACTTACCCCATGCTCACGTGACCCAGGGTCTCTTTGCAAATAAAAAAGCGGCCGACTCTCGTAAGTGAGTCAAACCGCTCGAAACTACGGGTGGTCAGTTTCGTGTTTTGTTGCGGCGCAGAGCTAGTAGCTCTGCATTCGACCACAGAAACACACAAGCGAATCCAAACCCAATGGCGGTTGATGCGGGTACGGAAGACCCGCAATCGAAGCTAATGAATCCCGCAATCAACCAGACGACAATGAAGCCAATCGATGCACTCAGGTTCACGTTCTGATTATTCATACTTATTGCTACATTGTCAATAAATGTTCGTATAAACAAAAAATCCCCTCTCGGGGACCGTTTGTTTTTTATTTAGTTGGTCGTAACCGCGGTATACCTTCCCTCCTTGTCGTGCTTGAAGTATTTCGGGTTCTGGAGATTGACTGCAATGGTGTTTTCCTTGACATAGCGCTCCTTCATGACCTTCTCGACAACCTGTTCCTTGGTGAGCGGACCATGCTTCTGGAGGATGTTAGCGATGACATCGCGAACGACACCCGGAGCATAGCCCCACTCTGCGAGTGCATAGAGGCCGCGACCGACGAGAACGAAACGCTTGTCCTTGATGAGTTCGTTGTGAGTAGTCGCAACATGGGCCTTTTTATTGAAAAGCTTCTCGATCTGCTTTGCGACGTCGCGGAAGTGGATTGGTGAGCCGTGGCGACGGATGACGAGGAAAGCGTAATCGCGGACACCCTTGGTTTTGACGTTCGAAGAGTTGGTAACACCCCAGTCGCCGAGTGCATTGCGTCCGACGCGCTTCGAGATCGACAGCCAGCGCTTCATGATCTCCTGATTCTTGTACTTCTCTGAAACGGTTTCGAGGTGAGAGAGGAGCTTGCCGACCATTTCTGATTCAGGAAGAAGATCCTCGGTTGAAAGACCGGTATAGAGCTTCTTGAGAGCTTCCTCAACGTTCTTTGAGAGCTCTTCGTTGACGTGCCAGCGATGGCGGAACTCGTCATCTTCACGGAGCTTCTTGAACGGCTCGCCGACAGTGAGGAGGAAGTGGATATTGTTCTGGAGCGCCTTGTCCTTTGAGACATGGCCGAGAAAATCGTCTTCAACGACGACGCCGCCCAATGAGTGGAGGAGGGTCTCCATCTCGGTGAACGTTGCCTTCTCTTCCCCGTATGCCTCTGACTTGCGGATCACGCCGAGTGCGTAGTTTTCGATCTGGCGAACACGTTCGCGGGTGATGCCGTACTTCTTGCCGATAGCATCAAGCGTCATGCGGCGAGTGTCTTTGCCGAGACCGTAGCGGAGCACGATGATCTCGCGTGCACGGTCCGGGAGCGACGAGAGGAGTCGCTTCACGACTTGCTTAGGCTTGAATGAAATCGGGGTGGAAGGCATGGATGTGGTCAAATATGATGTATGCACGTTACCATTAAGGGTATAGGGGTGTCAATGATTACACCACAATGTTGACAAGTTTGTCAGGGACAACAATTACACGCTTCACCGTGTTGCCATTGAGCCATTTCTGGGCTTCTGGCAGCGATTTAGCCATGGTTTCCAAGGTCTCTTTGGAGGCATTGAGAGGAGACGTGAACGAACCGCGGACCTTTCCGTTGATCTGAAGAATGATGGTTGCGGTATTTTCGACGAGCATTTTTTCGTCGAAGCGCGGCCACTCAGAAACGTGGATCGATTTCTTGTTGCCGAGCTCGGTCCAGAGCTCTTCTGCAACGTGCGGAGCGAACGGCGCAAGCAATTTGAGGAAGGCCTCGTAGTCTGCCCTGCTCACCCGCTCAAGCTTTTCGAGTTCGTTCGTGCAAATCATCATTGAACTAATTGCAGTGTTGTACCGCATCTCAGTTATGTCTTCACTGACCTTCTTGATTGTCTTGTGGATGATGCGCTGAGACTCAACCGACGACGTTGCGGGCGCGACTTTGTCAGCCAACTTCCAAATGCGCTCGATGAAGCGACGTGCGCCGACCATGCTCGATGTGGACCAGGTGATCTGCTGATCGAATGGGCCCATGAACATTTCGTAGACGCGAAGCGTGTCCGCTCCGTACGAAGCGACGACATCGTCAGGATTCACGACGTTGCCATAACGCTTACCCATCTTGCGGCCGTCTTCACCCATGATGAGACCGACCGATTGGAGCTTCTTGAATGGTTCGATGGTCGAAACGGCACCAATATCGTAGAGGAACTTGTGCCAGAAGCGGGCGTAAATGAGGTGACGGGTCGCGTGTTCTGCGCCACCGACATACAGGTCGACTGGCGACCAGTATTGCTCTTTCTTTGGAGCGACAAAGGCCTTCTTGTTCTTCGGATCCTCGTAGCGGAGATAGTACCAACAAGAACCTGCCCACTGCGGCATGGTGTTCGTTTCGCGCTTGGCTTTGGTGCCACACTCAGGACATTTCACATTGACCCATGAGTCGATGCCTGCGAGTGGTGATTCGCCTGTTCCGGTCGGCTCGTATGACTTCACATTCGGCAATTTGACCGGGAGCTGCTTTTCAGGAACGGCAACGACGCCACACTTCGGGCAGTGAATGAGCGGAATCGGCTCACCCCAATAGCGCTGACGTGAGAACACCCAGTCGCGGAGTTTATACTGCGCGACCCAGTTGCCTCCGGCAAACTTCGTAATCTCCTGCATGACGGATTCAGACTGCCTGCCATTGAACTGCTTCGAATTAATGAGTTCGCCGTAACCGGTGAACATATCCGCATCTGATTTGAGGACTTTCTTGATCGGAAGCTTGTATTTTGTAGCGAATGCAAAATCACGTTCGTCGTGTGCAGGAACGGCCATGACTGCGCCGGTGCCATAATCACTGAGTACGTAATCTGAAACCCATACCGGAACCTGTTCGCCTGTTGCGGGATTGATAGCCTTGATACCCTTGAGTTCAACGCCGGTCTTCTCCTTGGTGGCGTCGGTGCGATCAATAGCAGTCGCATTCTTGGCACGGTCTACATATGCCTGAACCTCTGCTTTGTTCTCGAGTCGGCTCATAAATTCACCGATCCACATATGCTCAGGTGCGAGGACGATATAGGTCACGCCGAAGATCGTGTCGGGACGAGTGGTAAAGACCTTGACTGAAGGCGTGCAGCATTTGAGGATGGCCGGCTCCTCTGTTGCGCAGAAATGCTCTTCGTTTGCTTTTACCTCTATCAGACCAGCTTTGAGTTGCGTCGACAGGAATTTAAGGTACGGGGCACGCTTCGGCTCTTGAGTGTCAGATAGGATAGCGATCTTGCCGTTGTCGGCGAGCCTGTTGATGCGTTCATAGTCAAGATTCCATGAGAAATTCTTTACATACTTACGGAGGTCGTTGCCCGTCTTGAACTTCGGATCAAGTGCAGGCGCGACAAGGAGCAAACCCGAGATCGGCTTGTTGAGTTTCATCATGACCTTCATAGCAACAATCGCGCCGAGACTGTGGCCGATGATGACGGTATTTTCATCAATGGAGCAGTTCTTCAATACGTACTCGACTTGCTCGTCTTCGCTTGGCGAGAATGAATTCGGCAATTCAGGAGCCTGGACTTCATGCCCCTGCTTTTCGAACTCCTTCTTCAACCAAGGAATAAAATTAGTTTTTGCGCTTCCTTCGAAGCCATGCAAAATAACCATCTTCGGCTTTCGCTTGGTAAGGGTGAGATCAAACTCAATCTCTGCACCTTCTGAGCGACCGATCCAATTGCGCTGAAGTTCCTTGATCGATTCCGGCCAGTCGAGAAGCGGCTTGGTTGTGGCTGCGGTAAACACGTTCTGTTCGCCGGTAAGCATGTCCCAGGCCATCTTCTGACCCTGCGCAGAAAGCATTTCACGTACCTGTGCGCGAGGAACCCACAGAGGCTCATGTACAGCAAGCTCAGCCCCGTCGATCTTGTCCTGTGCGCCATCCTTGAGCTTCACGAGGAAGTTTGAGAAATGGCCAACACGGTTTTCGTCCTTCGGCGGATGGAAGAAAGTAGAATGAATCTGGTTCGGTGCCTTTTTAACGATCTCAATATTTTTGTAGCCGGTCTCTTCGTGGATCTCCGCGCGGACTGCATCTTCCGCAGTCTGACCCTTTTCTATACCTCCGGTAATCGGCGTGGTCCACGGAACCTTCTTCCATTTGAGGAGCAGGAATTTGTCTTCGGACCAGTGCTGCACGAAAGCTGCCACGGCATCGCGAGGCACGAATGGCTTGTCGGGACGAATTTTGCCCGGAACTTCCGTGGTCATATGCATAATCATCTGGTCGCCATTTGGATGAACGCCGACGTAGTCGCCGTTTGCCAGGACTTTTACATCGAGGTCGGTGAGGAGCTTATCTGCATAGTCGGTAATCTTGAGTACCCACTGACGAAGCGGCTTCTTCTCAACTGGCGTGCCACAGCGTTCACAGCGGCCGTCATCGAGATCTTCGTTGGCAAGCCCTGTCTTACACGACGGACACCAATTGATCGGCTCGAATGATTCGTATGCGAGACCCTTCTTCCAGAGCTGCAGGAAAATCCACTGTGTCCATTTGTAGTATGCGGGATCGGTGGTGTTCACTTCACGCGACCAGTCGTAGTCGAAACCGAGGAGCTCGAGCTGCTCTTTGTAGCGCGCGACATTCTTTGTGACCTGCACCTCGGGGTGGGTCTTCATCTTGATGGCATAGTTCTCTGCCGGAAGACCGAATGCATCAAAACCCATCGGATGGAGCACATTCATGCCCTGCATGCGCTTCATGCGTGAAATAACATCGGTTGCGATATAGCCCTTCGGGTGACCGACATGCAGACCCTCGCCTGACGGATACGGGAACATGTCGAGGACGTAGTATTTTTGCTTCCTGGCAGCGGCGCCGGTGTCTTTGGAGGTATAAAGCTTCTTCTTGGACCAGACTTTTTGCCACTTTTTCTCAATCTGAGACGGATCATATGCAGGACGCGAGGCGCTAGCGCCCTTGGGTGAAGAAGGCTTTTTCATGCGGATTACTATAGCTCAAAAGGCCGCGCGAGGCCATGATCATTGACCCAATACCTAGTTTGTGTTGATATGTCATTCGGCAATTCTTCCATGTCAGCACGTTCAATACTATGACCCTCGACCTCACCCTGATGTCCGCCCGCCTTAAGGCGTCTCTCGAGAATGCGTCCGTCCGTCAGTCCGTTCTCCATAATTTGTTCGACCTGTTTACCTACGTCGATTCTCATCTCGGCCTGCACGATGCCGAAACGCACGCCGACTTCGTGATCGGAAAGGTCCGCGGGAGCACGAATATTCGCGAGACGGAAATCGAAATCTTTACCCGGCTCCAGGAGCTCGGCATCATCGACAAGATCGCCGCCAAGCAGGATGAACGCGCCCGGACAATTTTCGGACAGATTCGTCCGTTTCTCACGCGGGACGCCGACATCCTCGATTTCGGCTCAGGCTCCGGTCGCGTGACGAAGCTCATTCATGCGAATGTCAGCCGCGCGACGTACGGCATAGATGTCTGCCGATATCCGTATGAAGGGGGCGGCCCGCAGCTCATTGTCTACGACGGCCGCAGCATTCCGTTCCCGCCAAACTCATTCGATATCATCGTTTCCAGTGCGGTCCTGCATCACGATCGCGAAAACGAGCTTCTGCTGCCCGAGTTCAACCGCGTGCTTCGTGTCGGCGGACGTGCGGTGATTATCGAGACCATTCCGATGGACGACAGTGCCGAGGAATTAGCGCGCACATTCGTCATCGACTGGTTCTATAATCGCTGCATCCTGCTTGCCGGCGTTCCGGTGCCCGGCGCCTACCGCACCCAGCGAGGATGGATTGACCTGTTCAGGAGGCATGGATTCCGTCTTGCCACGATAGACGGGATCCGGAACCCGCAGCACCTCGGCATCGATCAGCAGCTCGTCCCCGATTACCACATTCTCATGGTGTTCGAAAAAGAGTGATCGCTGCCCGACCACCCTTCTGTTTCATACGGCCCACGCTTCATCGCGGCGGGCTTTTTTGTTTACCTGATTATGTACCGAGCTTCTGCTTGAGCTCCTCGCCATGCTCCTGCATGATCGCCTGAGCGGCCTGTTGTTCGCTCATACCCTGCGCCATCTTGCCCTTGATCTTCTCGGCCAGGGTCTTGAAGAACTCCGGATCTTTCTCAATTGCGTTGACGATCATATCGATCTGATCCTCCGGTACGCCCTTCAGCTGCCTCTTGATAAGCGACTTAATGATGAAATTCATTTGAAATTGTTGTTATGCCCACTAAATCTTAAACTCGATCACATCACCGTCCTTCACGATATATTCCTTGCCTTCTGTGCCGACCCAACCCTTCTCGCGAGCGGCCGCATATGAGCCAGCCTCGAGAAGCTTGTTCCAAAGGATGACTTCAGCTCGCACGAACTTGTCCTTGAAGTCGGTGTGGATCGCGGTACCGGCCATCGGCGCCGTCCAGCCCTTCTGGATGGTCCAGCCACGCGTCTCGTCCTCGCCAGTGGTGAAATATGAAATCAGACCGAGCATGTCGTAGCTCGAACGGATGAGGTTGTTGATGCCATCATCCTTTGCGCCCATGCCGTCGCGCATCTCTTTCTTCTCGCTGTCGGACATATCCTTGAGATCGTGTTCGAAACCGGCGTCGACGATGACATATGTCGCGCCCTGCTCCTTGAAGAATGCCATGAGCTTGTTCCAACGTTCGTCCTTGAGTTCGTCGAGATTTGTGCCGCCCGACTTTTTGTTCAAAACGTACAGGATCTTTTTTGAGGTGAGCAAACACAGAAGTTTCATGAACGGTGCCTCGAATTCGTCCGGCGTCACTGATGACGCGAGTTTGCCCGCCTCGAGAGCAGCCTTGAGACGTTCCAGGAGACCCATTTCGATCTTAGCCTCTTTCTTGCCGGCCTTTACTTCACGAGAAATGTTGCCCATGCGCTTGTTCACGGTCTCGAGATCGGCCACGATGAGTTCGTAGTTGATGACCTCGATATCTTTGACCGGGTCAATTTTGTTGTCGACGTGAATGATATTTGAGTCCTCAAAGATGCGGACGACTTCGGCGATAGCGTCTGTCTCGCGGATGTTTGCGAGAAATTTGTTGCCGAGACCTTCGCCATCAGCGGCGCCTTTCACCAGACCAGCGATATCGACGAATTCGACGGCGGCAGGGACGGTCTTGGCTGACTTCGAAAACTCTGAGAGCTTCCAGAGACGTTCATCGGGTACCGCCACGACACCAACGGACGGGTCGATGGTTGCGAACGGATAGTTGGCCACAAGGACGCTCTTCTTGGTCAGAGCATTAAAAAGGGTCGATTTGCCCACGTTTGGCAGGCCTACGATGCCGATGGAGAGAGACATGGCGCACACAATATCACGAAAATGGCGCCAATTCTAGGCGAAAATCCCGAAAATCGAGCTTTGTCAAGGTATATATTGACATATACCCCAAATATGTTATAATACACTCAGTACGCACATCGAGTTCAGATCGTGATCCCCATGGAATTTGAGAGCTGCAACAGGACACGTCCGTCGTGTTGCGACTCCTCCAATTCCATGAAAACGTCCACGATCATCATCACCATGTTGTTCATATTGGCTGCGATGGGCACCATCTTTGCCATCGTTGTCGGACTCGAACTGCTTCACAGGCTCGAGTATGAACCCTACATGCGCTATAAATGCATTGCCGCTTGGCTTCTGACCGCCATCGGAGCCAAATCAATACAGATGACCTTTCCTTCGTGGATTCGGAAGAGTCTTTCAGTCTAGACTCGACGCCCTACCCACTTTTTGTGATACCCCGCAGCCTTCCTCGAGAATGCTGCGGGTTTCATTTTTCATGCGAACAAAAAACGGCCGCCTGGCCGATTTCTTCAGACTTCTTTCGCGCTCTTTTGATATGTCACGAGCGGAATCTTGTTCCAGACCTTCTCTACGTTGGCGATAAATTTCCAAGACGCCATGATCTCGTCAGTCGATGCGAACAGTGTCTGATCGCCGATAAACGCGTCATGGATGAGGCGTTCGTAATCCGTGAGGCGCGCACTAGCACCTGTCCATTCGGGCGCAGCCTGTTCGGCGTATTTAAATTTGAGCGTCTTCGGCTCGGTCTTGAATTCGTAGCCCGGCGTTTTCACGAAGAATTTCACCTTGATGCCTTCGTCAGGCTGGATCCTGAAGGTCATGATGTTCTGCTCGTCGGCACCACCGCCCTTTTTGGCTGACCTGAAATAGACATCGATCTCGGTCTTTGCCTCGGACATGGCTTTACCGGATTCGAGATAGATAGGAACTCCCTTCCAGCGGGAATTGCTGATAGAGGTCTTGAGACGGAAGTAGGTTTCGGTCTTTGAGTTCTTGGCGACACCCGGTTCGTCGGTATATCCGGCATACTGGCCGCGCACGCTGCAGGCCTTCTGGGCTGCTTCACCCGGCACATCAAGCTTCTTCAATACAAGCGCGCGTTCCCTGCGGATATCCGCGGCCTCAAATGAATCGGGCCGGTCCATGGCGATAGCGGCAAGCATCATGAGCATGTGGTTTTGGCCCACATCCTTGAGTGCGCCGATTGGATCGTAGCTGTCGCCGCGGCCTTCCATGGCAAGTTGTTCGAACAGCTTTACGTGAATCTTGTCCACGAATCCGGTGCGCCAGATCGGTTCGAAGATCGAGTTATTGAAACGGAACGCGATGATATTCTGGAGCGCCTCCTTGGCGAGATAGTGGTCAATGCGGAAAATCTGCTCTTCCTTGAAGAGTTTGCCGAGGAGCTTGTCGAGATCTCGGGCCGTCGTGAGATCGCGGCCGAACGGTTTCTCGATCAGGACACGAGTCCAGCCCGTTTCGTCCGCGCATGATTCTGTCAGGCGCGATGCGTCCAGATTTGTCAAAATACCCTCGTAGAGTGACGGCGGTACCGAGAGATGAAAAAGTTTGTTCGAGCACTGGCCCCAGCGGTTGTCGATCTCGTTGATGCGTATGGCGAGCCGCTTATATGCGGCGGCATCGTCGAAAGTGCCCTGCTCGTAGGACATATGGTCCATGAAGTGCTTGATGTCTTCCTCGCGGAATTCTCCCGGCTTCACCTTGAGCTGACTCCTGATGAGTTCCCGGAACTCTTCACGCGTGAATGAGCGGCGCGAAAAACCGATCACTGAAAAGCGCTGCGGCAGTTTCTTCTTGGCATAGAGTGCTAGAAGTGCAGGCAAAAGCTTGCGCGCAGCAAGATCACCGGTGATACCGAAAATGACGAAAATAGTCGGATGCATATATTAGAACTCTTCACCCCAGCTTACCCACTTCGGATACACCTCGCTGGCAACCCAGACGCACGGGAGAACGATGATCGCGAGCAGGACCCAGAGCACGAACGGAATCACTTTTTTGAGAATGTTGAAAATGCCGACGACCAACGATGACAGCAAATCCCACATCGTTGCGAAAAATACTTCTACAAGACCGCCACCCCCGCCTCCTTCTTCTGATGCCATGATGCTGTAACTATATTAGTAAGCGAGTGGGTAGTCAATTGAAACCTCGCGTGCCGGATCACCTGACGGATTCTCAGCCATGAAGGTGAGCTTCAATGCCGTGCCTTGCGTAATCGAATTTGCTGCAGCGCCAGGATTAATTGTCACCGCAAACGTCGTCATGTTTGATGTCCAGCTTGCCACCGGTACGGGAGTCTGACTGCCGACCGGCTGCCACTGTCCGTTCTTTGACACATAGAGCTGTACGGTGCCTGCAGTACCCTCGAACATACCCCAGGTGCACTGATCGGGTTTGGTGTTGTCGATGGTGCCGCTTACTGTGAGCGGGAAACGGACCGTCGCACCGCGTACTGGTGTTTTTACGATGAGACCGCAGGTCTGAGCCTGTGTAGTTGTCGTGATGCCGGTCGCAGTCTGCGTGATCGACTGAGTCGGGCTTGCCGGTCTAATACCGTTAGCCGCGAGCTGCGCCTTGAGAGACTTGATATACACGGCTCCGCCGAGGATGATGATGAGAACGATGAGCCACAGCATAAGGCCTCCTTTCTGGGTATTTTTCATGATAGGAATAATGCTAACACGAATGCCTGAAAAAGTAGATTTGAGGAAATACAAAAAATGACGTAAGCTACTCCTGTTCCGTTCGCGAATTTCCGGGCTGTAGTATAACGGTAGTATTTACCCATGGGGTGGGTAAGGCCCGGGTTCAACTCCCGGCAGCCCGACCATTTGAA
>DASVLR010000055.1:0-8289 GCA_036384775.1 Minisyncoccota bacterium
GTAAATATTCATCCGTTTGCAAACGATCCGCGATTCCTTGGCGGAAAGACCGGGCACACGACTGCGGCGATGGACACGATGCTGACGATCCTGCGCATCGGCAATCA
Organism: Minisyncoccota bacterium; assembly: GCA_036384775.1. Lineage (GTDB taxonomy): Bacteria > Patescibacteriota > Minisyncoccia > Phycocordibacterales > PALSA-1337 > C7867-002. The sequence goes on from DASVLR010000055.1 coordinate 108, forward strand.
TCCGGTTGCCTTCATCGTGTTGCGCTCACAAAACCGCCAGAAAGATACGCATTTGCTTATCGAGAAGCTATCCAGGAACGAATAAGGTCCTCCGTTTCTTCGGGTCCGCTGACCTGAATACAATCGACGCCGGCAGCCTTGGCAGGAAAGTCGTTGCCGCCGGTGAACAATGCATCTCCGACAAAGAGCATGTCGCTGATAGGTATGTGGAGATACTGCTCGAGTTTATGTATGCCGTAGGCCTTGTTCATACCGCGCCGCGTAACATCGATAGAGGTGGTGCCGCCGAGACGGATATCGCACATACTGAGACGCGGTCGGAGGAGCGCGACAATTTTCAGACGCTTTTCCCTGGTCGGGTCCCATTTCTCCTTTATGGAAATCGGTGCATTCTGGCCGACGCCCGAGAACGTTATCTGAGAACCGCGGTCTTCAATGAGATCGCCGTACAGTTTTTCAGGCGCTACAAAGCGGACTTCGGTGAGAACTGCCTTGAATGCATCCATAATCCGTTTCTTTTCTTCGGCGGTGAAATCTTCACGATAGACCTCCTGCCACTCGCGCCGGTAGGTATAGAGTCGGGTGCCCGATGTGGGGAGGAGATAGAGGTTGGAGAGATTATCTTGCGTCGGCGGGAATGAACGGAGGAACTGCGTCTGGAAGCGGGGGAAGCCTCCGCCGGAAATGACCGCGACCTTTACGCGGGATAGTAGCTCACCGAGAACCCGCGCCATGCCGGGACGCATAAATTCCTTTGACGGAGTAAGCGTTCCATCAAGATCGAAGATTATGAGTTGTTTGCCGTCAAACGTCACAGCGGGGGCGGCGGTGTGCATTGTTGCGGTAATCATGTTTCGAGTTTCTTGAGGAGCTGGGGGAGTTTCATGGTGGCGACGCCGGTTACGAAGTCTGCCGCGCCGTAGTAGATATAGGCGGTACTGCCCCTGATGACGAGACCGCACGGAAATACGACATTTTGTACGACGCCTTTTCGCTCGTAATCCTCTTCCGGTTCAAAGAGCGGTAGTGCGGTGCGTGCGCGGACGATGGTGGGATCGTCGAGATCGAGCAGGACGGCACCTACGCGATAGGTCGAATTCCATGAAATGCCGTGATACAGCATCAGCCAGCCATCCTTGGTTTTGACCGGCGGCGTCGCGATGCCGACCTTGCGCCCGTCCCACATGCCTCGGCGGGGATTGATGATGTCGATGCATTGCGTAATTCGTTCCTTTGTAAAGTCGAGTGACTGGACGAAGTCGGCGCAGATGCTTTCGTGGACGCGATGGAACATCATATAGGTGCCGCGGACGGGTTCGGGCAGCACCGCGGCATCTTTGTCGGGTATGCCTTGGGGAGTGATTGCTTCCGGCAGGGTCCAGGCACTCCATTTTTGACTCTTGAAATCATCAATACCGATAGAGGTGATGGCGACGCGTGGTACGGCGCCGTCGAAGCCGGTATATGTCATGAATATGCGGTCGCCGATGCGCATGAGGCGGGGATCCTCGACGCCAAAATTGCTTTCACCGCCGCCCGCGCCGTTGCTGCCGGGCTTCAGTTCAAATGAGGCGCGGGGAAAATAGACCGGCTTGCTGCTGCGATAGTCGACCGAGAATCCGTCTGCGGATCGGGCATATCCGAAGGTCGAAACATTGCCGCGGGCGACGGCGCGATAGAAGATGTGCGTCGTATCCCCGACATCGATTGCCGCAGGGTTGATGGTGCCCATTTCTTCCCAGATGACGCCGGGCCGTGGCGCGATGATCGGATTGCCGGGGAAGCGCGTGACCAGTTTCTTTTCGTTAGGATCCAGGCTGTCGAGGAGATTATCGAGCGGGATGGTCGCCATGGCGACATGCGTGTCGGCGGCGCCATAATAGACCTCGAGTTTGTCGTTGCGGATGAGTGCGCCCGAGGGAAATATGCAATGCGCGACATGACCGACTTCCTCGTAATATGCCTCCGGTACCATGAACGGACCCTTGGTCCGGCCGATAATGTGACGGGGATTGTGGAGGTCGAGCAGCAGCACTTCGATGCCGAAGGTGGTATCGCCGGTACCGTATCGTTGAATATGCGAATACACGACCAGCCAGCCGCGTGAGGTTTTTATAGGAGGAGCGCCGACCTCGAGATGATCATCGCTCTGGCGGCGAATCGACATTGTGTGCGAGTCGATCTCGCTCATCCACCGCTTCCAGTATTCAGGCGACCACATGTCTTCGGGCGTATCGAATTCCGCAATGCAAATATCGTCGGGCCTGCTGTCGGGATTGCGCGTGAGCAGCGCAACCAGCTTGCCGTTGATCTTTTCCGGGAACAGCACCATGGCCTTGGCGTTGAACGGAGTCACCAGGTGCTTGGCATCGATTTTTTTCAGGTCCTTGGACACGGCTACTGCCACGCGGACATTGTCCGCGCCGAACGGATATCCGCCGAGCGCCGTATAGAAAATATAGTAGTCCGAGCCGAGCTTGGTGACGCGCGGATCTTCGCAGCCGTATAGGTCGAACTCGCGGTCGGGCGCTATGAGGACGCGTCGATCCGTATACCGTACTCCGTCATCCGAAACCGCGCGAGCGATAACGGATGTCTGGATGTGAGAATCCTTGAGGAGATCGTGATCGGACATCGCGCGATAAACCATGACGGTCTTTGTGCCGTCAATCACCGGACAGCCGTTAAAAGCGGCGGAGGCTTCCCACGGATGCTCTTTCACCGGCGAAAGCAGGGGATTGAATTCGGAACGGGTGACGGTGAACATTTGCCTTATTGTACCTTACCGTAGTCCATGAGCCACTTGAGCAGCGGATCAAGCGGTGTTTCCGCGACGCAGGTGTGCTTGTCGCCGCCGCCATAATAGACATACAGCCTGCCGTCCTTTACTACGGCGCCCGTCGCATATACTACGCCCGGCTTGCCGTCGTTTTCGTACCGCATCTCCGGGGAAAGGATCGGTTCAGGCGACCGATAGAGTACGCGGGAGGGGTTGTGCCTGTCGAGAATCATGGCACCGACTTTGTATTTGTTCTCCTGTATGGCGTGATACAGCACGAGCCAGCCGAGGTCCGTTTTGATCGGCGGAGCACCGGCGCCTTTCATGAGTTCATCCCACATACCTTTGCGACCGGAATCCTTCGTGCCATATCCGCCATGATCCTTCGAGCTTTGAATATCAGGAACAAGCTCCGGATGGTCGACGTACGCAACCATCACACGCGGAGAAACGGCGTGCAGGATGGCGAACTTACCGTTGATCTTTTCGGGGAACAGCACCCAGTTCTTTGCACGTTGATGTGCCGGAGAAATGACGACCGGTCGTTTCCAGTTCCATTTGTTTGCACGAAGTTCCTCTTCCGAGATGGAGGTGAGCGCCATGCGCATGTTGTGCCAGCCTTCAAATGCGGTATAGGTCATGTAGATGCGACCGTTCAGCTTTACGACGCGCGGATCTTCAGAACCACCCCAGCCGCCGCCGGACGGATGCGCGACGCGATCGAAGGTGTGCGGACCGGGAACGAGCGTTACGTGCGGCAGCCCCCAGCCGCTTCGCGGCTGGAAGACCGGATAATCGGATCGATTGTCAAAATGAATGCCGTCGCGCGAGGTCGCATGACCGACGCGCGAGATACCGTCACGACCGATGGCGCGATAGAACACATGGATCACACCGTCCGAGTCGATGACGGCGCCCGGATTGAAGGTACCCTCGGCCTCCCATTCTTTGTGGGAGTTGGGAGCAATAATCGGGTTGGCCTGATGACGATCGAGATCGTAGAGTCGCTTCTCGCGTTCACGGCGTGCACGCAATGCACGCACCCCTGAATAACAGAGGTAGGCAATAGCAATGACGACGAGGATGAGTGATATGAAAAAGATGACAGGTACCTGCATCATGTTCTACCGTATTTGTCTTCGAGGCGGACGATATCGGATTCGTCGAAGTCGCCATAGGCGCATTCGACGAATACAAGAGGCTCCGAGCCTCCGAAGATACGGTGTTTGGTCATTCGAGGCGCGAATACGCTCGTGCCTGCATTGAGTGCCGTTCTGGCGCCGTCGAGTTCCGCGCTGCCGTTTCCGGAAATGACATACCAGCATTCGTCACGCTTCGAATGATATTGGAGCGAGAGTTGTTCGCCGGGCTTCACGGTGATGATTTTCACCATGGATGGCGTCCTCTTCTCGTCAGTCAACCAGACTTCCTGACCCCACGGCCGGAAGTCGTTATGCGGTTGGGGTGAGTTCATGAAGTGCCCCTATTATACCGCGTGATACAACCGGCGACCTGTGCATAAAAAACGGTCCGGGCTAGCTCTCCCGGGAAGGGGCCAAAAGCTGAGAAAACCTCGTATAATCCTTCTTAAATAGATATTCGGCGATATGATAGATCGCATACGTTATGAAGAACGCCGATACGACATCGATGGTGTAGTGATAATGACCCAGGAGAACGATGCAGCCGAAGAAGACGGAGGCAAGCAGACAGAATATGCGCATCGTACGGTATTTCCAAAATACGAGTGCCATCAGGAACGGACCGCCGGTATGACCGGAGAAGAACAGATCCGATCCCGATGTGAAGATGGAGGTAAAAAATGAATGATAGTCGATAACAGCCTGTTCCGGGAACGGTGCGATGTGAGTAAGGCTCACAAAGAAGGTGCGAAACACGACAAAGAGTGCGATGGATTTCAGGGTGAATGGAATACGTTGCGGATGAGCGAGCAGGAAGGCGGTGATGATGCCCCAGAAGACGACCGGGCCGTAAATGAATACAAAGTCGACATCATATGCGCGGATATTGGAAAGAATAATATCCGTGACCGGATTCGAGGCGCGTTCAAGTGCATAAATAGATGCGTAGTGGTCGAGACAGATGGAAACGGCAAGAAAGGCGAAACTCCAGATGATAGAAAGAATGAAACCGGGATCAGAGAATTGATGGCGGTATCTGCTCCACACGTTGGTACAGAATGTTTTCATGAAAGGGAGGCCACGGCGAGAATCGGCTTCGGCTCTCGCGAGACCAGTCTCGCTCGGCCTAGCCACCGGCTCGCCATGCTCGCTGCTGCTCGCATATGGCTCCGCCGTTCGATTCTCTTCGTGACCCTTATCATACACGCAAAATGGATCAGAATAAAATCTGATCCATTTTGGTGTAGAGGCCACGGCGAGAATCGAACTCGCGTATAGCTCTTTTGCAGAGAGCCGAATTACCACTTTTCTACGTGGCCGAACGTGCTGACTATATCATTTATAGCTTGATCTCGTCGAGGCGCTGGCGGTTCTTCTCACCTTTGTCGAGACCGACTTCGAAATAGGGAACGCGCATGAGGCGTGCCTTACCCATGACGTACTCGCGAAAATCACCGAGCTGACGATGCATGAATGAGATTGCCTTCTCCTCCTCGCTTTCCGGGAGAACGGTAACGAGAATCTTTGCGCGTGAACCACGCGCGTAGGTCTCGACATCGGTGATGGTGATCATTGACTGGCGGTTAGACTCGCGCGCAAAAAACTCGGCTGCAAGCTCGCGAAGGACTTCCTTGAGTTTTGAATCTCGGAGATCTGACATGGTAATGATGATGGACTGCAGTTACGACGTCTTCTCGACGGTGCGGACCGCCTCGATCTTGTCGCCGACGGCAATTTCGATCTTGGCCTCGATCATGGTGCCGAACTCGTATCCTTCGCGAACCTCCGACGCACGCTTCTTCTGTTGCTGAAGCTCGCGGATGGTACCGCGGCCGATCTCGACTTCACGGCGCATGATGCGGACACCTTCGCCGGTCTCGAGGACGCCTTCCTGAACCTTGCCGCCAACGACCTGCTTATCTTTCTCCTTGGAGAAGACGGCGAGGATTTTGGCACGACCGGTCACTTCTTCTATATATTCCTTGGGAATCTTGGCAGTGAGCTCGTCGCGGACGAATTGGGCAAGTTCATAAATGATCTTGTAGGTTTTGACCCGGATCGGAACCGGCGAGCGCTCGATGATGGCTTCGGCCTTCTTGTCGGTGCCGACATTGAAGCCGAGAAGAATGATAGATGGATCAGAGACGGCAAGTTTTACGTCGTTTTCTCCGATCTCGCCGATACCTGCCGCAACGACCTTGAGCTCAACCTTGTCGTGTTTGATCTTCGCCAGTTCATGCTGGACTCCTTCCAGGGAGCCGATCACGTCTGCCTTGATGATGAGCGGGAGAGTAACGATGCCCGGACCATCTTCACCGCCTGAATTCCGGCGGATCTTATCGGCGGCGATTTTTGCCTGCTCGACGTTCTGTGCGGCTTTCTTGAGAGCGACGGCGTTTTCGTTGGCCATGCGCTCGGCGTCTTTCTTGTTGTCGACTGTCACAAAGGTGGCGCCGGTCGGCGGAACCTCATTCCAGCCATAGAGAACGACCGGCGTAGAAGGGCCGGCTGATTCGAGCTTCTGGCCGCGGAAGCTGTCGATGAAGCGAACCGATGCATATGAGCCTCCGGCCACGACGAACGAACCGACTGCGAGCGTGCCGTTCTTGATGAGAAGGGTAGCCGAGGTGCCTTTGCGGGTGAGCTCTGATTCGATGACGATGCCGGTTGCGGGACTTTTCGGATCTGCCTTGAGATCGGCGAGTTCGGCGACGAGATCGATCATGTCGAGAAGTTCCGGGATGCCGGTACCGTTCAATGCGGAGATTTCGACGCACGGAGTGTCGCCGCCCCAGCCTTCGACGTAGATTTCATTCTCGCCGAGCGACTGACGCGTACGATTTGGATCTGCGTTCGGTTTGTCGATCTTGTTGATGGCGACAATATAGGGAATACCTGCAGCTTTGATTTCGCGGAGCGCGTCCAGGGTCTGGGGCTTCACGCCGTCTTCTGCAGACACGACGAGAATGGCGACGTCAGCCGCTGCCGCGCCGCGCTTGCGAATGCCGCCGAAGGCCTCGTGGCCGGGAGTGTCGAGGAAGGTGAAGAGTTTCTTGGTACCGTCGGTGCCTGCCGACTCAGCCTGATACGCACCGACGTGCTGAGTGATGCCGCCCGCCTCGCCAGCGACGACATTTGCCTTGCGGATGTAGTCGAGCAAAGTCGACTTGCCGTGGTCGATGTGACCCATGACGACAACGACCGGCGCACGCTTTGTAAGCGCGTCCGGGGAAGCTGAAGCCGACTTTTTCGGGGTTTGGCTAGGCATGGCTTAATGGAGCCTCAGTGTAGCACTAAAACGGACATTATGCTCGTTATTGACATATACCTATTAAAAATGGTACAATATATATCAGAAAATCATTGCTAGAGATGTGGAATTGAGCTTCCCGGAAGCAGGGTACATATAAATCGGATGTCTCCGGAGAGCTCAGTTTCACCTCAACCTCTATTCAATCGTTATGAACCTCGAAACCTATATTGCGTTCCGTGCCAATCACTTCACGAGCTGGCTGTCAGTGATGGTGCTTACGGGCATCATCGTCAACATCCTGCTCGGTAAACGACCGTTCGCGTGGTATCACGCCGTCGTCATGACGGTCTGCATGATTGCGGCCCTCACGCTCGTGCTTGAGACGGACACGCATGGTGCGCCCGTGTTCATGCCCGAAGCGCTATTCTGTGCGCTGATCAGCCTTTCGGCCATGCTCAACGTTCTGCGACCGTCGCGGAAATCCTCCGCCAACGCCGGCTGAAGAGCGGCGCGATACTCTCCAACCCTGCAGTATGAAATACGACTGCAGGACTCAATTAGATCCGTGACACTCAATGTCGCGAAACTATAGAGTTAGAAATATGACACCGTAAGGAATTATTCACATCTTCTCTTGTGAATATAGCGTAAAAGTGATAAATTATTTTCCGTGATCGCTGTCGGTCACATTTTTCAATCCTCAACAGTTCCTTAGTCCCAAGTTCCTACGTTCCATGAAAACTCGTTACGTTCCCACTGCACTTCCTCCGTCGTCCGTGATCGATACTCCGACTCCGCGGCAGCAACGCCGTCCTCTCGGTGCGCTTCTTTCGCTTTTTGCGCAGACGCCCGTCGTTGATTCCGAGAATGACGTCCGGTTTCGCGGCCGACCCACCATCCGTCCGTGCGCGTTCCTGATGACCGCCGGCGGTTAGCACCTTTTTCCGAGTGATCTCGGATTTGTTCTTTCCCAGGCCGCCCTCATTTGAGTGCGGCTTTTTTGTATAC
>DASVLR010000056.1:0-2972 GCA_036384775.1 Minisyncoccota bacterium
ACCATCCGACGCCTTTTTTGCTGCCAGTGCTGCCACCCCATGCCCAGCCCTTGAAGACACCGGAATTTGAATCGTATGTCACACCGCCGCTGCCGCCATTTGCGGGTGACGTGTGATTGGTACCTGAAAGCTCGACACAACCGTCACCGTTGCCGGTGATCGCGGTGATGGTAGCCCAGCCGGTGACTTCGCCGGTAGCGGTATTGAGATGGCCGGCGGATCCGCAGGCTGCAACATCGGCTGCGTTAAAGCTCATCCAGCCGACATTGGGAGACCAAGCGTACCCGCTCCAGTCACCCGAAGAGTTGATGGAGACAGCATATGGTCCGCCGCCTGCACCGCTATCGGTAGAGTTGAATGAGAACCAGCCGAATGTCTCAGACCATGCCCAACCATGGAGAGTTGCGGCGTGTGCAGAGCCGGTACCGACCACCAGCACTGCAAGCACGACAAATACCAGACCTAGTAGTTTTTTAATCATATTTAGGGTTATTGTAACGCAAAGGGGCCTCAAGGGCCCCAGGTGAATGTGGATAAGGACTGGCGTGCCTTACGCCGGCCATCGCTCAACAATGAGCTGTTTTCGGTTGGTCCCCGCAACCTCGTCTGGCAGCAAGCCCCAGATCTCTTCGGTCACAAACGGCATGAACGGATGGAGGAGCTTGAGAATGTGCATGAGTGCACGCAGCAAGAACTGCTCGCGGGACTTCTTGGCAGCTATATCTGTACCGCTGAGTATTCCCTTGCTCTCTTCGAGAATTTTGTCCGCAAACTCATGCCATGCGTAGTGATAGATCTTTTCAGAAACCATATAGAACTTGTACTCGTCCATTTCCCTGGTGACTTCCTTCACAAGCGCGTTGAGCGTATCGACATGTGCCGTGTCTGCAGCAGACCATGCAGAGAATTTCGGATCGTAGTTCACCTTCTCGGTTGATGAGAGGACGAAGCGGGTGATGTTCCACAGCTTGTTCACGAACTTCTTATAGGCGGTCACTTTGTCTTCGGAGAGCGCGAGCGAGCTGCCCGGCGTGTTACCGACAATGAGCGCCATGCGGAATGCGTCGGTGCCGAACTTGGTGACATAATCGATCGGGTTGATAACGTTACCCTTGGACTTGGACATCTTCTGTCCCTTGCCGTCGAGCACGAGACCATGGAGATACACCGTCGAGAACGGGAGCTTGCCGGTCCTGTAGAGACCGAACATGATCATGCGGGCAACCCAGAAGAAGATGATGTCTCCGGCTGTCTCCATGACATTGGTCGGATAGAAATTCTTGAAATCGGCGCCGTTCGGAAAACCGAGGGTGACGTACGGCCACTGACCTGACGAGAACCACGTATCAAAGGTGTCAGTATCCTTGCGGAGCGCGCCGCCACACTTGGCACAGGTCGTGAGCTTGTCGTGAATATCAGAATAACCCTCGTCACACGTGGTACAGATTTTTGCCGGAATCGGAATACCCCACACGATCTGGCGGGAAATATTCCAATCAGCGATATTCTCGAGCCAGTAGAGCGAGATCTTTTCGTAGTGGTCCGGGATATAGACGATCTCCTTGCTGCGGATCTTTTCGAGCGCCTTCTCTGCAAGCGGCTTCATGCGGACATACCACTGGCTGCGGATCTGCGGCTCGATGACTGTGCCGCACTTATAGCACGTACGAACAACGTGCTTGTAGTTTGAATCAACTTTTTCGACGAGTCCCTTGCCCTTGAGCTTCTCGATGATCATGGCACGGGCCTTCTTGATATGGATGCCGGCGAATTCACCAGCGATCGGCAGGAGCTTGCCGTTCTCGTCGATGACCTGCTCTTTGTCGAGGCCGTGTCTGTTGGCAATCTCAAAGTCGACAGCATCATGCCACGGCGTAATGGTCATCACACCGGTACCGAACGCCATATCGATGGCTTCGTCCTTAATAACAGTTGCAGTCACCGGACCGTTGATCCACTCGAGATCGATCTTCTGGCCATGCGTATAGTTGGCATATCGCTTGTCGGCAGGATGCATGACAACGTATTTGTCGCCGAATTTGGTCTCCGGACGAGAGGTGCTAATCACGAACGGACCGTATTTGAGGTAGTAGAAGTCTTCGACTTTCTCTTCGTCCTTCACTTCGAGATCAGAGAGCGCGGTCTGATGCTTCGAGCACCAGTTCACGATGCGCTTACCGCGATATAGGAGATTATCCTTCGACATCTGATCGAAGGTATCATAGACATTCTTGATGACATCGGCATCGAGGGTGAATTTCTGGCGAGACCAGTCACACGATGCACCCATTTTGCGGATTTGACCGAGAATGTTCTGCGAGTTGGACTTGGTGAAGTCCATGATCTCGTTGTAGAGCTGCTGCGGAGGAATATCAAAACGTGTACGTCCCTCTTTTTCGAGCTGGCGCTCATACACCACCTGTGTTTCGAAGCCGGCATGATCGAGACCCGGCAACCACAGTGCGCGGCGACCGCGCATGCGCTGATAGCGGACCATGATGTCCTCAATAGTCATCACGAGACCGTGACCTGCATGCAGTGAGCCGTTGGCATTGGCCGGCGGCATGATGATAGTAAACGGCTCACCGGTTCCCTGTGGCGCAAATGCGCCGGCACTCTCCCACATCTTATAGATGCGGTCTTCGGTAGCCGCAGGATCGTACGGCTTGAGGAATTTCTCGGGAATATTGGGCGGAATAAAGTCGCGCTTTGGCTGCGCAGCGCCCGGGACGGCTGAATCGTTCATGAACGACATACTAGCAGAAAAAACGACGGTTTGTCACCGCAGTTTTCTGCTGCACAGAAAAAAGCACTCATGTGAGTGCTTTTTTCGAGAGATGCGTGTTGTATATACGAACCCGGATCAACTAACCGCGTGGCTTAGTGCCAGCCGTTGTTTCCGTAGTAGTAACCGTTGTAGCCGTTGTTGTAACCGCCACCATAGTAGTAGCCGTTACCCGGATTACCATAAC
>DASVLR010000057.1:0-4274 GCA_036384775.1 Minisyncoccota bacterium
ATACGCGAAGTATATTCCGGCCGGAGCCAAATAGTCATGAAAGAAGAACACATCAAGTGTGCGGTCGTGACGGGCGGTGCCGGCTTCATTGGCGGGCACCTTGTCGATACTCTCGTGTCCCACGGCTACAAAGTGCACGTCATCGATAACCTCTCGAACGGCACGCGCTCGAACGTGCACAAAAAGGCACTCTTTCATAAAGTAGATATCACCGATCCGGCAGGCCTTGCCAAGGTATTTGCCAAGGCAGGTGAGGGTGTGTATGTGTTCCACCTTGCATGTTTGCCGCGCGTTCCGTTTTCTATCGATTATCCCCGCGAGACCCACGAGACTAACATCAACGGTCTCTTCAATGTGCTTATGGCTGCAAAAGAGGGCAGGGCAAAACGTGTGATCTATTCTGCATCCAGCTCTGCATACGGCGATCAGCCGGTCATGCCATTGGTCGAGACCATGCCCACCCGCCTTAAGAGCCCGTACGGCCTTCAAAAGTACGTCGGAGAGCTCTATTGCGACGTGTTTTCGAAAGTCTACGGCCTCGAAACCGTCTCCCTCCGCTATTTCAATGTCTATGGTCCGAAGCAGCCGCCGAATGGTTCCTATGCCCAGGCGATTCCGAAATTCCTCGATCAACGACGTCGCGGCGTGCCGATCACGGTGACCGGTGACGGCGAGCAGCGCCGTGACTGCACTCATGTGTCTGATGTCGTTCGGGCCAATCTTCTCGCCGCAGAAAGCTCGAACGTAGGCACCGGCGAAGTCATCAACATCGGTTCAGGCCAAAGCTACAGCATGAACCAGGTTGCTAAGCTTATTGGCGGTGCCGTCGAATACATTCCAGCCCGATTCGAACCACGCGAAACGTGCGCTGATGTCAGCCTGGCGAAAAAGCTTCTCGGTTGGGAGCCACAGATTACTCTGAAGGAGGGTATCACTGCACTGCTCAAGGAGGGTGGTATCACATAGGGTTAGGATGCTGTCCTAGGCTTGACTGCGCCTATTATAGATCTCTCTGTCAAGAGAACTTCGAGCCGCCGGTGGGCGGCTTTTTAGTGCGTTACTGCGTTGCGAAAAAGCCAAAAGTCGCTATACTTGGCCATTATGTTAAAACAGCGCGCAAAAGCCTTTTATGTCCTGGTTCTTGCAGTCCTGGTTGGCTGGTTTGTCTGGAGCACTAATAACCCCGCTTCTCGATACGCCTTCAAGCTCGGTCTCGATCTTTCCGGTGGTGCTCACCTCGTCTATAAGGCAGACGTTTCAAAGGTGGCTCCGGCAGACATCTCTGATTCAATGGCAGCTCTCCGCGATGATGTGGAGCGTCGTGTGAATGCCTTCGGTGTTTCTGAACCATTGGTTCAGACCGAACAGAACGGGGCACTCAGCTCCGAAGAGTCAGCCTACAAGCTCATTGTCGAGCTCCCGGGCGTCACCGACACCAAGCAGGCAGAGGAGGCTATCGGCGCTACGCCGAACCTTGAGTTCCGTCTTGGTTCGACCACGCAGCTCGCAGCCTTCCAGAAGAAGATTGCTGCTGCAGGTACGACCACTCCGGCAGATCAGGTCGAGTATCTCAAGCTGTTTGCCCAGACAGGCCTCGATGGCAGCACCATTGCTCGCGCAGCGCTTGGTTTTAACTCAACGACGAACGAGCCGCTGGTGACTCTCACCTTTACGGACGAAGGTCGCGATCTCTTCGCGAAGGTCACCCGTGATCACGTCGGTTGGATCCTCGGCATCTTCCTCGACGGCGTTCCGATCGAGCAGCCTGTCATCAATGAAGCCATTCCGAACGGAACCGCCCAGATTTCTGGCGGATTCGATCAGCAGCAGGCTACGACGCTTGTTCGCAACATCAACTTCGGCGCACTTCCGATCCCGATCACCCTCATTTCTGAAAAGACCATTGGTCCGACGCTTGGTCAGGAAGCAGTGAACGGCGGCCTCAAGGCAGGTATTGTTGCCTTCATCATCATCGCGTTGTTCCTCATCATCTGGTACCGCCTCCCGGGATTGGTCGCGACCATCGCACTCGCTGTTTATACGGCGATCATGCTCGCTCTCTTCAAGTTCGTCCCGGTCACGCTTACGGCAGCCGGTATCGCCGGTTTCATCATCACCATCGGTATGGCCGTCGACGCCAACATCCTTATCTTCGAGCGCATGAAGGAAGAGCTCAGGAATGGCAGGGGAGTGTCGGACGCTATGCATGAAGGTTTCCACCGCGCATGGCCGTCGATCCGCGACTCGAATGCATCGTCGATCATCACCGGTATCATCCTCTTCGAGTTCGGTTCATCGGCTGTGATCAAGGGCTTCGCACTGGTGTTCATCATCGGTGTGCTTGCCTCAATGTTCACCGCGATTACCGCATCACGCCTCTTCTTGTACGCTGTCGCTCCGCGCAAGGAATCAAAGGCAGCCCGCTTCCTTATCAGCAACGGTTTTACCAAGACCGATAAGCACACCAACTAACATGTGGGTCGTTAAATATCGTTCAATCTTCTATACGCTTTCGATCATCTTGATCGTCGCGTCATTCGTATCGTTCGGCATGTGGGGTTTGCTCCCGGGTATTGAGTTCACCGGCGGTACCATCATCGAGGTCGGCTATACGCCAAACACTCGTCCGGTTCAGGAGACCGTTGCACAGGCTCTCACCGCAATCGATCCGGCCGCATCTATCAGGCCGTCAGTTGAAAATGGTCAGGAGTCGTACATCGTTCGCATGAAGGAAGTCGACGCCGCACAGAAGCAGACAGTTCTCAGCACACTCGGTGTCGGTTCAAACGGCGCTACGCTCAAGTCATTCGACTCGATCGGTCCGATCCTCGGTGCTGAAGCGCTCCGCAAGGCCATGTGGTCCATCGTCCTCGTCATTCTCGCGATCGTGCTTTACATCACCTTCGTATTTAGGAAGGTCTCAGAGCCGGTGGCTTCATGGAAGTACGGTGTGACGGCGATCATCGCACTCGTTCACGACGTGATCATCCCGACGGGCGTGTTCTCAGTTCTCGGCCATTTCCTTGGCTATGAAGTCGACACGCTCTTCGTGACCGCACTTCTCGTGGTCCTCGGTTTCTCGGTGCACGACACCATCGTGGTGTTTGACCGCGTTCGTGAGAATCTCCGCCATGGTACTGGTAAGGAGCCGTTTGCAGAGACGGTCGGCCGTTCAGTTGGTCAGACCTTCACCCGTTCGATCAATACCTCGCTTACGACCCTCATTGCTCTCATTGTGCTCTATATTCTCGGCGGCTCAGTAACGCAGCACTTCACCCTCGCACTCATCGTCGGTATCGCAGCCGGTACGTATTCATCGATCTTCGTCGGTTCGCCGCTTCTCGTGACCCTCGAAAAGTGGCAGAAGAAAGGAAAAAAATAAGGCGTCAGCATATAGTATCTGAGTCACATCCGCAGACAATTTACAGCAGTAAATTGTTGAGGACCGAGAAAAGACCCCTGCAGGGGTCTTTTCGTTGACTTAGATACTATATGCTGACGCTGTCTGATACAATGCCCGCATGTTTATTGGTCAGGTCCGAATCTTCACCACGCTCTACCGAACACGCAGTCGCAAGCTCTATCTTGCCAACAAAGAATCTACCCGCGCACTCATCATGGAGCGCATCGCTCACTTCAATCAGCACTATCAGGTGCCGATTGCCCGTGTTGCTATCAAAAATCTCAAAAGCCGCTGGGGAAGCTGCTCACGAAAGGGAAATCTGAACTTTAATTACAAGCTGACATTTCTGCCGCCTGACCTGCGCGATTACGTCATCGTCCATGAGCTCTGTCATCTCAAGGAGTTCAATCATGGCCCGAAGTTTTGGGCCCGAGTAGCTGAGACGGTACCGAACTACAAGGAATTGGTAGTCCGTCTGCGAACCATCCACAAAGAGTGGGGAATATTTTAGATGCTATTTCCGGCCACCCAACCAGTTGTCCAGCAGAGCTGAAGACTGTATCCGCCCGAGGGACGATCGATGTCGAGAACGTCACCGACAAGCGAAAGATTGGGCACAAGTCGTGATCGCATGGTTTTGAAATCGACTTCTGTGAGAGCGACACCGCCGGCAGTAATGATCGCCTTATCCGCACCAAGGAAGCCGGTCGGCTTGATCGGCATGCCCTTGAGGACTTTCACAAGCGTGAGACGTTCTTCTCGAGTGATGCTGTTGCATTCGGTGTCACCATCAATGCCAGAGATTTCGAGGACTGCGTTGACGAATGCTGCCGGAATCAGCGCACCCGGGCCGGTGCCGCCAAGGGAGTTT
>DASVLR010000058.1:0-3805 GCA_036384775.1 Minisyncoccota bacterium
GTCGGTTGTGTCGTTCCGGGCGAGCCGCTTGAGACGACTATCCGCGGTCGCGATCTCATCACCGGTCTTCCGCGCGAAGTGGTCATCACTGACTCAGACATCCGCGAGGCCATGGCCCAGTCTATCGAGACTATCGTCGAGGCTTCCAAGGAAGCACTCGAAACGACTCCGCCTGAAATTCTCGCCGACATCATGCGTCGCGGTATCTATCTTGTCGGTGGCGGCGCGCTCATCAAGGGTCTCGACATACTCCTTTCTGAAACACTCAAGCTCCCGGTGACCATTGCTGATGATCCGCTCACCGCTATTGCTCGCGGCGCGGGTATCGTTCTTGAAGATCTCGATCGCTATCGTTCCGTTCTTCTCGAAAGCGAGGATGATTTGCCGAGCGCTTCCTAGACTGCGTCTGCACATACCAGCCAATGCCATATATCCGTTCACATAGCCGTCCCGAAGAAAAGCGCCGACGTGCAGTCATTTGGACCGTCGTTATCGTCGCCGCCATTGTTGCGCTGCTCGAATTTGCAGCGCCGCAGATGTTCCCGTCATTGTTCGGCGCCATCGCACGGCCGTTCTGGCGCGTTTCGTTTTATGCGCAGACGGGCGGTTTCCGCTCGAATGCATCACTCCTTGCTGAAAACGCCGAGCTCAGTCGCCAGCTCGCAGATCTCAGGGCAAGCTATGCCAGTTCGACCGTAGCGATGCTTGATTCTCAGAATCGGGATCTCCTTGCGATCATGGGCCGCGCAACAACGACCCCGAAACATTTTGTCATCGGAGCTATTTTGGCCCGACCGTCATTCGTGCCGTATGACGAACTCATCATCGACATCGGATCGGCTGACGGTATTGCCTCAAGCTCGCAGGTCTATTCTCCGGAGAAGATTCTCATCGGCCGTGTCGCTGAAATTCAGGCGTCACAGGCAAAGGTTCTGCTGTATTCGTCACCGCGTCAGACCTATAACGTGAGTATCGGTCCGTCGCATGTCACCGCGACCGCAGTCGGTCAGGGCGGGGGACAATATCGCGCGTCAGTGCCGCACGGATCCGGAGTGCAGGTCGGTGATTTCGTTTCGGACAATACGCTCTACGATCGTCCGTTCGGTGTGGTCACATCGGTGGTAACCGATCCGTCGGATCCATTTGATACCGTTCTCTTTGCGCCGCCGGTCAATCTCTATGAGACTCGGTTCGTATTGGTCGATACGAGCAAGACTTCGTCCGCACCGTCCTCTTCCCGCAAATAGCCCGGACTGCCGCGTCTATTTTCATGATTAAAAACCCAGCACTCAGGATCATCCTCGATGTGATCATGTTCGGCTCCGTTCTACTGGGCTGGTGGTTTATTGCTATTCCGGTCGGTATCGTTGGTGCCTGGTTCTTTTCTTCCTATGTTGAAATCGTCATTGCCGGCTTTATCTATGACATTTTGTTCTCGCTCAATGCCGATGGACATATGGGGATATTCAACTACGCCTATCTCATCAGCTCTGTTATTATTCTGGGCATAATTTCGTATTTAAAAAACGTCGTCAAAAATCACACGTAACCTCGCGGCCCAGCCGCACATCGCAATGTTTATCGCCCAAGCCACCGCCACGACTTCAGTCCCGTCAGTACCGCCTGCTCCGATTGTCCGCGAGATCACCGGTGTGTCATGTCCGGCTGTAACGCAGATGATTAAGTTCGGTGGTGAGAATTTGCTTGTCGATGTCTCAAATATCCAGCGCATTCTCCGCGACGGTGAAGGTATGACGCAGGTCTTTATTACCGGTGATTACGATGAGACGACCCGTGATGCCGTCATCGCGTTCCAGAAGAAATACGCATCCGAGATTCTCGGCCCATGGGGTCCGAAGGCACAGCCGACCGGTATCGTGTCGCTCACGACCATGAAAAAATTCAACCAGATTGCCTGCGGCGGTGAGCTCACGCTTGATGAAAATGAGATGCAGTTTATTTCAGTAGAAGGAGCAAGGGCCGCTCAGATTGCCGCTGAGGCCAATGCCCCGGCTACCGAAGTTGCGCAGGTATATACGCGTTCGACCAGCGCAGGTGAGGGTATGTCAGGTGCAGGCACGACTACCGGGGACGATCAGGCTAATTCATACTATCCATACAACAACGACGCCATGACAGCCGGTGTTGCCGGTGGCTCAACTGCGCGCAGGTTCGGCAACTACTTTAGGAATCTATTCCGATAATCGTTTCGTACCGTGTGCCCTGAGAGCCGCGCCTGTGCCAGTCACGACAGGTGCGTTTTTCAGTGCGCCGGCAACAGCAATCATGAGTGCGTTGTCGCCGGAGATATAACCTGTTGGCAAGAAGAGAGGAATGTCATACTCAGCGGCTACTTTTTTGAAAGCTTCGCGCAGCACGTGATTTGCTACGACGCCGCCACCCATGATGATGGCGCCGGCCGGAGAGCTGCCCGCACCAACCTGATCGAGTGCGCCACGCAATTTGCTGACCAGGGTTTCGGTGATCGCATCTTCGAATTCGCGGGCGAGACCTTTCTTCCAGGCATCGGGCAGTGCACCGGTTTCATCGGTCACCGCTTTGCGAGTCGCGTAGAGAACTGCCGTCTTGAGACCGGAGAATGAAAAATTGAGATCGCCGCTGCGAATCATCGGACGCGGTAGTTCAACAGGTGATTGAATGCCTGCTTCGCGTGCAGCTGCGGCAGCCATCGAAACGTGTGGGCCTCCGGGATACGGGAAGCCGAGCAAACGGGCAGTCTTGTCGAAGGCTTCACCGACTGCATCGTCCTGAGTTTCGCCGAGGAGCCTATATGAGCCGATTGTGTCGACCTGCAGGAGTTCGGTGTGGCCACCGGAAATGAGAAAGGCGACTGCAGGCATCGGAATATTGAACAGGGTCTGCCATGCGCCATTGGGCGCATCAGAAGGAATCATCGAACCGACGACGTGACCTTCCATGTGATTCACAGGTACGACGGGGATGTTCCAGATCTCGCTCAGTATGCGTGCAAAGGTGAGACCGACCCAGAGTGCGGGCTCAAGGCCGGGACCTTCAGTGACTGCGATACGGTCGATCTTCGGGATCGTGCGTAGAAACGATGCGCCCGCAAGTGATTCATACAGCTCAGGATTTTGCGGAGCGATCTCGGACTTGAAGCGAGCAAGATGTGCGGCCATGTCTGTCTCAGAAATAGTGCCGGCTTTCTCGAACGCGCCATCAGCTTGTGTGAGGAGTTTGTGGAGGAGGGGAATCAGATTCTTGCCGTGCTCGCGCTTGGCGAGTGACGGATAGACGCCGCCGTAGGCGCTGTGGAGAGCTGCCTGGGAGTGAACGAGTGATGCGATGACCCTGCAATCAAGTGCAGAAACAGACCCGGCAGCGGCAGTGGACGCCGGTCGGGTCCCAATAAGGGCGAGAGCGGTCTCGTCGCAGGATGTTTCAATGCCCAGGATCAGCATAATCTTGACAATTTGGTAATATGATTATAGCATATCGGCCACGTGTTACTAGTGTGTCGTATATACGTTTACTACAGTATTAACCATGCCATTCGCCATGAAAACAACCACATTCCGCCTTTCTGTGGCCGTATTCGGCCTCGGTTTGGCCCTTGCCGTCGGTGCTTCACGCGCCAACGCCCAGGTCTCTCCGACCACGTGCCCATCAGCAACTTCGTATTATTCGAACGGTTACTCGATCAATACGTGCGTTCCGAGCTACTACCCGTCGTATCCGCAGACCACGATCTATCTCGGTTCAAGCCCGTACAGCATCAACGGTACGTACTATCCGGGTAATGGTTTCAGCACCACGCAGACCAACC
>DASVLR010000059.1:0-19334 GCA_036384775.1 Minisyncoccota bacterium
TGAATGGTGTCGTGCAAACACATAAGACCTGGGCCGAGTGTGAGAAGCGCGTGAAGGGTGCAAAGGGAGCGAGATTCAAGAAGGCATTGAGTGCCATCGAAGAGGCGCAGATCATGGGCGATTTCAAAACCACGGGCACGGATTAGGGTGGTCTCCAATTCAATACTGATCGATACATATTTGATACGGATTTGAACCCGTCTCTTTTATACTTCATGCATGACCCGAGCAGGCTATATATTCTGGGCAGTTTTTGTCGCGGCCGCATTAACGCGCATAGTCAGCTCTCTGTACGACAGTCCGCCTGATGCGGTCACATGTTTACACGATGTCTCGCGGGGTATCGGCACAGTTGCCGAAGATCCCGCCACGAACGCCAAGGGCCAGGTTTTTGTCGTGGATGCAGATTCCGTCAGCATCGGTGAGTCGGTTTGCGCCGAGCATATTCGCATCAGGCTCAAGACGGCATTTTACCCGCGATATTCCTATGCGGATCGCATCGTATTTACGGGTACACTTTCTCAGCCGATTGCTTTTACGAGTGATAACGGTCGCACGTTTGATTACCAGGGCTACCTGGCAAAGGACGATGTCTACTATGAAATGAAGAGTGCTACGGTCGTTCCGGCCACTACTACTCTGGCCGGACGCAATGCATCTCTCGTTTCACGGCTCGATGTTTCACCGATGTTGTTCACGTTGAAGCGAGCATTCGTTTCACACCTCCAGCAGTCTCTTGGTGAGCCTCATTCGGCGCTCGCTGCTGGTCTGGTTGTCGGCGAGAAAAGCGCTCTCGGCAAGGATTTACTCGATGATTTTCGTACTGTTGGACTCATACACATTGTTGTTCTGTCTGGATTCAACATCACCATTGTTGGTGTTGCACTGAGACGCACACTGTCATTCTTACCGCGAGTGTGGGGCATTGTCATTGGCGGTATCGGTATCGTATTGTTCGGAGTGCTGGTGGGCGGAGGAGCGACCGTTGTCCGCTCATGCTTCATGGCGGTGGTCGCTCTCATTGCGGATATCATACGCCGCGACTACAACGTCGGTCGTGCGCTGGCATTTGCGGCATTGCTCATGCTCATTCAAAATCCGCTCATTCTTCTGCATGACCCATCTTTCCAGCTTTCATTTCTGGCGACACTCGGTCTTCTACTACTTGCGAGTCCTATCGAGTCTCGACTCGAATGGATCCCCGACAAGTTCGGCATGCGCGGCACTATAGCCTCGTGTTTCGCGACCCAAATATTCGTCTCGCCATTCATTCTCTACATGATGGGACAGATCTCTGTCATCGGTGTGGTCGTAAATATATTGGTGTTGCCCTTTATTCCGATCACGATGCTCGCGGTATTCCTAACTGGCGCGCTCGGCTTCATTCATCCGGTATTGTCGATCGTCTCAGGCTGGGGCGCGCATATGCTACTCACCTATGAACTGTGGATGGTCACGCATTTCGCGCGAGTGCCATTTGCAGCAGCGACGCTGCCGCCATTTTCAGGATGGTGGGTGGTGGGGTTTTATGCACTGTTTTTCGCCGTCTATTTTTCACTGAGAAAGAAAATAAAAAACCGCCCATCGGCGGCTTCTTAATCATGCAGGAAACGAGTCAGATTTATTTCATTCCGACGACGCGGTCGAAATTCTGCTCGACAGTCTTCCAATTGAGATTTGCGAAGAAATCTTCGACGTACTGCTTCTTTCCCGATGGCTGATAGTCGGCGACATATGAGTGCTCCCACATATCGAGACCAAGGATCATCTGTGTGCCATTAAAGTGGCCGAGATGCTGTTCGTCGATCCAGATGGTGTAGATCTCGCCGGTGCCCGGTTCGACAACGAGAGCGGCCCAGCCGATGCCGCGCATGGTCGATGCGAGCTTCTTGAATTCGACAAGCCAGTTTTCCAAGGTGATACCCTTGGATTCGAGCTTGGCACGAAGTGCGCTCGAGGCAGATGGCGCGGCCGGACCACCCTCGAGTGCGCCGAAATACACCTCATGATTGCGGATGCCGTTGTACTCGAAGGAGAGACGACGCAGGAGTTCGTTGATTGCGTAGGCATTCTTCTCGGCATCCTGCATATAGTCGCCACACTTCTCATAGATGAGATTGGCGTTCTTTACATAGCCTTGATAGAGCTTGAGGTGCTCCTCGATAGTCTTGACTGAAATACCCTTGAGAGTCGGAATGCTGAATGTCTTTGGGCTAAATGGCTGCATGATAGTTGGCGTGAACGCCGGTATTAGTTATTGGATAAGTGTATCGGGATTGTATCGCTTTTTGATACGGATTTGAACCTGCCTTGTATATACTTCGCGGACGATGAGCAAAGGTGCACGAAAGATCTATGCGCGATTGATCGCGGGCTGTTTGGTTGTTGCCAGCATCGGTATATATGTCTGGCGTACATCAGTCAGGCCGCCACTATTTGAGTTGTATGTGTTCGATACACCCGGTGCTCCGTCATTGTTCATCCGCACGGAGGATGATCGGCGCATCCTGGTACATGGCGGCGCCAATGCGGACATTGTTACGCGCCTCACTGACCTGTTGCCGTTTTATTCGCGTCGCATCGACCAAATTGTAGCGCTCGATGACGACCCGAAACATGTAACCGGTCTCATTGAGGTTTTGAACAGATATGCTGTCGGATCAGTAGTGCTGGGCACGACAACGTCGTCTGATCCCACATATGCAGTTTTTATGAATAGTATTACGGGCAAAGGCATAGCCCGACATGTCGTGTCGCCTGGAGATCACATAGGGAATACGCCTCTGGCAGTATTCGATATGCATCGCTCGATATTTACGTTCGAAGTCGCGGGATCCACAGTTCTCATTGCTCCGTTCAATCCAAATACATTTTCCAAAAAATTGATCGCATCCACTCATCCGGAGTATGTTATCTATTCGGCCGCGAAGGAAACAAAGAAACCGGAAGTTTTGGCAGGTATCATGGCAGACCACCGATTCAACATTCGGTCGCAGTCTGGGTCGGATGGGGGAGTAAGGATAACTATCGAAAACAAAAAAGGCCCTGAAGGGCCTGATTTGCGCA
Source organism: Minisyncoccota bacterium (assembly GCA_036384775.1). Lineage (GTDB taxonomy): Bacteria > Patescibacteriota > Minisyncoccia > Phycocordibacterales > PALSA-1337 > C7867-002. The sequence goes on from DASVLR010000059.1 coordinate 3,067, forward strand.
TCAAACGATACTAGATGATGCCTGCGTCCTTGAGAGCGCGGAATGCACCCTTCTTCTCGATAGTGCGGAGGCCACGGGTCGAAACCGTGAGGCGGAACGACTTCTTGAGCTCCGGAACGAAGACGGTCTTCTTCTGGAGGTTAACGTAACGGCGGATGGTACCGCACGGGTTGAACTGCGTCGCACGAGTGCGGTTCGAGTAACGACCGCCGTTCATGGATCCGCGCTTTGTTATATCGCAAACTTTAGCCATAAAATTAATGTGTCACGTATGCTACCATAGGGTTGTATAGATATCAAATCCTCGGCCCTATTTCGGCACAATATATGCTATTTACCATCATTTCTATCATTATCCTGGTCGTCTCGATCATTCTTCACGAAGTAGCCCATGGCTATATGGCTGACTGGCTGGGCGACCCGACGGCACGCCTTGCAGGCAGGCTTTCGTTGAATCCGGTAAAGCATATCGACCCGGTTGGCTCTATTTTGGTGCCGATATTGACTTCGTTTGCCGGCTTTACTTTCGGTTGGGCCAAACCTGTCCCGTACAATCCCTACAATATTACGCATAACCGCCGTCGCGGAGAATTGCTGATCGCCCTTGCCGGTCCGGCAACTAATCTTCTGATTGCGCTCATTTTTGGTACATTGATCCGCATTGGCCTGCCCTATGAGATTTTTGGCTATATCGTGATCATCAATATCGTCCTGGCCATCTTCAATCTTATTCCGTTGCCGCCGTTGGATGGATCGAAAATTCTCTATTTTTTCCTGCCGACCCAGTATGGTCGCGTTCGCGGGGAATTGGAACGATTTGCGCCCGTCTTCATATTTATAGTAGTCGTCTTCGTGTGGAAGCTGGTCCAGCCGATTGTTCCGGGACTATTCAAACTCTTTACAGGGCTATAACAGACACTACACAGTAGTCTTCTCGACGTGTTGACAGAAATCAGGGACGGTGGTAATTTTTTCCTGTCCGAACTGAGCACTGCCCAACCTGAGGAGGGCGGCCGTGCAAGGTGAGGATGAAGTTCCCTAAAAACTTCAACTTGTAATGGTTCGAAACTGAACCTAGTTACCCGCGAGAAATTCGTCTGTTAGCTGCGGGCTAACTACAACGGGGACCTGATGGTCACCCAAATTGCCGAGCGCATGAACGTCGCTGTGCAAGGAGCACTATCCGAGCAGCAAGCCAGCTGTATGGGATACTAACCGAGCATGGGGCAGGTAGTCGCGGCATCTTACACTCCGACAAGCTTCTTTCCGAAGCATTCAGTTTGGTACCGTCACGGTGACGGCAACCACGTTGAATCAGTATGGTTTGGCCTTGTCGGGCCCTTTTTCCTCCCGAGCACGCGGGTGCGCGTTTGAGAGGGTCGACCATACGTGGCAGGGACCTGTTTAACAGGTCCCTGCCACCAGGCAGCAGTTCTTTTGAACATACTTTTTACTTTCGAGATCCCTGACGCGAGGCGCCCACTTTGCATCAGGATTTCGGACAGACAACAGGCCGCCGACGTACGGGTACGTCGGCGGCCACTTCTTTTATATACATACGTGCAATACATACATACAAATTGCCAAAATCCAATCCGCGTGACATTTATTACTTCATGTGATAAGGTAACCGGGTCCTAAAAACCAAATTATTACGTGGAATTGAGTAATCGTGGTGTCCCTCTCGGGGCAGAAGCGGTGAAGGACCAATTTCACAACCTAAGCATTACACATGCCTACTATTAATCAGCTTACGAAGTCGAGCCGTCGTACGTTCAAGCGCAAGTCAAAGTCCATTGCGCTTACCCGCCGCTTCAACTCGATCAAGAATCGTCCGAGCTTCCTCGCGTCACCGTTCAAGCGTGGTGTCTGCGTGAAAGTCACGACGAAGACTCCGAAGAAGCCGAACTCGGCAATCCGCAAGATCGCCCGTGTTCGTCTCACCAACGGCATGGAAGTCACCGCCTACATCCCGGGCATGGGTCACAACCTCCAGGAACACTCAGTGGTGCTCCTCCGTGGTGGTCGCGTGAAGGACGTCGGTCTCCGCTACTCAGTCGTCCGTGGTGTGTTGGACTGTGCAGGTGTCGAGGCCCGCAGGAAAGGTCGCAGCCAATACGGTAACAAGCGTCCGAAGGCAGGTGCAGCAGCAAAGGCCTAATCGCGCTTCTACCCTAATTTCCAACTACTACTATGCGACGCAAAATCAAAATCGACCGCGAACTTAAGCCAGACGCAACATTCGATTCAGTGAAGGTTGCCAAGTTCACGAACTATGTCATGGAGTCAGGCAAGAAGATCACCGCACGCAGGATCATGTCTGAGTGCATGGAAGCCATCAAGGAGCAGGCAAAGACCGAGACTCCGCTCGAAATCTTCGAGCTCGCTCTCAAGAACACTGAGCCTCAGATGGAAGTCCGCTCACGCCGTGTCGGTGGTGCAAACTACCAGGTCCCTCGCGAAGTCCGTCCGGAGCGCAAGCGCGCAATGTCCATGAAATGGATCATTGAAGCAGCTCGTGCCAAGAAGGGTAAGCCGATGGGCATCAAGCTCGCCGAAGAAATCATTGCAGCATCAAAGAACGAAGGTGAGGCAGTGAAGAAGCGCGAGAACGTCCACAAGATGGCCGAAGCCAACAAGGCATTCGCCCACTTTGCGTGGTAATCTCCGATCGCCCCTTATATTTCCCAGTGGAAAAGACCCGCATTGCGCGGGTCTTTTTCGCGCTATACTGGCCCCATGGCAGACCAAAATTTGATCGCATACATCCTTCGTGCACAGTCCGAGAAACAGACCAGGGAGCAGATATATAAAGACCTGCTTACTCACGGCTGGAATCTCGATGACATCCAGGCGGCCTTCACGGCCATTACCAATGGTTCGACTATCCCGAGGCCTCCGCAGGCACCGATTGCTCCGACTCCGGTGACTCCGACGTACACCCCGACCGCTTCGGTTGCTCCCACAGGGCCTGTAGCACCAGTGGCACCGGCAGCTCAGACCACTGCTTCAGCAGTGAAGGGTCCGGTCTCAACTATCGTCACGATCGGTGCACTTCTTGTCGCAGCAGGCGTCTTCTCATTCATCGCCGCAAATTGGGACGGCATGACACGGCCGATAAAAATGGCAGTCATTCTCATCGCCATGATCGCTGTCTATATGCTCGGCTGGTATCTCAAGGAGAGCAAAGGCTTTGCGAAAACAGGCGAGTCGCTCTATCTCCTCGGTACGCTCATCTACGGCAGCGGTATCTTCCTCGTCGCCCAGATTTTCAATATCAGAGCAAACTGGCCGGACGGCTTCATCCTCTGGATGCTGGGCGCACTGGTGCTCGGCCTTGTGATCGACTCGTATCCGGTGCTTTGGATCGCTGTCATTGTCGGTATCATTTCGGTCGTGTCACACCCGTTTGTCATCCTCGACAATTTCGGACACAACGCATTTCTGATGACATCGTCGATCCTCCTTCTTATCGCCGCAGTCGCGACCATCTGGGCTGGTCTCCGGATTCGCAAGGATATTCCCGAACAGCTTACAACCTATCTCTAAACCATGTACTTCTTCAGCTATATTTCGCTCCTGTTCTGGCCAATCGCCATCGGCGTCATCATCTGGCGCGTCGTACATGCCCGCAACAGCAAAAAAGCTGCAGCGGGGGATGAATCCGCAGTCGCAAAGAGCATGAACTCACAGATTGCCGTTTCTAAGGAAGATGCGCTGAGTCAGCTCTTCCTCGTACTCGGTGTCGTGTTTGTCGGCGTGACGCTGATAGCTCTCAATCGGGAGATCGGTGATCCGGTCGGATGGCGCTGGATTGTGTTCGTGACTACGGTCATCGCTATGGCCGGCGCATATTGGCAGCGCGCAGTCGGCTTGCTTATCATCGGCATTGCAGGCATCGTCACCTGGTTCAGTTCGATGCTGTATCTCTGGTCATCAAGCAAGAGTGTTGCCGGAGCAGCCTCATTTGTGGCCCTCGCTCTTCTGGCAGTTCTCTTCTTTACCATCGGACGCTTGCATGAATCCTTCTTCAGCTCGAAGCGCTTCGCACTGGTGTATTCAGGGCTCGGTCTTCTCTCAGTGACCGGCATCCTCTTTATGATGTCGACACAGATCGGTATCGGCCTACTGCAGGAGATGGCGAAAGGCGCTCCATTCTCGGCGTCCGGTCCGCTCGCGACTGTCCTCTTCGTCCTGACCATTGCAATTCTTGGCACTGCGTTCGCAGGATTTGGAAAGAAGCTGTTCCATGTATGGGAGATTGTTGCTGTCGTGCTTCTCACACTTTTGTTCGGTTCGAGCCTGCTCATCTCGCAGGGCACGACCATGACAACAGGGTACTCATTCTTTGGTTCCTCTGCGTCGCTCACCGGAGACGGTGTCATGTGGGCCGTCATCTACAACATTGCCATCTTTGTCGAACTGGTCGCTCTCATCTTCGCAGGCTACACCAGAAAAGAGCCGTGGATGGTGAATCTCGGTACGCTCTGTCTTTTCCTGCTCATCTTCGTGAAATACTTCGACTGGTTCTTCTCATTCATGGACAAGAGCGTATTCTTTATCGGTGCCGGCATACTTCTCTTCCTCCTCGGCTGGGGCATGGAAAAGGGCAGGAGGTACACGTTGGATTCCATGAAGGCGCAGACAATCTCACAACTCTCCCAATAACATGACCAAATCAAACCGATTCTTTCTTGCGATTGCACTCCAGGTAATCATTATCTGTGCCATTGCGGTGTTCAAACTGTCAGTCGCGTCCAGTGGTACAGAGGTCTTGATCCATATCCGTCCGGTCGATCCTCGTGACATGCTCCGCGGCGACTACATTACGTTCCAGTACGACATCTCACAACTCCCGAGCTATTATCTCCAATACGAAAGAGGCAGCATACCGAATCCGGGAGAAACAGTCTATGTTTCACTGTATCAGTCAGGAAGGTACTGGGGTGTCCGTACTGCTAGTCTGAGCAGGCCGACAGACGGATCCGTGTTCCTCAAGGGAACCGTGAAAAGCAGCAATACTCAGAACATCACCGTCGCCTACGGCGCAGAGGAATATTTCATCCCTGAAGGTGCGGGTCGCAATGTGAGCTTCTGGAACAAGGATGCTGCAGCAGCTCTCGCAGTCGACGACAATGGTAACTCGGTTCTCCGCCGCATCTACATCGACGGCAAGCAGTGGCCATAAATATCACAGCCTCCGCCTTTCTCGGGCAAACAAAAAAGCGGCCGATTGGCCGCTTTTTGCTATTCACTCAAGGTGTCGTGAATATCCTTTTTGATATCAGCCCAGTGTTCCTTGATGCGACCAGCCAATTCCTTAACCTTCTTCGGATCCCTCTCGGTGAGATCACCGTACTTTTCCCTCATCGACTCGCTGATGTTCTCATAAAGTTCGGATGCCGCTTCGCTGACCTCGTCCGCTTTGTCTGCAACCTTGTTCTTGGCATTTTTCGCCATCTTGGTGATCTCCTTGCGCTTGGCTTTGCCTGAGTCTGTGCCGTACAAGTAGTAGGCGATACCTGCGCCGATAGCTGCTCCCAACAATCCTGAACCGAGTGATTTCTTCATAGATTTGGTCCTGTATTAAATGACTTTGAATAATTTGCGGATGAAGTAGAACGCTGCGAACAGTTTGTCTGCTTCTGCTCGGGCCCTCATGGTCATTTTGCGTGCGTGGGCCAGTACTGATATTGCGAATATAAGCGCGATGACCAGCAACGCCGTTACGATGACCGTGCAGATGGTCGTTACAAAGAAGAAAATGTCTGCGTGTACGAGGGTGTCCATGCTGAGGTAGACGCACAAGCCGGGTGGCGACTTACAGAATAGGGAAAATTTGATTCTTCGGCTCAAATCCTGTATCTTTACGCTACTTAAAAAGCACGCCTCAATAGTGTGACCTGCGAGCCGTTCGCCTTTTAAATTATTAAAAACAGCGCCGAAAACGGCGCATTACCCAGTAATCTATTATATGAACCGCGACTATCCACTTGAGCGAGTACGTAATTTCGGAATTATTGCCCACATCGACGCAGGTAAGACCACCACGTCGGAACGCATCCTCTACTACACCGGTGAGATTCACAAGATCGGTGAAGTGCACGATGGTTCAACGACCACCGACTGGATGGAACAGGAGCGTGAACGTGGCATCACTATCACGGCCGCTGCCATCACCTGTTTCTGGAACCCGTCATACCTCCGCGGTGTTAAGGGTGCCGACGGCAAGCAGGATGTCTCAAAGAAGGTTCGTTTCAATGTGATCGACACTCCGGGTCACATCGACTTCACGGTGGAAGTGAAGCGCTCGCTCCGTGTGCTCGACGGTGCAGTCGTGGTGTTCGACGGTGTCGCAGGCGTCGAACCTCAGTCTGAAACCAACTGGCGCTATGCAGATGAAGGCAAGGTGCCTCGCCTCTGTTTCATCAACAAGATGGACCGCATGGGTGCATCATTTGAGAAGTCATACGCTTCTATCCTCGAGCGCCTCAACAAGAAGGCAGTTCGCTTCCAGCTCCCGCTTGGTCTCGAAGGCAATCACGAGGGCGTTATCGACCTTATGAAGATGAAGGCATACACCTTCTCAGGTGAAAAGGGTATCGACATCAACGAGATGGAGATTCCTGCCGAGTACAAGGCTGATGCAGAAAAGTACCATGCAGAACTCATCGAGAAGATCGTTGAGACTGATGATGCTGCAATGCAGGGTTACCTCGACGGCAAGATTCCTTCGGTCGATGAGCTCAAGAAGCTCGTCCGCAAGGCTGTCATCAAGAACGAGATGTTTCCGGTCTTCACCGGTTCAGCTCTCAAGAACGTCGGTGTCCAGCTCGTGCTCGACGCCGTCGTCGATTATCTCCCGTCTCCGCTCGACATTCCTCCGGTGAAGGGTATTGATCCGAACACGGGTGCCGAAGTCATCCGCCACGCTGATGACAAGGAGCCGTTCTGTGCACTTGCCTTCAAGCTCCAGAACGACCCGTTCGTCGGTGCCCTTACCTTCTTCCGTGTCTATTCAGGTACGATCGAAGCAGGTACCTATATTTACAATGCTCGCACTGGCAAGAAGGAGCGTCTCGGTCGTATCGTCCGCCTCCAGGCAGACAAGCGTGAAGATGTGCAGAAGGTCTACGCCGGTGAAATCGCCGCAGCCGTCGGTCTCAAGGATGCTCGCACCTCAGACACGTTCTGTGATGAAAATCAGCCGACCGTCCTCGAAGCTATCAAGTTCATGGAACCGGTGGTCTCGCTCCGCATCGAACCGAAGACCAAGGGTGACCAGGAAAAGATGGGCATGGCACTCCGCAAGCTTACGATCGAAGATCCGACTTTCCACGTCTCATCAAATCCTGAAACAGGCGAAACCATCATCGCAGGTGTGGGTGAGCTCCAGCTCGAAATCATGGTTGATCGTATGAAGCGCGAATTCGGCGTCGAAGCTACGACCGGTGAGCCGCAGGTGGCATATCGCGAAACCATCCAGGGTACTGCAGATGCTGAGAACAAGTACATCAAGCAGACCGGTGGTAAGGGTCAATACGGTCACGTTCGTATTACCTTGAAGCCGATGCAGCCGCTTCCGGAAGGCGAGAAAGTTCCGAAGAACGTCTCACGTTACGACGACTTCGAGTTCATCAACTCAATCAAGGGTGGTGTTATTCCTCAGGAATTCATCCCGGCAGTTGAGAAGGGTGTTCACGAGGCAATGGATCGCGGTGTCCTCGCAGGCTACAAGATGGTGAACATTTCATGCGAGCTCACCTTCGGTTCATACCACGATGTCGACTCGTCAGAAATCGCCTACAAGATCGCAGCATCACAGGCATTCCAGGATGCATGTAAGCGCGCAAAGCCGGTCATCCTCGAGCCGATCATGAAGCTCGAAGTGGTCTGTCCGGAAAAGTACATGGGTGATGTTATCGGTTCTATCTCGTCGAAGCGCGGCCAGGTTGAAGGTTCTGCACCGAAGGGTCAGGCTATCGCCATCAACGCAAAGGTTCCGCTTGCAGAGATGTTCGGTTACACCACCGATCTCCGCTCGATGACCTCAGGTCAGGGAAGCGCACAGATGGAATTCGATCACTATGAGGCCGTTCCTCCGAATGTTGCTCAGGAGATCGCAGAAAAGAGGAAATAAAGTTCCGGGAAACACCGTTCCTCACCAACAAAAGGACCCCTGCAGGGGTCCTTTTTCGGGCCACAACAATGTACTGCTGTACATTGTTTGCGGATGTGGTGAGGAACAGTGTCCTCTTCCACTATGGCTATATATGCTATAGTTTCTCGCATGAAAAATTCAACGAAAATAACTACATGGGTGCTCATCGTCCTGCTTATTGCAGTCGCTGTGTACTTCTCGATCCGTTCCCCGCATCCGGCCACTGAGTCTTCTGTTACCGGTCAGGAAACCGCAACTTCGACGACTGCGTCGACGGTTTCATCTGTAGTGGGTACTCCGGCCACGACTACGACCACCTCGCTTGCAACTCGTGCAGGTTGGAAGCGCTATTCCGATCCTGAGTATAATTTCACCTTTGAGTATCCTGCGACCTGGAAGATTGAGACTGCATTTACCAAGAATGATCATGGTATGTCACACATTGTGACGGTTGCTTCAGACGCATCACGCAAAACTCCGATTTCAGAACGTCAGGAGATTGTAAGTATCAGGGTTACTCCTGCAACGACCACAACTGTCGGCGGCGCAGTTGAGTATTCAATGGATCGCACCGGTTTTGTGAGCACGGCTAATGCGATGACGTGCGTCTCCCCGACGTATACTATCGGCACTTCGCTTACTGCAACCAAGATCCCGTTTTACCAGCTCATGAGGGCTCATACCGGCGACGGTACCAGGACCGAAGATGCCGTTCTCACAAACGGCGCAGCGCTGGTCCACGTCATCAATGTCTCAGCATATCCCGGCAACAAGGATGTTGCAGGGGTTCTGAGCTCATTCGCATTTACCGGCACCACCAAGGCCGTTGTTCCGACTTGCAAGCCTGCTACGGCCGCGACGGTTCATGCAAACCAGGGCCTTATTGTTCAGGTCACTTCACCGGTCTCAGGCGCGATCTGGGATTCGAACACGACTCATGTGGTTACCTGGAAGACGGGAAGCTCTCCGGTCAAAGGCAACGTCGGTCTCTATCTCTTGAATCGCGTCAATCTCCGCGAGTGTCTTCTTGGCTCGGCCGCTGCTCAGGCCCAGACCTTTACGGTCAATGTGACCGCGGGTCAGACATGTGCCCAGGGCGGGGGACTTACGCTTCAGCCGGGTGATTACGACTTCTACATTCAGTACCCGTACAACGTAACTGATCCGTTCGCCACAAGCACCGGTGCTCTCTACGGCAGCCCGGAAAATAGGCCGATCCATATCGAGATCCAGAACGGCTAAGCCCATACATATGGCTGAGCTTCAAGCTCATCAGTAAGAAACCTGGCATATGTTCGTTAGTCTCTAGCAAGACCGCGGGCGATCAACGGAGATCGAGCGGCCTGTATAGCACTTAATTACACTTCTATGACTTCAAACATCAACAAAAAGGCTGCTATTGCAGCTGCGGTGATAGCTATCGCATCGGCCACCCCGGCCTTTGCGCAGGTATCGCTCAATGCAGCAGTTAATGGCAATGCTACGGTCGGCAACACCGTAACCGGTGCAGTTAACACTCCGGTTAAGGCAAACGTCGATTCAAACGCCTCGCATGGTTCAGGTTCATCGTTGGCTAACGCTAACGCAAATGCTCAGGCCTCGACCTCTCTCGGTCAGACCGTGAGCGGTATCGTTTCTAGCGGTCAGAACAAGAATGCGTCAGCAGACATCGACGCTCAGATCAAGACCATCAAGGCATCTGATTCGAATGTCAGCGACGTTGAAGCTAACGACGACAGTGTCACGGTTTCGTACAAGGTTCCGGGTCGCGTACTCGGCATCTTCCCGGCACACGTAAAAGTATTGGTTACTACAGACGCATCGGGTAAGACGGTTGTCCGTCACCCATGGTATGCAAAGGTAGATAACGATGCTTCCCTCAAGTCAGAGTTTGAGGCTCGCAACTGGACCGTCACCTCATCAAACAGGGCAGACGTGGTTATTGCGATCCAGACCGCCCTCAAGGCATGGCTCAGCAGCACTGCAAATGCTTCAGCAACCACGACGGCATCAGCGTCTGCTGACGGTCGCTAGCGCCTGTTGATAAGTCTCTCTTGGCTCCCGCGTAGCTGAGACGTATACTGTACTCACTACCCAAGCGATCCGGCTCCTGCCGGGTCGCTTGTCTCGTTATGGGGCAAAATGCAGTTCTTGTCCCGTGGGTATCAATTACAAATTTAGCAGCGCTTCATGCATCAAAAACACCATCATTTAATAATCGCGACGTACGCATTGCTTGTGCTCGCAGCTCCGCTCATCTGGGCGCCGGGTGCGCACGCACAGGTCGCGGGGTGTCCCTTGGGCTACGTATGTACGCCGATCCAGCCATCGGCTTCTACGAATGCGTTTTATAATGCCAACTCTGCGTTCTATAACACCAATTCCGCGTTTACGAATGTACAGGCAAATGCCGCACAGGTACAGTCAGGATACGCGGTCCCGGGCCTTACGACGTATTCGTCAGCATGTTATGTGCTCACATCCGATCTTTCGATGGGGAGCCGAGGATCGCAAGTATCCGCCCTTCAGCAAGTATTGAATGCTCAGGGGTATGCGCTTCCGGTCACCGGTTATTATGGTTCGCTTACCGCAGCCGCCGTGTCCCAGTACCAAGCCTCTCACGGCCTTACAGTGACCGGCTCATTGGGTGCGGCCGACCGTGCAAAGATATGTGCCGGAACATATCAACCGGGCACGACGAGTACCGGAACGACGAACGTCGGTGTTCAGGCCTTGGCCGATATCAAAGTGAATGGTGCCGACTCGGTCGGTGTCTACAACAATGCTACTGTTCGTGTCTCGTGGGTTTCGGCGAATACTTCATATTGTCAGGCTACCGGTTCGATGTTGAACCTTGTCGGTGGAGGCGTGTGGGGTAATCAGGGCCGCCTCGCATCGAATGGTACCGCGGATGTAATCGCATACACGAACGGTACGTTACCCTCTGATCTGAGGATCGGAATACAGTGCTTCCGTAGCGACGGTGCCTCGGTAACGGACACATCGGTTATATCAGTAAATCCATCGTCGACGGCTGACGTACAGCCAACCATCTCGTCGATATTCCCATTGTACGCAGCAGGCGCCACCACTGTTACTATTGCAGGAACGAATCTGGGTACTGCAACTTCGCTGGACTTCCGCAACTCCGCAGGCGTGTATGCGGGCTCGGTTCCGGTCACGATCGTCTCCTCGACCAATGCGATCGCTACTATTAGCGCAGCATTTGTGGCAACTCTGCCTTCGGGTACCTATCAGGTCAGTATTGCAACAGGGAGCTGCAAGGGTGGTTGTGACAGCAACCGATTGAGCTTCACAATCGTCAATTCGACGCTTCCAAATCCGCCGGTTACTACCACAGCTGCACCCGTCCTGTATTCAATTTCGCCCGCCTCAGCACTTCCACCGTTGATCGCAACACTCACCGGCGCCAACCTGACCGGCGCATCCGTCGTTAATTTTACGAATTCAGCCGGACAATTCGCAGGTTCAGCAACGACCAATAATGTCACTGCAGACAGGCTCTATTTTATGATCCCGAGTCTCCCTGCGGGCACGTACCAGATGAGCGTCGTCACAAACGCATGTAAAGCGGGATGCGACAGCAACAAGGTTACCTTTACGGCTCTGTCACAGACTGCACCGACATCGCCGGTGAATCCTCCGACTGTTGCGTCTCGTCCCGTGACGACGCTTGTGGTTTCACCGTCGTCGGTTACCGTCGGTTCCCCGATTACTCTTTCATCGGTGACGACCTCGTCATCAGGCACGCTTCGTAATGCCGCAATAGACCAGTCATCCGATAACGCAACCTGGACTTCAGGCGCTCCGTGCGGATATTGGTCCAACACCGGCTCGGAAAATGCACGGCACACAATTACCTGTTCGTTCATTCCGACCACGCCGGGCACGTATTATTTCCGCGCCCGCGGCAGTGACTCGATTGGCTTCTCGGATTTCGTCTATATCAATGTCGTCGTAAGTCCGGGTACCGCTTCGTCAGCGCCGACCCCTGCTCCCGTTACTACCTGCCAGGCCGGTTACGTCCTCTCCTTCGGCGTATGTACTCCCGTAACGGCCTTCTATGGTCAGACCGCTTGTACGGGTACCGAGCCTGCTGCAAACGCCTACACCCAGAAGGGCCAGAACTCTCATGGGTACGGTTACACACCGGCCGCATGGACGTATACTGCCGGCACGCCGGGCGCGTGTCAGTACACCTGTGTGAATGGTGGTACTAACAACGGCTCGTCGTGTACGATTCCGGTGTCGAGTTCGACGAGTACGAACGGTCCGACCGCTCAGTTTAGCGTGTCGAGGAATACGCTACCGGCCGGCGGCATCGTCAATCTTGTAGCTGTCATCAAATCACCCTCAAGTTCTCTCCGAAATGCCGCCATCGACGTGTCGACGGACAATATGACATGGCAATCCGGTGCGGCCTGCGGATACTGGAGTAGTCAGACTGGTACAGATGCAGACCATACTATTTATTGTAATTACACTCCGCAGACTGCGGGCACGTATTATCTGCGATTCAGGGGATCGGACAATGCAGGTGTCAGCGACTTCGTTTATCAGACCCTCCAGGTCCAATGATAATGCAGCACGCTGCGTAATCGTATGAACTAGAATGAGATAATTAAATAACAAACCGCCCCCTGTGTGTGGGGCGGTTTTTGCTATGCGGATATGGCAGGGGTATATACACTTGCGCGCCGCTCAGGCCTGTACTATCCTTAGGCGATCATGAATTCATTCATGTCATATCGTACCCACGCAGTCTGCCTTCTTACCAAGGTGGCCCTTTTTGCATGGAAGAAGCAGACCATTATGCAAAATGCCGGAGGTACGCATGACATTCTCGAGAACTAACGTTACGACTGACACTCTCTAGAACCTGCGAAAACCTCCGGAATCACCGGAGGTTTTTGTCTCAGACACGACCGTTTGTCCCAAGAAACCACATGAATCACACCCATACAACAACCTGGATTACCTCAATTAAGCGCATGGTGGCGAAGCTTTTTTATGCAACGTTTTACACCAAGCTTACCGGTATGCGTTGCCACAATCTCATAGCCATTCGGGTGCTGACCCAAGGGAACTACCACAGGAATCCATAGATCTCGTAGCCAGCATCTGAATGAAGGACTTCATCACGAAGACCTTTGATCAGAACGAGCTGGAAGTTCCTCACAACCTGTTGTTAGTTTTTCGTCCCATGAACCTCATGTCATCTGCTAGTGCTATTGTCGTTCCTGCAGTGCCGGTGGTATCGATTGATACGCCGAAGCACTTTTACACCCTGCATTCCGATGCTCTGGGTGGTCCGAAGAATCCGCGCAGTGCCCAGGTCATCAAAAAGATGGAAATGGTGCTGTCGATGTCCGGGAGTTTCGCACTTGCCCAGGTCTTTGCGACCAGGGAAGAGGCCGAAGCTGCCGGTGTCTGCGGTGATACCTCGGTCGCTCTCTACGACGCCGTCTATAAGGGTGGGGAATACTCGCCCGTCCTGACCCGTCTGATGCCGGATGCGCCGGACTGGTCTCGTTCCACGCGCTGGGCTGTTATTGTGAAGCCCAAATGCGCCGAGCGTGATTCGCGTCTCGAACGGTGTGCCAATCAGGTGGCGGTCATGTTCAGCGATCGTATCTTCCGTCAGCGTGTCGACAACGAACAAGTTCCCCAGTTTCCCTGGGGGAGTCCGCCGAACGGAATGAGTGGCCTGAAAGAGATCGTGAACATCGACTCCAACGTCGCTCGCGCGGTCTTTGACCGCCTCAACAGCGGCCCCGATCTTGCCAAGGCCATCGCCGATCGCAAATTCGCTGCCGAATTGCCCGAAGGTTCGAAGATCAGCTGGGTCCGGCTTCTTCCGTCTCCGCTTGGCTACTCGCGCACAGTGATGCACGCAGTCACGATCGCGTTCCGCCGCTTTGAACAGGCCTGCCAGACCGTCCTTACCCAGGACCCGGAGATTCGTGCAACGATTCTTTCGGGTGTGGTCCTCAAAGACCCTCGTCTGGCCAATGTCTATCTGAATCCGGGCGTTCCGTGCTTCAGTGTCGCTCGTCCCGATCTGCACTGGACCAAGGATGGCGTCTGCGCTTCAGAAAACGACGAGATGCCGGGCGGCATGCCGGAACTGGCGCTGCTCGATCTCGCATATGGCATCAACGCCGATGCATGGAAGGCCTTCTACGACTGGCTGACGAGTTCAGGACCTCTGGTCTTCCTCGTCTCCCACGAGTGGTCGAAGTGCTACATTCCCGAAGTCACCTGGCTCGTCGAGCACATTCAAAAGCTCGGCTACGACGCACGCCTTCTGACGACCGATCGTCTCGATGAGCTGCAGCTTACCGCTGACGGCGTCTACCACAACGGCGATCGCGTGGGCACCATTTGGCGCCAATTCCCGATCTTCGAAACGGTAGGGAAACTTGCCGATCTCGTGCTCCTCGCGCGGGACGGCATCGTCCGCATGTATCCCGAATGGGCTCACTTCGGCAACAAAGCGTGGTTCCACCTGTTCTGGAAACACCAGGACCGCTACGCCAAGCTCCTGTCCGAAAGTGATCTCAGCCTGCTTCGCGGCACGATCCCCGAGTCTCACTTTGTGAACGGTGCCCAATCGTTTCCGTTTACCGTTAACGGCATACTGATCGAGTCTCCGCACAAACTGGCATCATTGCCGGAAACGGAGCGCGATCAGCTCGTTCTCAAAGTGTGCGGCGCGAACGACCAAGCGGCCCGTTCCTACGGCGTGCTCATGGGCAAAGGCATCAAGTCCTCCGACTGGTCCGAATGGGTCCTCTCACGTGTCCGTGACGGAGAACCATTCCTGGTTCAGAAAATGTTCAACACCGGCGTCGTCCAAGTCCCGGTGTGGCATACGAAACAAAGCATCGGCCAGCTCTTCCGCTGCAAAATCCTCATGCGTCCGTGGGTTGTGAATGGCAACGTGCTTTCGATCCATGCGTGCATGGTTCCGCACACCGTTCACAAAGTGCACGGCATGGTGTCGATGGCAGTCGGACCGGTCCAGCTCATCGAGGACACCAACTAACAACAGCGCGGACTACGTTCTTTGTCTGCTGTGCTGTTCCACACTGGCTCCGTCTCTCGGGGCGGGCCAGTTTTTTATACGGATCGATAATTAGCAAATGAACAAAAACCTTTCACAAAATTCCATGAGATTTCATCAATTCGGCTTTCGCGTCGGCGCTCTTTTGTGCGGAAAAAAGCATTCCATTGCGGACGTGCGGGGCGTAACGGTCGGACACTCAACTATTAAGAATGGTACCGCTTGTACTGGTGTAACAGTCATCAACCCCGGCGTTACAAATCTTTTCAGGAACAAGCTGCCTGCCGCTGTTTTTGTGGCAAACGGTTTCGGGAAAATGACAGGTACGACTCAGATAGAGGAGCTTGGTACGCTTGAGACACCTATCGCGCTTACGAACACGCTCGCTGTGGGTCCGGTGACGCGAGGCCTTGTAGATCTGGTCATTAAGAACACACCTGATCTTCAGCCAACTGAGACCGTGAATGCCGTCGTGGGGGAAACCAATGATGGTTATCTTAACGATATTCATGCCGATGTCGTGAAAAAGTCTGATGTCAGCAAGGCATTTGAGAACTGCTCCGCGGATTTCGCTGTCGGAGCCGTTGGTGCAGGAACAGGTACACGCGCCTTTTCATGGAAGGGAGGCATTGGTACTGCGTCTCGTGTCCTCACGATTAATGGCAAGAACTATACACTCGGTGTTCTGATCCAGACTAACTACGGCGGCACATTCACCATGCTCGGTGTGCCGATTGGTGAGATTTTAGGGGTGTCAGATTTCGACTTCGTGAAAATGTCTCTTGCGTCCAACAAGAAACCCGATGGTTCTTGCATCATCGTTGTGGCAACTGATGCGCCATTGTCCGCACGACAGCTCAAGAGAATTGCCCAGCGCGCATTCTTCGGGGTGGTCAGGACCGGATCGGTGGCGTCGCACGGTAGCGGAGATTATATCGTCGCTTTCAGTACCAGTAGGGCAGGAGTCGAAGGTGCTCCGGAGAAAACTCGAACCTCGCTCGTGTCAGATAGTGAGCTCAA
>DASVLR010000060.1:0-3444 GCA_036384775.1 Minisyncoccota bacterium
GGGAGGGGGAGATGAGTTCTGGTGTTGAACTTTCAGTCATTTGGCTTTGCTAAAAGTTCTTCAACACGGAGGATGAGAGTTGACAGGGGGATTTGCAAAGCCGAACTAAGTTGTACCATCGTATCTAGGGTAGGTGAGCGACGGCCAAGCTCGAGCAAAGAAATGAAGGTGCGATCAAGCCCTGCGTCCAGTGCGAGATTGTCTTGTGTTTTGTTTTTGAGTAAACGTTGCTCCCTCAGCGCCACGCCGAAGGCCTGATTGTGTGTCATTCCGGTGGTCATTATTATTTGAGCACCGGAATTGTCGCGACCTATGCCTTATTTGTCCTCCGACAATTGTCGGAGTGCGATGACGAAATGTTAATCAGTTGTGAATTGTTTTCAGGCCCAGAACAGATAATGAGTAAAAAGTTAACAAAATCACTTCGCCTCGCTCTCACATTGATTTCGTTTTCAGGATGTGCACTGGCGTCACCGTCACCGCTTGAGGTGCTTGAGACCCAGTATCCGTCGCTTCATAAGTTGTACGTTGAATATCGGTCATATGAGCCCGGGCTGTCGGACTACGCAAAACGTCAGGGATTTCGTCGACCGTTCGAACTCCTTGGTACGGTAGTTCACGAAAAGATCCATATTGCATCGATGGTGCATCAGGGCTTTTTTATCGATGGCGTCTACTACGAACCATATTTGAAAAAGGAAGCATGGCCGACCCTGACCAATAATGACGTTCGACCTCACATGGTTCCTGAGGAACGGGGAACGATCTATAGCCTATATGTGCTCAATACGCCAGGTAATAGACTCGGGAACGTTCTGGATGAAATCAACGCATATAGTCACGTCGCCGCATTCATCTGCAAAAACGAGCCAGAATCAGCTGAAAAGCAAACCCGAAATTTGATCGGTCTAATGCATTTGCAAGAAGCTTTTCTTCGAGTTACACGCCAGAGCCGGCCGGATGAATATCTCAAAGTCTCTAACTCCCGTGAAGTTCGAGGAGCAATTCAGACAATCTCGACACGTGCAGTTCAGGCATTGCGTACCTGCGGTGTTGCTGATGTAATTATTCCTTCGAGAGAAACAAACTATTTTTTACTACTCGACAAGCGTCCTCCGCTGAAGCGTTAAAGGGGGCGAGCGGCAGCTTTAGGTCTCAGGTCCTAAACCTATTTGCCGTTCACGCAGGATGATAGAACAGGGGATATTCAATTGATCCGACAACGGGATAGGCGGAAGCTATGCTGTGCAATGTTAGCGGTGATATCGCTGATAGCAGTGCCGGCATCTGCGGACTGCTTTGATGACGCAGCGAATTATCACCAGGTTCACGCTGGGATATTACGAGCTCTGGCGATCCGAGAGAATGTTCGTTGCGACGGCACGGTGAGGCGAAACACTAACGGTAGTGTCGATGTCGGCTGCATGCAGATTAATTCGGTGCATTTTAGCGAACTGGCAAAGTACGGCATTGCACCTCGAGAGCTACTAGACCAATGCAAAAATATCTACATCGGCGCATGGCACTATAAGAAGAAAATCCAGAAGTATGGCAATAACTGGATTGCCGTAGGCGCCTACCATAGTGAGACGCCGAGCCGCCGCGATCGGTACTCCTATGAGGTGTACCAGATCTTCAAGCGCTATGGATTGGATCGGATGCACACCGCTTCCAAGTAGTCAAAGCTAATGGAGAAATTGGGTTCAGATATTAAAATGCCCGCTGTTCAATTCAGCGGGCATTTCTTTTGGTCTCTCGGCGCTACATGTTTTTAGATATATCAGGCGACATGTGTAGAAAGCCATTGTGCAACCAACGCGACGCCAATAAGCGGGAACAGATTCCTGCGCACCGTGTAGGCAAAAGAGCCGAGTGCCTGCGGAAGTGGAATACCGAGGAGGCGAATTGCGGTTCGTGCCTCGGCTTCTTTCTTGGCGATTATTCGCTCATAGTCCTCAGCGATCTGATCAAAACCAATCGCAGGATTCTCAATGCGCTTGATCTTTTCAAATTGGGCGAACAGAGTTTCACGGCCATCTCCCTTGCCGTGCAGCATGGCATGGACGCTTCGCGGGTCTTTTGCCACCCAAGCAGTGGAACTGTGATCTTGAACCCAGGTTGCAGACCGGATAGTTTGGTTTTTCATCTTGCTCTCCTTCAAGTGATGTGAGACCAAGTTATCACGGCAACCTCGTCTTACAAGCCCCCTCTCAACCTAAAAATGAACTGTCCTCGAGGAGGTTACCCGGGTAATCCAGACAGATTCAATCGCGGTACTGCCGGCTTGGTGGGGCTCATTGTTTCTTGCGGTTTGGTATCGACCTTATCCCTCGCAGTGCCGCTAGTGTCATGCGTGGGATGTTCTACGCTCCCGGGCGGGAGACTGCCGCGGTATGGGGCGGAACCCATTCCTTTGATCGCCGCTTCTGCTATTACGCCCATATGAATGAGGGCGTGCAAACGTCGACGAATTGCGGTCGAGTCGCCATTCAAGGCCGCGAGTTCAGGGTACACGGACTCACCTTGAGTGAATGTAAGGCGAGCATTTATCTTCTTGGCGGACATCGGAATCACCCTTTGAGTTCGCTGGCCCACTGTTCGGCCACCATCTGGAAACCGCGGACATTGCTAAAAATCGGATTTTTGTCCTTGATGATCTCTCGATTTGGGATTGCTTTCGAAACCTCGTCGTAGAAGAGTTCTGCACCTCCTCCGGTGAGGATAATGTTATCGACATCACGTAAGTCGCCGACACTTTGCAACATTGCGGAGACAGATTCACGAATTGCATTTTGTGCAGTTTTTGCATAGACCTTGGCGACATCGATCTCCTTGCCTGAGATCATGACCGGCTCCTTGGTGCGTAGAGCCAGATCAATACGGTCGAGAATACGAAGGTTGTCCTTGATGCCTCCGTCAATCGCTTCCGCTACGCTGCTAATTACTTTCGATACACCACCACGGTAGCCGTCGCAACGCGCCTTGATCGGGGTACTGCCGTTCGCCAGGAACCAGTCGAACGTACCGTGGCCAACGACAAGAATCAAATTGGTCTGCGCGCTCATCTTTGTATACAAGCCGGCCGGGACGCTGTAATTGAAGAATGCTCCCACTGGCTGCGGCAGGATCCTGACATGCTCAACCTGGACACTGATGTGTTCGGGAGCTGCCTTGTTTGTTTTGCGCATTGGGTTGGGGAGCGTATGTCCCCCAACCATGCGCTCGCGCAGCTTTTCACGATGTGACTCATACGTCGTCAAGGGGAGTCCAAGGACAAGCATGTCGATCTTCGGTGTTTTCATGTAATACAGTGCGCCGCGCACTAGGGCAAGGTACACGTTCGACAGAGAGTACTCGTCGTCCAAGATGCGCAGTGTATTACTGAGCGCCGACGCGTTTGCGTCCTTCCCGACAACGTAAATTGCACCATCAATTTCAAGTTCG
>DASVLR010000061.1:0-2739 GCA_036384775.1 Minisyncoccota bacterium
CCACCATCTGCTTCATGACGCGGCGGAACGGGAGGCGCTTTTCGAGCTGCTCTGCAATCATCATGCCGGCAATAGCTGCATTGGCCTCAGGATTGCGGACTTCCTCGATGTCGATCTTGAGTTCCTGACCGCCGAGGTCGATCTTCTCCTTTGCGAGGAGCTTCATGATCTTTGCGCGGAGCTGAACGACACCGTCACCTGACTTGCCGATGATCATACCGGGGCGTGAGGTAGCGATAATAACGCGGATAGCCTTGCGAGTGCGCTCGATGGTGATACCGCCAAGGAAGAAATTGCGGAGCTCTTCCATGAGGAACTCACGGATGAGAATATCCGTTTTGAGAGCGGTACGATAACCCTTGTCCTGAGAGAACCAGCGGCTCTTCCAGTCGCGGATGATTCCCAAACGGTGGCTGTATGGATGTACGGTGTGTGACATGGTAATTATTTGGTGGTCGGAGCAGTCTTGTCTGTCTTGGTAGGAGCTGCCTTCTTCTCTTTCTTGACCGGTGCCGGTGCAAGAACAACGGAAATGTGGCTGGTCCTCTTCTTGATCGGGAATGCTGAACCACGGCTCATCGGGATAGAGCGCTTGAGGGTATAACCCTTGTCAACGCGAATCTCTGAAACAATGAGGTTTTCGGCCTCGATCTTGTGGTTGTGAGAAGCGTTCGCAATAGCTGAATCGATAAGACCAGCGATCGGATCCTTGGCCTTCTTGGTTGCGTTCTGGAGGATGACCTTGGCGAGAGTAACCTTCTTGCCGCGGATCATGTCTGCGACGACGCGGACCTTGCGCGGTGAAATCCTGGTGTTTGAGAGAGATGCGGTGATCATGGGAGTGAGTGTTGGACGCTATTATTTCTTGGCTGCTGCGGTGTCCGTAGCGGCCTTTGCTGCCTGAGCTGCTGCGACTTCAGCCTCCTTTGCCTTCATTTCGATCTCCTTCTGCATCTTACCGCCGTGGCGGACAAACTTGCGAGTAGGTGAAAATTCACCGAGGCGGTGTCCTACCATATCCTCGGTGACGAAAACTTCAGTATGAACGCGACCATTGTGAACGCCAAAAGTAAAGCCCACCATTTCCGGTGAGATCTGCGAGCGGCGTGCCCACGTCTTAATAACGCCAGTCTGAGCCGGCTTCTTTCCCGAGATCTTCTTGAGAAGATTCTCATCAATATATGGGCCTTTCTTGAGTGATCGTGACATGTGTATGAAAAATCGAAACAAAATAGCTCCAACAGAGCTTGGGAAGCATACTAGCAGAGCAGTATTCCTAAGTCAACTAAACTACGGCTTTCCTGCTGGATTCTCGGGCTAATCTTGACATTTAGTGGTAAAATGTGCTATTATAGTAGTACGGCTCATAGGAGCCAATTTTGTTAGTTAGACCGCTAGTTCCATTGTTACGCTCTCTGAAAATCCACTCCTAGTTATGAAATCACGTACCATGCTATTCGTGGTGGCAGGAGTTCTCCTGTCGGCCACTGCCTTCACCTATCACTTCGCCATGCGGCCCAAGGGCAGCATCACGTCCGATAGCTCGGAGAAAGTTCACACCGTCCAAGTTAGTGCGACGGTCGAATTCCCGAAGTAACAACAAACCCAACCCTCAACGTCAGAATTTTCAGTGGTTAGTTTCCTTCAATCTCCCTTCCCCATGAATACGCTCCGCATCCTCCTCGCCGTTGTCGCCCTCGTGGCGTCGACGTTCAACCTTAGTGCGCAGACCGGCACCTCCACGGCGCCGAACCTGCTCATGACACCCGTCGGCTCGCCGACGATCACGTCTACCAACATCACCGCCGGCGGCTCTTCGAATATCACCTACCAGGTCCAGGCCACGTTCAATGCGTCGCTTACGGCCCAGAACGGCGATATCACGATCGGTCTCCCGGCAGCGAACCTACCGCTCGTTTCCCCAATCCCAATCTACCTGAGCATCCTCAAGAACGGCGTCGCGGACACGAGCACCAACTACTCGCCCGCGATCCTGTTCAGCCAGCCCTCGGCCGGCATCGTTGCCGGTAGCGGGTCGACATTCGTTCTGCAGAAGAACAATACGGTTACGGTGCCCATCACGGTGGCGTTCGTCGTCACCAATGGCGGCGCCAACACGTATGCGGTAAAACTGTTGTTCTATGCCTGGTCAGATTCCGGCGGCAAGAATGGTTCGCCCCTCACGGGAACGAACTGGACTACCGCAGCGATCTCGGCCGGCAGCACAGGTGGCGGCACGACAACCCCGGTTACTCCGGTGCCGGATTACATCCAGGCGCTGAAGTCCACCGCGGACCTGGGTGCCTACCTTGCGGTCACGGCGCGTGAAATCGACATCTATGTCAGTTCGGATGCGCAGGTTGGCAACAGCGTCAACAAGCACATTCAGCTGACTGGACCGGCGACGACGCGCGCAATCAATGACGCTGTCGCAAAGGCGGCACTGGGGATCAAGGTGAAAAATGCCACCTCCCCGATTTACTACCAGGTCGATGTGCACTCCGCCGACTACCGCATCTCGCTGACTGGGTTCCAATCCCAGCCACAGGTTGTCGGAAAAGGCGGCGGCTACAGCTCGAATTTCAAGGTCCCGCTGCGCTTCCAAGGCGACTCGCTCATGCTGGTCCCTGATATCCTTCAGGCCAAACTGAGCACCGTCGACAAGAACGGCACCATCACCAACACGATGTATCTGAATACTTCAAGCCAAGGCTTCTATGCTTCAGCCGACATCGTGGG
>DASVLR010000062.1:0-4751 GCA_036384775.1 Minisyncoccota bacterium
CATTCGCGGTCTGGATGTTCTTCATCGCGGGCATCATTCCGATCATTCTCGGTGTGATCGCAGTCGCGGCAGAAATTTACCTGATCGTCTGGTACGAAAAACGTGGCAAGCGGGAGACAGTCGAAAACGCAGCTCTCATGGACAAGGAATGGAAGAGTGATGAACTCATCAAGGCAAAGCTTCGTGCGCAGGGAAGCAAGGAACACACCAGCTTCAGCAGCCGTGCCATCCACGGCCTGATCCACTTCAATATGTTCCTGCCGATCTATGAGAAGTTCCTCCGCCATTACATTCTCGACAGGAAGCGCCGTCGCCGTGTGCTCTGGGTCGTTGCAGCACTCTTTATTGCGGCAGTGGCGCTCGTAGGCACCGGAGTCGTCCGCAGCGAATTCTTCCCGGTCTCCGACCAGGATTATGTCTATATCGATATGAGCACGCCGGTGGGCACCAATCTCGATGCCACTGACGCACATGTCCGCGATGTCGAAAAGCTCCTCTACGGCTACGGCGACGTCACCAGCTTTGCTACCACTATTGGTCGTGCCAGCCCGAACTCAGGTCAGTTCGGCGGCGCCGGTACCGGCTCATCGAACCTTGCCTCAATCACGCTTACCCTCAAAGACAAGGAGGAGCGTTCCATGAAGTCGTACACCCTTGCTGACAAGATCCGCGCCGATCTCGCTGCCGCAAAAGTTCCAGGCATTGATATCAAGGTTTCCGTCCAGGCAGGTGGTCCGCCGGCAGGTGCCGCCTTCGAAGCGCACGTCACCGGTGACGACTTCGATACACTCAACAAGATCGTTGCCGATCTCAGACCGAAACTCGCTGCAATTCCCGGCGTTATCAATGTGAACGTATCCCTCAAGGATTCCGTCCCTGAATACACGTTCAAACTCGATCCGCGTAAGCTCGAAGAGAACTATCTCTCGGCAGCAGCAGTCGGCGGCACGCTCCGCACCGCAGTCTCGGGCACCGAGCTCATGAAGGTCGTCCGCAACGACAAGGAGATCCAGCTTCTTGCGACCTTCGACGACAAGTCGATCCCGGATCTCGCGGCCATCCAGAACCTTCAGGTCGTGAATACGCACGGCCAGCCGGTATATCTCAAGGATGTCGCAACTATCGAGCTCAAACCGTCCGTCGACGTGGTCACTCGTATCGATCAGAAGCGCACCATCCTGCTCTCGGCAGGTGCCGATTCATCGACGAACGGTCAGCAGATCCTCGCCGCATTCCAAAAAAGCATCAGTTCATACAATGTCCCGGCAGGCTATGCCATTACCTACGGCGGTGAAAACGAGCAGAACGCCGAGTCATTGGCCTCGGTCGTCCGCGCCATGATCATTGCCCTCGTGCTCATCGTGGCCACGCTCGTCATCCAGTTCAACTCGTTCCGCAAGGCGCTCATCGTGCTCGTACCGATCCCGCTCGCGCTCATCGGTGTGTTCGTCGGTATGGCAGTGTTCGATGTCTCGCTCGGTCTTCCGGGTCTCATCGGTATTCTGGCCCTCTTCGGTATCGTGGTGAAAAACGCCATCATCCTTGTCGACAAGATCAATATCAATATCCGCTTCGGCATCCCGTTCGAAGAGGCTGTCGTTGATGCAGGCAAGGCCCGTCTCGAGGCAATCTTCATCACCTCGATCTGTACCATCTTCGGCATTCTCCCGGTGACGCTGTCAGACGAGTTCTGGCGCGCACTCGGTTCGGCCGTGATTTTCGGTCTGACCTTGTCGTCATTCCTGACGCTCTTCATTGTTCCGGCTTTCTACCTCATGTTCGTGAAGGATGAGACAAAATAAAGAATAAGAGTGATGTAGAGACACAAAAACCGGCTCGCGAAGCCGGTTTTTGTAATAGAAAAGCCCCCACACGATGGAGAGTCCGGTAAGGGCTCTTCATATGGCGGGGGCTACGATTACAGCGGGTCAGCGACGGGGGATTCGCCTCAGCGCCATGCGGGAACGGTATTCCGCCGGACTGCTGCCGGTATAGCGCCGAAACATGATATTGAAGCCGTTGCGGCTCGTGAAGCCTGCGGCCTCAGACACCTCCGCAATCGGGATGTCCGGACACCTGATAAGGAGCGACTCCGCATCACGGACGCGAATCAGATTTACGTACTGCACGAATGTAATACCGATCGTCGCAGCAAACCACCCGCTCAGATACGATGCCGAAACCCCGAGATGGGCCGCGGCCTTTTTCAGCAGGCATCTCTGCTGCAGATGCGATTCAAGAAATGCTTGCAATCGGCTGTATGACGATTGTGACAGCGTATGTGCGGCTTCCTCCAGCAGATGAGGGTGGAGTGCATTTTTCTTGATGATAATCCGGACGGATACGGTTTCGGTGTCGCCGACCAGACCGCGGGCCCGGAGTTCGTTTTCGTATACCTGTTCCTGGGCACGCAGACGCTGGTCTCGCAAAATCTCGAGAGTGGATCTCATAGGGGAAATTATGGTACAGAACTGTCATATGAAAACTACAATAAATATGCACACTAGTCAATATTAACTGTGTCTGCATGAGACATTCAAAAAGCCGCCCCTGGATGGGCGGCTTTTAACGGACGTTGCGGTTGCGCTGACTAGCGCTTCCTGCCGTGCTTGAGGCCGTAGAAACCAAGCACCAGGCTCACGATGAGTGCGGCCCAGTTCATCCACATCGGCCATGCGACATCGCCCAAAATGATCGGGGTCTTGGCCAAAATGAGCCACAGATGGAAGAGGGCATTAAGCACGAGAAGCACGCCGACGATCGTATTAAAATTTTTCTGTGTCATATACAAAAGTTACCTAATAAGACATTCAGTATAGCTCCATCGCGCATCCGGCGACATGCCCGCTGTGCATAAACAAAAAGACCCTCCGCACGAAAGGTCCATGAAGAGGATCTTTCTGTGCAGGAGGGCATACTTTTTGCTATAGTTATGCCATGACGAAAATCCTCCTTTCAGGCGTTAAACCGACCGCACGACCGCATTTGGGCAACTATTTTGGCGCCATGAAGCAATTCGTGGATCTTCAAAACACTCACAAAGATGCGGACAAGTTCTTCATGATCGCGGACTATCATGGTCTCAACTTCGTCCAGAACGGTGCTGACATGCGCCGGTTTACGATCGATCTCGCACTCGACTATCTCGCCATCGGCATTGATCCGACACAGTCGACCATATTCAAACAGTCAGATGTTTCAGCTCATACCGAACTCTGTTGGATTTTCAACACGCTCGTGACCATGCCATATCTCATGCGCGCACACGCGTACAAAGATGCAGAGGCAAAAAACAAAGAGATCAACGTCGGCACATTTGATTATCCGGTGCTCATGGCTGCAGATATCTTGCTCTACGATGTCAGCATGGTTCCAGTCGGCCAGGACCAGAAGCAGCACGTTGAATATGCACGCGACATTGCGGGCAAGTTTAACTTCACCTTTGGTGATACCTTCAGGCTGCCAGATCCCGTCATCATAGAGAATGTCGGCACCGTCCCCGGTACCGACGGTCAGAAGATGTCCAAGAGCTATGGCAATACCATCCCGCTGTTTGCCACTCGTGACGAGATCAAGAAAGCAGTCATGGGCATCGTGACTGATTCAAGCGGCGACATCCCGACCAATGTCTACGCCATTCACAAGCTCTTCAAGGCCGAAGCTGAGCTCAAGCCGCTCTATGACGCCAACAAGGGCAAGTACAAGGCACTCAAGGAAGCGCTCATCGAAGATATCGATGCATTCGTGAAGCCGATGCGCGAGCGCCGCGAAGCACTGGCCAAGGATGAGGCGTATGTCCTCAAGGTCCTTGCCGATGGCGCGAAGAAGGCCAACGAACGCGCGCAGGCAAAGCTTATCGACGCCAAGAAAAAGATCGGCGTGCTCTAATATGTCATTTACCGTTAAACAACAGGCCTTTGAAGGTCCGCTCGATTTGTTGCTTGATCTCATCGAGAAGCGCAAACTGTTCATTTCTGATATCGCGCTTGCGAAAGTCACTGACGACTTCATTTCGCATGTCCGCCAGTTCGAGAATCTGCCGATGGGCGAGTCGGCACACTTCATTTTGGTCGCTTCGACCCTGCTGCTCATCAAATCAAAGTCACTGTTACCGCAGCTTTCTCTAACCGAAGATGAGCAGAGCGATATCATCGACCTCGAAACCCGTCTCAAGATCTACAAGCGCATCAAGGATGCCTCGAAGGGTATCGGCCAGCTTTTCGGCAAAGAAGTCATCTTCGGCACATCACAGTCACGTCCATATACGCCAGTCTTCGCACCTGCGCCTGAATTCACCCTCGAGAAGGCCCTGGCAACCCTGAAAGACCTCGTGAGCCGCCTGCCGAAGCCGGAGGCAAATCTGCCGAAACTTACCGTGAAGAAGATCATGTCCATCGAAGAAATGATCACCGATCTCACTAAACGTATTTCGAGCAATCTCAAGATGAGTTTCAGCCAGTTTACCGCCGACAAAGCCGAGAAAGTAAATGTCATCGTCAGCTTCCTGGCCATGCTCGAATTGGTGAAGCAGGGCGTTCTCCACGCAACGCAGAGCAGGCACTTTGCAGATATTGAAATGGAAACCAAACAGGTGGGCGTTCCAAGCTATTAATCTGCAAATAATCTGTACAAAAATCGCCCGACTGCACGTCGGGCGCGGAACATTATGGATAACAGTGACGATCCGAGGCTAGACTGCGTAGAGAGTCCGGAGTTCGGAATTCAATTCGTCGATTTCCGTCCTGATCTCA
>DASVLR010000063.1:0-8752 GCA_036384775.1 Minisyncoccota bacterium
AACCGTATTGCCAGCTCGTCATTGCACCGAAGCTCGAGAAATTCCAAAAGAAATTTGCCGATCTATTAGCAACACATCAGCCACAATAAATACTTACTATATGAACGAAGCCGACATCAAAAAAAAGCTCACTCCCGAGGAATATCATGTTCTTCGTGAGAAGGGCACCGAGGCGCCATTTAGCGGCGCACTCCTGCACGAAAAGCGTGCAGGTATGTATGCCTGCAAGGTTTGTGGCACTGAACTTTTTAAGTCCGATGCGAAGTTCGATAGCGGTACAGGATGGCCGTCATTTGATCAGGCCATTCCTGGTTCGGTCAAAATGGAGCACGATACCAAATATGGTATGGAACGCACCGAAGTTCTGTGTGCGAAGTGCGGCTCACATCTCGGTCATGTGTTTGATGACGGACCAACCACAACAGGCAAGCGCTACTGCATGAACTCGGTGTGCCTCGAGCTCAAGCCAAAGGAATAATATTGCAGAGACAGGATAATACGCGCATCAAAAAAGCCGCCGGTTCCCCGTGGAACCGGCGCTTGTGTTAGTGCATCGCTGTCTGACAGAAAGTGAAAGTTAGTTTCGCAGCGCCAGCATTTCGTGACGATTGATTCGTGCCATCAGGTCCGGCCCTTCTTCGAGGCAGATCCCGACAGACGCCGTTGATATCAATCCGATCACGAACACACCGCACAGAATACAGGCAAGAGATCTGCCAGGATGGTCTGCAGCATGAGTGGAGCCGTAAACGATAAGGTGCACAGATCCAACGATGGCACCGATGGCCAACAGGAGACCGAGGAAGAGAATGAGTACCATGTGGAACGGGGTTCACAGTGAGTAGACGTACGAACGGGCGATTTGTGGCAAATAAAAACACCGGCTCACGGCCGGCGTTTTTTGTCGAGGCTGGATGACCAGAATTTATTCCTTCCTTGGCTCCTGACCGCCTGAAAGCAGGGTATCAATGCGTCCCATATCGCGCGGGAACGTCGACGCTTCCTTTACGTTCTGGAGCTCAAGCATGCGCGCAGTGATGCGCTCGAGACCGGTCGAGCATCCGCCGTGCGGAGGGATTGCGTATTTGAAGGCCTGGAGATAGTACGAGAATTTCTCGACGTCCATCTTGCGGCTCTTCATCTTTTCGACAAGCTCCTGATAGTTGTGAATACGCTGTGCACCGCTGGTGATCTCAAGACCGCGGAACAACACGTCAAACGAGCGTGAGAATTCCGGATTCGCAGGATCGGCCATGGTATAGAAGGCGCGCTTTTTGGTCGGGAAGTGGGTGATGAAGACGAAGTCCGAACCAAGCTTCTCTTTTGCGTACTGACAGATCTGACGCTCGTGCTCAGGCTCGAGGTCGAGTTCGCCGATACATTTGACGCCGAATTCTTTTTCAATAACCTGCTGAGCTTCTGTGAGGGTGAAGACTGGGAATGAACCGGTCGGAAGCAATGCAGGAGTCGTACCGAGACGTGCGAGCGCATCTGCATGTTGAGTTGCAACCGTGGTCGAGATATCGCGTAGTACTTTTTCGAGTACTTCCATGACATCCGTATGAGACTTCACGAAGCCCATCTCGAATTCGAGCTGAACAATCTCGGCGAGGTGACGAGTGGTCGCACTCTTTTCTGCGCGGAAGGTCTTTGCGATAGTGAGGACTCGTTCAAGCGGACCAACCATGATCTGCTTGTAGAGCTGACCTGAAGTTGCGAGAAAGGCGCGGTGACCGTAGTAATCAGGAATTTCAAAAACGGCTGAGCCACCTTCCGCATCGCCACCGACAAGCACCGGGGCGGTGAACTCGGTAAAGCTCTGTGCGCGCAACGCTTCGCGAAAGCGGGCAAGGATAGTCGACTGAATCGTAAAGATGTCACGGTCGCGCTGGCTCCTCAGGGTAAACGGGCGATAATCAAAGCGGGTCTCCAGGCTAAGGTTCGGAACTTCGCGGTCGAATGGAATTTCTTCTGCGGCGGACAGAACCTCGATACCGAGGATCTCAAGTTCGATGTCGCCATTCTGCTTTTCGGCCTGAACATTTTTCGGCGGGCGCTGGTTGACCTTGCCGCGGACTTCGACGATCCATTCCTGACGGAGCTTGGAACCGACTGCGTGCGCGTCCTTTGCATTCGGGAGGATGACACCCTGAACTTTGCCGCTCATATCTCTGAAATCGAAAAAGATGAGCTTGCCCTGGTCACGACGGATGTCGACCCAGGCTTTGATAGAGACTTCCTGGCCGGACTTGGCCTTGAGGTCTTTGATGAATGTACGTTCCATGATAGTTACGTATGGTGGCCGAAAGGATCGGATTTGATGCCAAATTATGGTAACAAAAACGCCCCTTCGGATTCATTAGCTAATAAATCCGCAGGGGCGATCTCGGCCGGCTGTCGGCGCATCGCGGTGCCACCCTGGTTTGTAACTTAATTCTCACACGGCCTCGCCATTGTTAGAGGGTCATCGGCACCCCTAGTCTAGCTCAAAATCGGGAATGCGCAACATGTGTCGCAGGAGTATACTTTAGATGTGAAAAAGACCCTGATATCTATCGGTATTGTTGTGGCGGTGCTTTTTGTTGCAGGGAGTATCTATGAGGCCAATGTACGGCAATCCACGAAGTGTGCATCGGATCAGATATGGCCGTGTGGTATGGCTGCGACAGGAAATAGTAATGCCTACGTCTATACTCCATACCAGGCAGGGAGCGTCATAACTTCGCCGGTAGAGGTCGGGGGTGCCATTCGTGCCTCCCTTATTCCGACAGAAGGCGTCCGAGCTACTGTCGTTAACTGGGATGGTCTTATTATCGGCGAGACCATGCTTGTTAAGTCCGGAAATTCTGAGACAGGATTCGTCCACTATCATGGTACAGTTTCATTCACGCCGACTGAGTGTGGAAAGGATCAGGACTTCTGTCACAAAGGAGCGATCATTTTCGGAAAGCAGTACGAATTACCAGTCAGATTTAAATAACGTGTATGAAACAATCATACTATTGGATCGGCGCGATCGTGGTCATCATTATTATCGTAGTGATAGTGCTCGGCATGCATAAGCCGGCAGCAGCACCGACTACGCAGGCTATATCAGTAGTTACCACTACTCCTGTTAATTCAGGAACAAACACGACTTCAACGACGAAGTCGACTCCGGTAGTGAAGCCGACGAATATTACCCCGACCACATCGACTATTACGATTCACGTGAAGAAGGGCGGTCAGACCGTCTGGTATTCATCGCCGACAACGACCGTTTCAAGCGAAATCATCGTTGAAAATCCGCCAAAGAATACAACAGCCACTTCGCCGATGAGCGTGTCAGGTCAGGCCAAAGGATCGTGGTTCTCAGAAGCAACCATGCCGATCTTCCTTACTGACGCTAAGGGCAAGGTTCTCGCACAGGGCACTGTCAGGGCACAGAGCGATTGGATGACCGATGCCATGGTTCCATTTCTGGGACAACTGACATTCCCGCGTCAGCCAACGGGCTCGACCGGCGCGTTTGTCATCAGAAATGACAATCCGTCAGGTATCGCGGCAAACCAGAAGCAAGTCGAAATTCTGGTTACCTTTAACTAATTAATCACACAGGTTGGGAACTACCTGTACTACTACTATGTATTACGGAGATTGCTACAGCTGGCCATTCCACGCTCTCGGTGGCCTCATCCAGGCATTCTTGTGGGTCATCTTCATTATGATAGTCCTCAGGATTATCAAAGGCAGCAGACGCGGAACATTCCCGAGCTGGCGCTCGTGGCGCGGTGATGGCGCGGAAGATCTGCTCAAGGAGCGCTTTGTGAAGGGCGAAATCTCTCGTGAGGAATATGAAGAGAAGATGCGCGTCATCCGCAACGACGGTCGCACTTCAGATGCGAGCCAGGAGAAAAAAGGCTAGGATAGGTGCATGAACAGCACCGCATCAGACACAACGGGTATAGCACCCGAAATTCAAAAGCTTGCACCGGTCATTCTCGCTGAAATTCAAACGGCGAAATCGATCTTGTTGCATTGCCACCCATCGCCGGACCCGGATTCCGTGGGTTCGGCTTTGGCTATGAAGTTTGCCCTGGAGGGGATGGGTAAGAAGGCAACTGTTATCAGAGGAGACTCTCCGATACCGGAGGCCTTCATGCATTTTCCAGGAGCAACTACGATCAGTATGAAAGGCTTTGCGGAGATCAATCACGCCGATTTTGACCTTTTTATATCGCTGGATTGCTCAAGTCCTGACAGAATTTCCGCCGAGTATGCCTCATTCGCTCAGAATCTTCCGTTCAAAGTCATCAACATTGACCATCATGCGTCCAACGTTAATTTCGGCTCGATCAATCTTGTCGAGCGGACGCTCCCGGCCACGGCCCAAATACTTTACGAGCTCTTCACGGTATGGAATGTAACGTTTACTCGGGAAATTTCGGGTAATCTCTTCATCGGTATGTATACGGATACCGGCGGCTTCAGGCACACGGGTACGACCGTAAGCACGTTCATGGCCGCCTCCCGGCTTGCCGCCGTTGCCACCGATTTTCCTGATCTCATCTCGCGGATGTACAATTCCAATACTCCCGCCACGCTCGCGTTTCAGGGTGCCGCTCTCAGCAATATCGAGACATTTCTCGATGGAAGACTGGCGTTGTCTTCCGTATCGCACGCGGTGTTGAAACAAAAAAACATTACCCCGGCTGACATGGGGGGAGTCCAGATATCGACGATTCTGCGCAGTGTGAAAGGATGGAATATTGACGTAGAAATGGTAGAACTTGCACCGGGACTTATCAAGATGAGTCTGCGTTCGCAGGATGAAAAACAGTTTGATGTTTCGCAACTCGCACTCGCATTCGGAGGAGGCGGTCACAAAGTCGCCTCGGGCGCAACAATAAAAGGATTGTCTCTCGATGAAGCAAAGAAGCAGGTGGTTGCCAAGGCAAAAGAGCTGTATACTCTCTAAGTCATTTATACACATTATTCTGTTATATAACCCCGTACATGAGCACTACTGCTAAATGGATCACCGGTATTGTTGTCGTTATCATTCTTGCTGTTCTGTGGTTCTTCCTCGATCATCGCAATGTGCAGCTCGTTCCGACGAATGGCACCAACGATGCGTACAGTACGAGCACGCCGAGCACCTCTGGTACGACAAATGCCGCCACCTCGACTACGCCGGCAGCGACCGATACTACCAATTCAACTAACCCATCAGCTTCCATGAAGAATTTTTCACACCAGATCACGATTGTAACGAGCAAGGGCACGATTGTGTTTGAGACGTATGATGCAGATGCGCCGAATACGGTTAAGAACTTCCTCACGCTTACCGACAAGGGTTTCTATAACGGCACGATCTTCCACCGTGTTATTGAAGGCTTCATGATCCAGGGTGGTGATCCGACCGGTACCGGTCGTGGCGGTCCGGGCTATCAGTTTGCCGACGAACTCAATCCGGCAACTCCGTCCTACAAGGCGGGCTATGTACGCGGTACGGTAGCGATGGCAAACGCCGGTCCGAACACCAATGGTTCTCAGTTCTTCATCATGCACAAAGATCAGGCTCTCCCGCACAACTACACCATTTTCGGTAAGGTCGTTTCAGGTATGGATGTGGTCGATGCGATTGCTTCGACCCCAAGGGATGGCAATGACAAGCCGCTCATGGCAGTGACGATGACGAAGGTCACTGAAGTTGCCAAGTAGTTCACGAGAGATCCCTCCTCGAATGCAGGCGCCCGAAAGGGCGCTTTTGCATGTGGTATTATTTCCGCATGGCAGACTATGTTAAGAAATTAAATATCCGCAGCGCGGGCTGGAATTACGGTGGTGCCAATTGGAAACTCTCTCGATCGAAGATCGAATTGTTTCTCAATTGTCCGCTGTGTTTCTATGTCGACAACAAGCTCGGTGTTGCCCGGCCGAAGCCATTCCCGATGAACCTCAACATTGCAGTCGATACATTGCTTAAGAAAGAATTTGATATACACCGCAAGGCCGGATCGGCGCATCCGCTCATGGATGCATATGGACTCAAGGATGTTGTGCCGTTTAAGCATGAGGAGCTCGATGTGTGGCGCGAGAATTTTCAGGGCATGCAATACATGCACGAGGCGAGCGGACTGCGCATCTCGGGTGCAGTCGATGATCTCTGGGTGAACAAGGCCGGCGAGCTTATCATCGTTGACTACAAAGCAACATCAAAAGAAGAGAAGGTTTCACTAGATGCGGACTGGCAGATCGGCTACAAGCGCCAGATGGAAATCTATCAGTGGCTTTTCCGAAAATGCGGTTACAAGGTTTCGTCGACCGGCTATTTTGTCTATTGTAACGGCAAGACTGACAAGAAGGCATTTGATAGCAAACTCGAATTCGAGGTGGAACTGATCCCATATACCGGCGATGATTCATGGGTTGAGCGTACTATTTTTGACGTAAAGAAGTGTCTCGAATCACCGGTTCCGCCGAAGCCTGCCGTAGGATGTGAATATTGTTTCTATCGTAAGGCAGCGCGTGATGTGCAGCAAGAAATCGCTGCCACAAAGAAAGCTGCGGCAAAGAAATAATCTGAACGACAAAGCGCCGGTGGAAACGGCGCTGTATCGACGTTTGGGTAAGTGTCACGTCTGCCGCGCGAAACTTACCTGATGGGGAAGTGAGGAGGCTCAGCTCGAGAGATGATCGCGTCATCGGTTGGTTAATAAGCCATGTCGACACATTGGCGCGGTAAGTATGCGCCGGCAGGGTTCAAATCTGCTTCAAAAAAGGTTCAAAAAACGATGAAGATTCAGGCTCGAATTATCGCCGACGCCCTATGTTCTCCGGAGTGTCTATGCAATAGCCGCGTCCGGGCATGTTGACGATGAGATTTGGATGACCGCCGGCATTGAGCTTGAGGCGAAGATTGCGGATATGGGCTTCGACCGTATTCGAGAACGGATTGTCATCAGCGCTCCACACGTGTTCCATGATCTGCGGCCGCGAAAGTATCCTGCCGGCGTGCTTCATGAAATATTCAAGCAGCATGAATTCTTTGCGGGTAAGCCGGATTTCCGTGCCGGCGCGCCGGACGGACATTTTGTCCGAATCCAGTACGATATCCGCGACCGTAAGAACGGTCTGCCTGATCTGCGGGGCTCGGCGCGTTATAGCATCAAGACGCACCCGCAGCTCATCGAATGAAAAGGGTTTCGTAATGTAATCATCAGCCCCCGCCTTGAATGCCTCTACTTTGAGTCCGACATCGGCGGTGTTGGAGAGGAATAAAATAGGGGTAGACTTGCCGGAGGCGCGGATCTCGCGACAGACCTCGAGCCCGTCTTTCTTTGGCATGGAATAGTCGAGGATTATGGCATCATTTTCATAGCTCTTGGCCATGAATGCGCCATCGGCTCCGTTTGCTGCAGTATCGACCGAATGGGCAAAGGCAGCGAGGCTGCGCTGTATGTTTGAAACCAGGCTCGAATCGTCATCAATCACGAGAACCTTCATGGTGATAGTGGGAGTATAGCAGGGGTTCGGATACTGACAATTGCTCTGTCCGCATAAGATTTGGGAAAAGCTGGGGATGAGAGGTTGTGTATACGATATTGGAACATTCACCCGTCTAAAAAGGCCTCAATTTCAGGGCGGCCTTGCCTAAATGGCCCTAGTCTGATAGATTATTGCGCATGTTAACTATTCGCCTTCAGCGCACTGGCCGCAAGCACGAACCGACCTATAGGGTGGTTTTGACCGATTCTAAGAACGGTCCCAAGAGCGGCAAATATCTCAAGAATCTCGGCTGGTACGATACTCGTATCAAGAACTCGACAGAACAGCTCGATGTTGAGCAGATCAAGCATTGGATTTCCAAGGGTGCACAGACCTCGATAACCGTCCACAATTTCCTCGTTTCCAAGAAGGTTATCGACGGCAAGAAGCTCAACGCTCTTCCAAAGAAGACTCCGATTAAGAAGGACGCTCCGGCACCGGAAGGCGCGGCAGCCGCAGCTCCGGCAGCTGCAGCACCGGCTCAGGCATAATATTCACGTTTTTGTATGAAAAGACCCTTTCCGAAGGGTCTTTTCTATGCCACTTTTGTAATTGACGCAAATATGACCTTTGCTACAATTCGGTCAGTACAGCTTCGTTGCCTGTACCCCCTTTACTATATAGATTTGAAGAACGAACAATGCCATTAGATCAGCAGTTCCTCGAGTACGTCATCAAGGCTCTCGTGGACGATCCGAGCTCGGTAAAGATAACTCGTTCCGTTGATGAGATGGGCGTACTGCTCACGCTCGATGTGAACGCTGCAGATATGGGTAAGATCATCGGCCGTCAGGGTAATACTGCAAAGTCGATCCGTACGCTTCTGCGTGTTGTTGGCATGAAGAATAACTCGCGCGTTAATCTCAAGATTAACGAGCCGGTCGGCGGACTGAAGTCCGCAGATCGCATAGCAGCCAATCCTCAGATGACGGCGACCCAGATTGCCTCGAAGACCGTCGATGAGGCGATGGCGGATCTCAAGCTCGAATAAGAACCCGGTTCGGTGTGAATGGAGAAAGCGGCAACCATTGCCGCTTTTTGCTAGTATATGAAGCATGAAAAGAAACATCACAGTGGCAGTCATCGTTGTTTTTATTATCGGAGCAGTCTGGATACTTATTGCTCAGAAAGGTGCCGTTGATCCCGTTACTACTCGCGGTCCTGCGGGGCAGCAGATGAGCACAACCACGACCCCGACCTCTGCCGGCCAGAAAACCTATAC
>DASVLR010000064.1:0-5529 GCA_036384775.1 Minisyncoccota bacterium
AGAAGGTTGAGCGTAAGATTGAGCTCAAGAAGTACTCTGCGAAGCTCAGGAAGCACATCACTTTCAAAGAAGCCAAGAAATAAAGTCGCTCGGGATATCACTATCCGACACACGAAAAGCCCCTGCAGGGGCTTTTCTAGTCCTCGATGTTTTCTTGCTAGAAATCATCTGCGGGAGTGTCGGATAGTGATATCGCCAAGCTCCTCCTGGACACAGGAGCATATATTTCGAAAAAAGCCCCTGTCTGCTATACTCGGTTCTGTCTGAAATGGGCGATTAGTTTAATGGTAGAACAACGGTCTCCAAAACCGTTGGTAGGGGTTCGATTCCCTTATCGCCCGCAACAACAGGTTTCTGAAATTCCCGTCAGACAAGCCATTCTGAGCCGTCATATGCTATGCTCATACTATGACCCCAAAAACTTGGTTTAGTATTTCAATATTAGTAGTTATTGCAGTAGTGTGTGCAATTATTATTCATGCCGTACGTCCGGCACCGGTCTCGACCATTCCTGATACCGGTACTGGCGCGGTTGTTTGTACGATGGAGGCAAAGATGTGTCCGGATGGTTCATATGTCGGCCGCACTGGTCCGAAGTGTGAATTCTCCGCATGTCCGGGTACGTCGTCCTCATCTTCGACCACGAAGCCGAAGCCGGCTCCTTCGACATCAACTACCAAGCCGTCAGGTACTCAGACTACGGATGGCACCAATTTCGCGCCATACAAAGCGGGTGTGAACGGTGTTGTGACCTTTAACGGTCAGCCATATCAGACCATGGTTGCTGTCTTCCGCAGCACGGACAAAACTCATGCGTACGCATTTACACAGACCGATCCGAATGGTCTCTATGCATTCTCACTTCCGCCGGGTAGCTATGTTCTCGGCGCAGGTGAAACCAACAATCCTCAGTGTGAGCATCCGGAAGTGACGATCGGCACCAATAGCTACATCACTTCGAATATTGCATGTAAATAACATGGAGGACGCAATTGTTGTAAAGAATCTCACAAAGTCATATGGCGACCTGAAAGTTCTTCAGGGCGTCAGTTTCAGTGTGAAGAAGGGCAGCATGCTCGCATTGCTTGGTCCGAACGGAGCAGGTAAGACGACGACCGTTCGTATTCTTTCAACATTGCTCAAGCCAGACGGTGGTGAGGTGAAGATTCAGGGCCTCGATGTGGTAAAGGACGCAAAGAAGGTCCGCGGCGTCATTGGTCTCACTGGCCAGTATGCGGCCATCGACGAACAGCTTTCAGGTGAGGAAAATCTCATCATGATGGGTGAGCTCTATCACCTCGGCAAGGAGCGTGCTACACAGCGTGCACAGGAGCTTTTGAAGCAGTTCGATCTTGTGGATGCTGCAAAGAGGAAGGCCAAGACTTATTCAGGTGGTATGAAGCGTCGACTCGACCTCGGTTTGTCGCTTGTTGCTACACCGCCGGTGATCTTCCTCGACGAACCGACAACTGGCCTTGATCCGCGTTCACGCATCGCTATGTGGAACGTCATCAAGGACCTCATGAAGCAGGGTGTGACCATCTTGCTCACGACCCAGTATCTCGAAGAGGCTGACACGTTGGCTGATCAGGTCATCGTGATCGATCACGGCAAGGTTATTACGCAGGGTACGGCCGATGAGCTCAAAAAGCAGGTTGGCGTGGATCTCCTCGAGCTTACTATCGGCGACAAGGTCGAAACTCATACCCTTGAACACGGCGTTGCCGATGTGCGCGCTATCCTCGAGCGCTACGAACGAGAGGGTAGGAAGATCAATGCCATTGATGTTCGTAAGCCAACCCTGGATGATGTGTTCTTGCATTACACCGGCCACAAGAACGAGGCTGTCGACGCAGAATCAGAGCAGAACTAATACACCGCCATGAATCATACCCTCACAGATTATCGTGTACTCATCCAGCGAAGCCTCCGCCACATTTTTAGGGAGCGAGATCAGCTGTTGTCATTGTTCATGCAGCCGATCATGTTCATGCTCTTGTTCCGCTACGTATTCGGTGGTGCCATCAACACCGGTGGTGTTTCATATATCAACTTTTTGGTCGCAGGTATCTTGGTACAGACGGCTTCGTTCGGCGCGACAACTACTGCGTTCTCAGTTACCTCGGACTTGCAGAAGGGCATCGTCGACAGGCTCAAGTCATTGCCGATTGCCAGCTCGGGTCTCCTGGTCGGTCACGTCTTTGCCGATCTCGTGAGAAATATCATTTCAGCTGCGGTCATGCTTGCTGTTGCGTTTGCAATCGGCTTCCGTCCGACCGCAAGCGTCAGTGAATGGTTCCTCATTCTTGGAGTGCTCTTGCTGTGGACACTCGCACTCTCATGGTTGTCGGCAATCCTTGGTATTTATGCCAAAAGCGTCGAGGCAGTTCAGTGGCTGACCTTCATGATCATCTTCCCGCTCACATTTGCGAGCGCGGCATTCGTTCCGACTGAGTCTATGCCGAAATATCTCCGCATCTTTGCAGAGCATCAGCCGGTCACCCAGGTTATCGAGGCATTGCGATCACTTATGGTGGGTACTCCGATGGGCAATCATGCTCTCGCAGCGATCATCTGGTCTGTCGGCATCATCATTGTATCGGTGCCAACCGCTATCTATTTGTTCAAAAATAAGGTTTCGAAGTAAAGAGCAATTAATAAAAATGCCCCGCAGAAACTGCGAGGCAAAAGAACAATTGGAGTACAGACGAAGCTTTACCGGCGATCGTCGTCGGCTTAGGAGCGCAGGAGCATGGTGCCCTGACCAAGCCGCGTGCGGAGGTGATCGGCAACCTCCTTCTTGTCGCTGCCCACCGGAATGAAAATTCGATTCGGAGTGCCGTTCTTGACGACGAGACGCGGGATGATGTCGTAGTAGAGGGCAGGTTTTTTACCGACAGTCCATGCCGCGAGCTCGTATGCGTCGACCGGATCCGACGGCGGGAGGCCGTCTGCGAACGGCGATTTGCGGGAGGTGCGGGTGAAAACGAAACCATCGCCAGTGACGTGTTGTCGGGCGACCGCGTGGTCTCGGCTAGCGCAAAGGGGAACGTACACGTCCCCGCGAGGAGCAGAATTAAGGTTCATATTGTGAAGGATACAGGGATGAAGAGTACGCTGATATAAGCCCGATGTCAAGATAAGGCCGGCACCATTGGAATGTGCTGAACGGCCCATTCGGCACGATCCTTCTGGATCAGGTTATCCCCACCTATTCTCTTGCAGGTGAACGATAGTTCACCTATACTGTTTGGTATTAGAACGGCCCCAATTGAGGCCACAATACCCAACAAAACTATGAGCAAGCAGGAAATCGTAAAGTCACTGAGGTCAGAGATTAAGAGGATCAACAGGATCATCGACCAGAAGATCCTTCTTGGTGCGCCGTATGCTCTTGAATCACGCCGCCACAAGTTCCTGACTTCGCAGTTGAACCGCATCGCTCCGCAGGGTACGGGATGGTTCAGCCGCTCGATGAACTTCGTAAGCTTGTTTATGCTTTAATATGTCTATGCCAGCCAACGAGAATTACAACGAAAAGAAAGATAAGATCCTCGGTTTCTATTCGGCCAAGAAGCGTATGCCGAGCTATACCGAGATCATGAAGCTCGTTGGCTTCAGGTCCAAGAATGCTGTCGCCAAGCTCATCAGCCGCCTTATTGAAGAAGGTGCAGTATTGAAGGATGCTACCGGTCGTCTCATACCCAATCAGTCCCTGAATGAAGTTCCGCTCCTTGGTCTCGTCGAAGCGGGTTTTCCTACAGAGGCTGATACGCAGGTTCTGGATACTATCGATGTGAATGAGTATCTCTTCCAGCACAAAGATCGCTCCTACATTCTGCGCGTGAAGGGCGATTCCATGATCGACGCAGGCATCCGCGAGGGCGATATGGTCATCGCAGAACGTGGCGGCCCAGCGAAGGAGGGCGATATCGTCATCGCCTATGTCGACGGAGGCTGGACCATGAAGTATCTCCGTAAGAAGGGCAGTCAGACCTATCTCGAGCCTGCGAACAAGAAGTACAAGCCGATCTATCCGGAGCAGGAGCTTGAGGTTGTGGCGGTGGTGAAGGGGGTGGTGAGGAGGTATTAAATAGTGGACAAGAGCTAGAACAAGAGTAGGATGGAATCCATGCCATTTTCTATTGATTTCTCTGAAAAGTTAAAGAAAAATCTAACGCAAGTTACAGCTCAGGAAGCAAGAGCTTATATTTTCTCACGCGGTTATTCCTCATCATCATTTCACATGCCGGAATACTATGTACCAGCCGGTTTCTCGAAATTTAAACTCAATTCTATCAACTGGAATCAAGAAAAGCCCTTAATAACTAAGACGCTCGATATAGTGACTCCCAAGAGCTATTTGGCCTGGAGAAATTTTAATTTTCTAAACCCATACATTTTTTATTATCTTGTGTCCGAGATAACTAGTAAGACAAACTGGAAAAAAATACAGAAAATTTTAGCAAAGCAAACTCTGGTTGCCAGTTACAGCACGCCTGTTTTTATTAAGGATAAAACAGAAAAGCCTGGAAAACGAGCAATTTTAAATTGGCTGCAAATGGCAGAGAAGGATCTTATCAAGGATTGTCCCCAGTATAACTTCCTAACCGTCACAGATATTAAAAATTTCTACCCCTCAATCTATACGCATAGCATTGCCTGGGCAATTCATGGGAAAATGTTCATGAAAACTGCTAGAAATCGATTCAATTCAAGTTTATTGGGATATAGATTGGATAAACTGTTCCAAAATGCATGTGATGGCCAGACAAATGGCATCCCTGTAGGATCCATGACTTCAGATTTAATTGCGGAGGTTATCCTTGCGGATGTTGATGAGAAACTTACAAAAAAAATAAAACAGCTTAAGATTGCAGATAAGGTATTGATTAGTCGATATCGAGATGATTATAGGATACTGTCTGAAAAAACCGAACATGGTCAGACAGTTCTAGCCTCACTAAATAGAATCTTGCAGTCTGAATATAATCTCTATCTAAACCAGGAAAAAACAAATAGTTACGACGATATTTTAGAAAATGCTCTAAGACCCTGGATGCAGGAGGTCAGACGTTCTACTTTACTCAGGAGAATATACAGAGATGATTACTCAGATATCGAGAATGTTGAATATCTTAAAGATGCACTCCTCGAAGTTTACAGAATTCAGAAAAAATTTGGTGGCAGCGCTGCTATAACAATATTAGGTAAACTGGCGGAGAAATTTTACGCTGGCATTAATTTCACAAATCTGAATCAGGATTCCATTCTAGAAATCACTTCGATTCTTAGAAAAATTACCTTGCTGAGGGAAGAGGCAACACCCCAGGTCTTTTCAATTCTTGATGTCCTCCTTAAAAAACTTCCCCGAAAAAATACTAAAAAAACTCTAGATGCAATTCTGAATGTTATTAAAGGACGACAGGACCAAGATTATCAATTTATATGGTTTTATCGACTATGTTTATCGCGCAGTCCAAACTATTGCATAAACTTAACAAGATCAACTAAAGCCCATCCTATTTT
>DASVLR010000065.1:0-18589 GCA_036384775.1 Minisyncoccota bacterium
TTGATGTCATCGCGTTCATCCGCAAATGCAGTAGCGATGTGATCACAGCGCTCGTTGCCAAGAATACCGACATGTCCGCCAACGTATTGCCACGTGATTTTACGCGCAGAGGTGAGCTCGTGAAGTTTCTCCCAGAGATCGCGATTGAGAACTTCGTCCTTGGTCTTGGTCATCCAACCGTTACGCTTCCAGCCATTGATCCACTTGGTGATGCCATTAATGAGATACGAGGAATCGGTATGAACCGTCGCATGTGTGCCTGCAGCTGTGACGGAGAGGCCGCCGATCGCTGCAGCAATTTCCATACGGTTATTGGTAGTGTCTGCTTCGAAACCACCGACTTCGGTGATGGTTGCGTGAGTGCCCACTCCCTCGATGACGACCGATGCCCAACCACCCGGACCCGGATTTCCACGCGACGAACCATCAGTAAAAAGAATAGTCATGCCTACGAATATACCACATCGACGACACGGAGACGGATTTCGGGACGATTTCTGAACATAGACTTCTCGATGTTGGCGATAAGATCGATCTTCTGACCCGGCTTTACCTGCTGTGCCCAGTCTTCTGTCGCTCCAAAAAAGGCGATGGCATTGAGCTTGGGTCCGCGTTGCCTGTTGAAGACAAGCTCGACATGATCATTGGTCTTACCAAACGCACGGACAGAAACAGGACTCACGGACTTCAATATAAAATTAGGTTTGCGATTGCCGACACCAAAGGGTGCGAGCTGATTCACGGTTTCGTAGAGACCTGTGTCGACATCGTCGAGCGTGATCTCTTCCGGGGTCGGCTCCTCTTGTTCTTCATCGGTCTCAATTTCCTCATCCTCGTATTCCGGCTCTTCGCCAATGTCGCCGTCGGCGCGCGGCGCATTGCCTGCAGCAATCGCGGCAGCATCTGCTGCCAATTTTGCCGCGGCATCGTTGAGTCGCTGCTCGAGATGGTGGATGGATTCGGCAATAACTCCGAAACCGCCCGAGTGCTTGTGGCCACCAAATTCACCAAAGGTACCTGCCGGTGCAGCTCGCATGATCTCAACGACATTCGATGTTCCCTCCGAGCGGCATGAGCCTTTGAATATACCGACACCGTCTTTGCCCCAGAGAAAGACCGGGCGACGGAACTCTTCAGCACATGAGTTTGCAGCGAGACCGAGGAGCGACGGGCGCCATTCCGGATTTCCCAGAACAATTACTGACGGAATGGATGCGCCGCCCTCAGGGTGACGTTCGCGAATGGTCTTCTTCACCTCCTTCACTAGCGCCGCGACGATGCCCTTGCGTTCGTTATTGATGGCATCGAGATGCTTTGCGCGGGCATTGGCATCTTCATCAGTATCGGCCGTCAGCAGATCAAATGCATCCATCGGCACACCCATGCGTGATGCGGCGTTGATGCGCGGCGTGATCATGAAGGCGAGATCATCTTCGGTCAGATGTTCCTGATTGATCTTGAGCATGCTCAGGAGTCGGCGCAGACCTTTGCGCGGCGACTTGCGAAGAACTTGCATGCCATAGTGGGCGAATACTCGATTCTCACCCACGAGCGGCACCATATCTGACATGGTGGCGATACCAACCAGATCGAGAAGCCATTTCTCATGGCCCTCCTTGAGACCGAATCTATTTTGCGCGAGCACGGCCTGAATGAGCTTGAATGCGACGCCGGTGCCACAGAGATTCTTGTCGGGATACGCGCAATCAGATTGTTTCGGATCGATGACGGCCATGGCCGGCGGAAGCTCAGCTGGCGGCTCATGATGATCGGTGACGATCACGTCCATGCCGCGGGCATTTGCATGAGCGACCTCCTCCCTGTTGGAAATGCCACAGTCGATGGTGATGAGCACCTTCACACCCTTGTCGGCTAACGAGTCAACCGCGGCCTTGTTGAGACCGAATCCCTCGTTGTGGCGGTGTGGAATATACGTCAGGAAATTGGTATAGCCGATGCGACGGAACAGATCGTAGAACATCGCTGCACCGGGAATACCATCGCAATCATAATCGCTAAAGATGCCGATCTTCTCGCCTGACTCTATCGCTTTGATGATACGCGCAGATGCAGCCGGCGCATCCTTCAGAAGCATCGGATCATGGATATCGCGTGCGTAATCGGGCTTGAGAAACCGTTCAGTCGCCTCGCCCGGCGCGATGCCGCGCTGGCGCAGAAGCTTGTCGATGAGGACAGAGTGGTCGGTCATTGGCCGTAGTATACTATGTTCATGACTACCGACCCCAATTGTGTCTTCTGTAAAATCGTGGCCAAACAGATTCCGGCCAAAGTTGTGTATGAAAATGCAGATTTCCTCGCATTCCTTTCTATCGACCCCCAGTCACCGGGTCACACATTGATCATTCCCAAGCAACATTATCGCTGGGTCTGGGATGTTCCGCAGGTTGGCTCGTACTTTGAGGTAGCTCGTACGGTCGCACTCGCACAACAAAAGGCATTCGGCACGGATTTCATTCTGAGCAAAATCGTTGGCGAAGAAGTGCCGCATGCACACATCTGGATCTTCCCTAACAATGGCGTGAAGGGTGACAAAAAAGACTTCGACGGAAATCAAAAGAAGATTGTGGAGGCGATGAAATAAAAACTGCCTCGTACGGAAATCCGCCGTTCGGCGGATTTTTTAAATTACCCGATCATCGGCCACAAATTTTTGAATATTTGGCGCAAATTTTCTGCGTAGACGGCGTCGTGGATCTCAACCAAGTAGTGAGGTCGCTGTCTCGTCATAAACAAGAGAACATAATCCCCCACAATCTGTTGTGTCGCTGTAAACGCAAAATCTTTTTTCCAGAATTTGATATGACGTCTGTCGTATTTCTTTCCCTTCATCTTTTCCTCAATTTCCGAGTCGTTTGTGATGAGTTTCAGATCAACCTCTTTGGGCGCCACTTTCCAATACCAGTCGATCCAATCAAGATATTCCTTGTTCTCAACTAAGCTATGGTCCTGGAAACCCCATGTCGTCGGGTTTCCGCTCTTCACAAGACTCTCGAGCCACACGGATGCCTGCTTGTACATGAAGTCGACAAGATTGCTCTCATCAATGAAGCGCATCTTGGGCACGGAATAGGATTTCGAGCGCGGCAGATCGGCAAGTTCCTTGGTCAGTTCGTGTACAACCTTTTTCTTCTCAGCGATCTCTGCCTCCTGTTTTTTCAATACATCGGAAAGATTTTGCGGCGGCAGCGCGACGAAGTAGCTACTGCTTCCCTGCAGATCCTCAGTTATCACACCTCTCCTTATAAGTTCTTTGCCCACAGAATACACAGT
This sequence comes from Minisyncoccota bacterium, assembly GCA_036384775.1. Taxonomy (GTDB): domain Bacteria; phylum Patescibacteriota; class Minisyncoccia; order Phycocordibacterales; family PALSA-1337; genus C7867-002. Next base: position 3,292 of record DASVLR010000065.1, read on the forward strand.
CGGGCGCTTGATCCCGGTCATCGAGGCAATATTGGCAGGTGCGATCTTTCCGTTTTCGAGAACGGCCAGATATACCTGTATTTCTTTGTCAGTAAACCCGAGAGAGGTAAGTGCGTCTTGAATCATGGCTATATTGTAGGCATTTCCTGATCGTTGTCAACAGTAAATCAACAGTATTTTATGTTGATATATAACAATATATTGATAAATATTACTGTTTTTATTTATAATTCGTTGACAGTGAGCAAAAATTATGCAATAATTACACCAGATAGTAAAGTTACGCCATTGAAAAGCTACGGGATTGGCTCCAAAGGAGAGCCTCGAATGTTCCCAAACAATACATTCAAAACGACTACATGAATCAGACCCAACTCAGTCGCTTCGACGGACTCGTCAACGGATATTCCCTGTTTACCGGGGCGATCGTCTCGTATCCGAGACTTCAGGAACAAGTACGGCTGGAAGTGGAGCGCGGGACCGCCCGCTGGCCATGGCAGCGCACGCTGAAATGCCTCGAGATCGGACCAGGTCCGGGAGCAACCACCAAAAGCATCCTGGAGGCCGACAAGGGCATCCATATCGTGGCGGTCGAACCAGACGCAGACATGGTCGCCAAGCTGCAAGACAACCTCACCGAATGGCAGTGCGCTGACCGCGTCGAGATTGTTCCCACGGACATCCTCGCCTATTTCGCCACAGTGCCGGATAACACGTTCCACTTCGTGGCAACAGCGTTTGCTCTGCACAACATTGAGAGCGGCAAGCGGGATGCGATCATCCGGGAGATATACCGCGTACTTGTCCCGGGTGGCAAGTTCGTGAACGGTGACAAATACGCCCGTGACAACGCCGAGGAACATGCTCTCGCCTATCAACGGCAGATGACCGACTTCGTAGTGTTCGAGGCAGAGCATCACACCGGCGACCTCAAAAAGTGGGAGGAGCACTACGAGCGGGACGAGCAGTCCGACCTCCTCTTCAAGGAAACTCCTGCAAAAGAATTCATGCGAGAGATCGGATTCACGAAAGTCCTGACAGTCTACAGGGAGAATCTGGAAGCCGTGATCGTTGGACAGAAGCAGTAGGTGGAGCCAACCACCCATCAAACACAAAGGACCTTGTCTCACGACGAGGCCCTTTTTTAATTCAGAAAATAAGACGTGTTCTAGTCGACCTTCACTCCAGCCGCCTTAAGATCAGCCATAAACTTGTCGAATCCCTCGTAGAAGAAGGTTTTGATACCAACTTCCCGGGCACCGGCGAGATTGTCGTTGTTATCATCTGCGAAAACAATTTCTTCACCTTTGAGACCGGACTTCGTAATCAATTCCTGGAAGATCTTCTTGTCAGGCTTGGAGGCGCCGACTGCATATGAGAAAACGGCTGCATCAAAGTCATCGAGAAACTTGAAGCGTTTGTGCAGACCGTTGATACGGGCCGGGAAATTGTTGGTGCATGCCAGAATCTTGTAGCCATTCTTTTTTACGCGGCGCAGAACGTCGAGCACGGGCGGGTTGGTTTCGTAGCCCGCGATAAGGAGATCGACAAGTTCCTGCGGTGACTTGGTGAGATGCCACTGATCTGCGGCCCAGGACCAGAACTGTTCGTCGGTCATTGTGCCGTTCTTATAGAGCTGATTCATTTCATGGCTCTTGAGGAACACGCTCTTTGCCACATCTTCTGAAACACCGAGCTTGCCGAGAGCAGCAATAAAGTTCGACTTACCGTTGATAAAATAGACTCCGTCGAGATCGAATGTAATTCCTTTGATCATATACGTAGTGAGATGGTAGCACGAGCGATATACAGCGCACATTTGACTTTTTGTTCGAATTATTACATTGTAGGATCAGCCAAAGTATCTTTTCCAATCTGAAACCATCATCACATATGAACTCCCCCGCAGCTATCCGCCCTGTCCGGATCTTGTTCGTTATGAACCAAGGTCCGTTATTCAAAGCGATCGAGCAAGTTCTCAGCCTCCTTCTGGAGGATTCAACGCAATGCCTGGCTACCGGCATCGACGACGCCGACCTCATCATCTTCGACGATGTCCGCAAAATCGAGGCCGACTACAGTCGCAATAAGCGTTACGGGTACCTCAACACGCAATGCCGCAACCTCGTCATGCCGGACAATGTAACCGTGCTCAGCACCACGGAATGTGTCGAGGGTCTGCTGAAACTCGTCACGGATGTTCAGACGACGATGCCGGCAGAAATTCCGCAGACCAAACGCGCTGGCCAGCGGCAACATGTGCCGACCCTCCCGGACGCGCGCACGATCCTTGTCGTCGATGACACCGAAACGCACCGGGACAGTGCCTACGAGCTTCTCAGCGGCCACCACCTCACCGTGTGCAAAGGCTACGAGGAGGCCATGATCGCCCTGGAACGCAGCGCCTTTGAGGTCGTCCTCACCGACCTGCACATGCCCATGTGCTCACGGACCATGGGTGACAAATTCCGCCTCGGCGAGCTCGTCCCCTATGGCTTACTCATCGCGCTCGAAGCCGCGCGGCGCGATTCGTCCCGTGTCGCAGTTGTGACCGACATCAATCACCACAACGATCCGATTTCAGCGGCGTTCGATCACTTCTCGCGCTTCGAATTCGCCGTCGAAAAAGCTCGTGTTACTATGCATCACGCGCGATTCACCACGGGCGGTGGAAAAAACTGGAAGTTGCATATGGATGAACTTCTGACGGGCAGTTAGCTCGTATTTCACCCCCCCAACACGGCCGCAGGAGGTTTCTCCTGCGACTTTTTATATAAAAACCGCCCGGGCATTCCGGGCGGTCTTCTCACAATGTGAACGGCATTATTTCAAAACCTCCAATCCCGGCAGTGTTCCCTTCGCGAGAAAATCGAGCATCGCACCGCCTGCTGTAGAGACGAACGAGAAACTGGTGTCGAGGCCAAGTTCACTGAGCGCTGCAACGGTATCACCACCACCCACAATGCTGGTCGCGCCATTCTTGGTCGCCTCCACGATCAATTTCGCGAGCGTGTTAGTCGCCTCAGGATATCCAGCCTCGCAATAGCCGAGAGTGCCATTCCAGAGAATGAATTTCGCCGCAGCGATCTTTGGCTTGAGGGCTTCGACAGACGCAGGGCCGACATCGAGGATTTTGTCGGTCTTAGAAGCACTGTTGGCAGGCTTGATGACATGGTCCTGATTCGAAACATCGATCGGGAGGATGATCTTCGGATTGGTGAGAAGCGGCTTCACATCGAAGTCGCCTTCCGAGAGCACAGACTCGCCGACTTCATAGCCCTTAGCCTTGAAAAAATCGTTCGCGATGGCTCCACCGATGAAAATAGTGTCAGCGAGACCGGAGAACTTCTCGATGAGCGGCATCTTGGTGTCGAACTTAGCACCACCAAGGACGAACAGGAACGGGTGCGACGGATTGAAGGCCTGAGAGAGATTCTCGACTTCTTTCTGGATCTGAAGACCGGCATAGCCCGGAATGAGCTTCGGCACACCAACAACTGACGCATGTTTGCGGTGAGATACCGGGAAGGCGTCATTTACATAGATCTGCGCGAGAGACGCGAGCATCTTGGCAAATTCAGGATCGTTCTTCTTTTCTCCTTCGTTGACGCGAAGGTTTTCGAGAAGGATGCACTCCCCGTCCTTGAGTGCGTCCGCGGCAGCGGCGGCTTTTGCGTAGTCGCCGACGAATGTTACAGGTACGCCGAGTTTTTTGAGGACCTCTGCTACCGGCTCAAGAGTGGCCTTTTCACCTTCGAGAACTTCGAGATGGCTCGCAATGATGACGCGTGCACCACCCTTTCTGAGGGCATCAATGGTCGGAACAGCTGCCTTGATACGGAAATCGTCCATGACCTTGCCACCCTGAACCGGTACATTGAAGTCCGCGCGGAGGAATACCTTCACGCCCTTGAGATTCTTGATGTCAGTAAGTGTTTTCATGGGACGAATATGGATAGCGGTTAAACGAGGCTAGCCGTCGATCGAATCGACAACCTTGAGGAGATCAGCAAGGCCCTGCGGATTGACGCTCTCGCGACCAACAAGGAGACCGTCTACCTTACCGACTGACATGATAGCTGCGGCGTTGTCAGCCTTAACAGAACCACCGTAGAGAACTTTGACCTTGCGACCAGCATCCGGACCGAAGACTTCGGCAAAGACTTTCTTCACGAAAATAGTCATCTCACAGACCTGATCCGCTTCCATGGCTGCCTTGGCACCAATAGCCCAGACCGGTTCATACGCGATCACCAGCTTATTGACGTGATCCGGAGAAATATTTGCGAGTGTAGCCTTGAGCTGCGTCTTGAGGAACTCGAGGTGGGCTCCGTCATCCGAACGGACCTTGTCGCCGCAGCATACAACTGCCGTCAGACCGGCTGCGAGAATCTGCTGGATGCGCTTTGAAACGGTCTCATCGGTATCGCCTGCCTGGCGCTGCTCCGAGTGACCCGCGAGGACATACTGTACGCCGAGATTGGCGAGCTGCTTGGCACCGACGTCACCGGTATGTGAGCCGTTCTCAAAAACTGAGGCCGACTGGGCACCGAGGTGATAGGTCTTGGCCTTAGCCTGAGCGGCCATAATATGCGGGAATGACGGGCACACAACCACTTCCGTGCGCTTCATTTTCTTGGCGTGCGCCAATGATTTTTTACCGAGGCTCAACGCATCCTTCCAGGTCTCAACGTTCATCTTCCAATTGCCGATAATCAGTTTTTTGGTTTTCATGCGGCGTATTCTATCATGGGCTGTGGTAGAATCCTGTCATGACAAAGATGCGTGCATGTGGTCTGTCAGGATGTTCTGCATCACGAGGAGGCTTCACGTACGTTGAAGTGGCCATTTCTCTGGCCGTACTCGTCATTATCGGGGCTATCGGTATTTCGACATTCTATGGCGCGCGGGACTCCAAGAATCTCGACGTCATCACCGACGGCCTTGATTCCGTCCTCGAACAGGCCAAGGCGGATGCCATCGCCGGCAAAAATGCCTCGAGCTTCGGCGTTTATTTCGATACCACGTCATATACCTATTTCTCAGGCTCCACCTACACTGCAGGCGCATCGACCAACAAGATAGTCAACCTTCCCGGCGGCTGGAAACTTGCTACTTCCACAGGAAACCCGGCCTCTGTCATCGTATTTAATCATCTGACAGGTACAGCGGTGGCTACGGGCACGATTACCATTTCGAAAACAACCGCAAATAGCACGAGTACCATTCGCAGCATATCTGTGGGTACGGCCGGCGACATCAGCGTGATAAGATAAAGGGGTATGATCCCCTCTCGTTCTACTTATGATGGCTTCAGTCTCGTCGAAGTCGTTGTCGGCGCAGGTATTGTAGCGCTGGTCGTTACCGCCATCGCTACTGCGTGGACATTCTATGAAAAGCTTGCCTCTCAAAGTGCGCGGCAGGCCCAGGCCGATCTTCTCGTAGAAGAAGGTGCCGAGATCGTCCAATACTGGCGTGACAAAAGCTGGGACAACACTATCGGCATACTTACGACCGGAACCGCATACTATCTGTATTGGGACGGCATCGATTACAAAGCAACGACTTCCCCGACTACCTCAAACGGGTATCTGCGCACGATTGTATTTTCCGACGTACAGCGCGACGGCTCGGACAATATTTCCACCACTGGTACAACTGATACGAATACGCGCCTGGCAACTATTACCGTTACCACAAACTCGACATCGTCGCCGGCTATGATCATGCAGGCGCAGACGTTGGTTCATGACATGTTTGCCAATTAATATCATGCATCTCCCTCTCTCTTCACAGCGCGGATTTACCCTCGTCGAAACCCTGACATACGGCGCCGGCCTGGTCATTATTTTAGGCGGTCTCTCGATATTCCTCTTCTATCTCTATAGCTGGTATCGCACCGCAACGATTCCGACACGCGCTGACGCCGCCGGGCTGACGCTCATGAGCCAGATTACGAATGATATTCGTGTTGCAAATACCATTAACAGCATCGCTAGCAGCTTCAACGTCGCTAACGGAGTCATTTCAATGACGACGTCTTCAGGCTCGAATTCGACGACGACCGTCTATTCATTGGAGAACGGCCATATCGTGTCGAAAGTCGGCACTGCGGCAACCTCGACGGTATCGGCCGCCGATTCATATATTTCCGGTTTTTACATTCAACAGCTCACAACGCCCAACTCAATCGCTGTCCGCGTAGAAATTGATATCGACTATTCGATCAAGGGAGCAACCAGTACGAATGTCTACAGCGATCTCGCAATTCTCCGCCAATCGTATGAATAACAGGATGCACAATCAATACAGAACGAATCGCGGCTATGTCATATTGATCCTGACGATCCTGTTCTCGGCGATCGGACTTGTACTCGTTCTCGGGGGGGCCGTGCCTGTCATATCTCATATGGCGTCAACTCGGGGCTTCGGATACTCAAAACAGGCATTTCTTGCATCCAATAGCGCAATCAATGAGGCGATATACCGGCTTAAAGCGGGCAAGGTATTGCCGGGCAGCGTGACCATCAGTCTTGCTTCGTCGACCGCGACTATCACAACCACTGCCGTTCCGGGCGGCAAACAGATCAGTGTAAGCGGTACTGATAACTCGTACCAGCGAAACATTCAGGCAAACATTTCATATGCAAGCGGCGTGGCCTTCAATTACGGTCTGCAGGCAGGCAACGGCGGCATTAACATGGGAGGCGGCTCGACAGTAGACGGAAACCTCTATGCAAACGGAAGAATCGACGCTATCAGCGCAACGATCACCGGTTCCGCAGTTTCTGCAGGCTCCACCCTGATTGCGGCCGACCAATCCAACAATGTTCCCTCCACGCCGCCAAACTCGATCATGTTCAGGAATGCGCAGGCTTCGGCGGACTTCGCCCAGAGCTTCACCGTCGGCACGTCATCTGTGCTGAATAAAATTTCTATTTATATAAAAAGGGTAGGCTCACCGGGCAATGCAACCGTATACATTGTTGCGGATAATGCAGGCTCCCCATCCACCGCCGAAGTAGCCATAGGTTCGGTCACGCTGACCTCGGCGTCGGTTGGTACATCATATAGCTGGGTCGATCTTCACATGTCAACGAAGCCCGCGCTCGTCGCCGGTTCCACCTACTGGCTTGTCATCGACAGCAGCTCTACGAGCGGCAGTGCGTATTACGTTATCGGTGCAAATAATACATACGCATCCGGAGCGGCAAAAACAGGAATCTACAATGGAACGTGGAATGCCACCTCTCTTGATGGTTACTTTATTACCTACTACGGCGGCGCCAGCGGTTACATCGGAGGTGCGGGCTATGTCGGCGGCGTCTCAATCGGATCCGGCGGAGTCGGCGACGCCTGGGCATCGACGGTTACAGGTGCGAGCGTTGCAGGCAGCCTGTATTGCACAACCGGCACGCATAACAACAAATCCTGTAACGTTACTCACGGTTCGGCGCCTGCTATCGGATTACCCTATACCGATGAGAACATCAGCGATTGGAAATCGGACGGACAGGCAGGCGGAACAACCAACGGTAATGTACACGTAGACTGGCGCGGCCTGACTCTTGGTCCGCGTGAGATCACCGGCGATCTCACCATCGATGGTGGCGGCGTGCTCACCATGACGGGCACGCTCTACGTCCACGGCAACGTCACTATCACCGGAGGCGGTAAGATCATTCTCCCCTCTTCATTTGATAAATACAGCGCGACTATCGTCTCTGACGGGCAATTTGCCATTAATGGCGGCGGTTCAACCGGTTCCGGTAATTCCAAGAGTTATCTCTTCCTGGTAACTACGAGCAAATGTCCGAATGATGTGAACTGTGGCGGCAATGACGCCATTGAAATCACCGGCGGCGCAGGTTCAATTGCTGTGGCGGCTCAGAACGGTACTGTCAGCATTTCGGGCGGTGGTTCGCTCAAGGCGGCCGTTGGTAACAACATCACTATCGGCGGCGGCTCAACGGTCACCTACGATTCGGGTCTTGCCGCTCCCGAATTCGCAAATGGACCGAGCGGCGGATACAGTATTCTGAACTGGAAGGAATACTAATGAATCGTACTCACCAGCGAGTAGATCGGCTGGATCATGGAAACCGCAAAGATACCGACGGCTGCACCGATAACCACCATAAGGATCGGCTCGATAATCGATGACATGTTGCGTGTCTTCTGTTCGACGTCATTTTCGTAATAGGCAGAGACGTTCGCGAGCATTTCGCCGATCTTGCCGGTTTCTTCGCCGACAGAAAGCATTTCTGCAAAGAAAATAGGGTAGTATTTGGAATTTGCCCCGAAGACTGCCGACATGAGTTCGCCTTTCTTGATTGCCGTGCCGGCTTTCGCCAATACGTCCTTGAAATAGACGTTTTGCACCACCATAGCGGTAATGTTTACCGATTCGACAACCTCGACACCCGATGTAATGAGTGAGGACAACGTGCGAGCGGTACGTGCAGAGTTAACTTCCTGGACCATACCGCTAATGCCGGGGATTTTAAGCACAAGACCGTGGACGAAACGCTTGCCTGTCGGCTTTTTGAACCAGTACGACGCCAGCGTCACAAGGAAAACAAGAATAATCGCTCCGAGAATACCGTGATGCTGGACGCCTTCGCTCAGCGAAATGATTGCCTTGGTCATTGCAGGGAGCGGTACCTTGAGATCTGCAAAGACCTTGGTCAATGTGGGGACAACGAAGATAAACATCAGCGCACCGATGACGATCATAACGCACATGATAATGCCGGGATACATGAGCGCGCCGCGGACACGGCGTTCGAGCGTGTACGAACTCTCCATCTGATTGGCGACCGACTTCAGAGCCTCGGCAAGCGTACCCGACTGTTCACCGGCATGAACCATCGACGAGAACAGCGGCGGAAATATCCTCGGGTGCTGCATCAGGGCATCGGCAAGCGTCGAACCGCGAGTCACCTCTGCAGAAAGTCCGACGATAACCTTCTTCAGCTCTTTATTCTTTGACTGACGTTCAAGAACCGACAATGCTCGCGCCAACGAGAGGCCGGATCCGAGCATAAGACCGAGATTGCGTGCAAAATTGATCTTCTCGGGCGTCTTTACGCGATTCAGAAACGGAATGTTGACCTCCTTTTTCACGCCGTGCGTGGTGTTCTTTTCCTTAAAACTGACAATCTCATCGCCCGATTCACGGATAATCTTGTAGAGTTCGAAACGATCGGCGGCATCCTGTTCACCGGAATACATCTCGCCGGTTGCTTTGCGTGCTTTGTAGTTAAAATGCGACATGTGTGAAGATACGGGGCTATTTTTGGATCATCATTCGGAAACCACGCGAAGCACCTCCTCAACGGTCGTCAGACCCTGCACGCACTTGAATATACCGTCCTCCAGCATCGAGAGCATGCCTTCTTTGCGTGCCTGTGCATCAATATCGGCGGTAGCTGCATTCTTCATGACAAGCTCACGGATGGCCGGGCTCATGCGGAGCACTTCGTGAATGCCGACACGTCCCTTGAATCCGCCGTCTCCCGTGCTGCCTTCATCCGTACCTGCACGATAGAATTTGACGGTCTGCCAGGTATCGTTTTCCTTGATAACCTTTTCCTTTTTGAGAGCCTCAAGAACCTTGTTGAGGTCGACGATTTTTGTCAGCTGGTCTATCTCCGCCTTTGTGAGGGTATAGGGAACCTTAGTGTCCGTGAGTTGGCGAACGAGACGCTGACCGATGATAATTTCGAGAGTTGAGGCCAGCAAAAATGCCTCAACCTTCATATCGATAAGACGCGGAATCGCGCCGGCGGCAGAATTGGTATGGATGGTTGAGAGCACGAGGTGACCGGTGAGGGCGGCATTTACGGCCAGGGCCGCCGTTTCGTTGTCACGGATCTCACCAACCATGATTATGTCCGGGTCCTGACGGACAAGAGTGCGTAGTCCTGAAGCAAAAGTAAAACCGATCTCCGGACGAACATTCGTCTGGTTGATGCGCGCCATCTGATATTCGATCGGATCTTCGATGGTCGAAATATTTACGTCCGGTTGATTCAAAATATCCAACATCGTGTACAGAGAGGTTGTCTTACCCGAACCGGTCGGGCCGGTGCACAGGATCATGCCGGTCGCCAGACCAAGTGCCTTATGAACACGCTCCAGGGATTCGCCATGGAAATGAAGGTATTCGAGCGTGAAGCCGGAAATATTCTCACGGAGAAGACGCATAACGATTTTCTCCCCATAATAGATCGGCAAAATTGATACACGGAACGAGACTTTTTCGCCGTTCACTTCCACCTTAAAACGTCCGTCTTGTGGTAGACGTTTTTCGTCGAGCTTGAGATTCGAGAGGACTTTGATGCGCGCAGAGATGGATGCGCCTGCCTGTTTTGGCAGGACCATTGCATCATGCAGGAGGCCGTCGATGCGATAACGGACCAGAACCTGTTCTTCCATCGGCTCGATATGAATATCTGATGCATTCTGGATGATTGCGTGCTTTACCAGGGTATCGACAATGCGGACGACCGGCAGATCATCAGCCATTTTTTTAAGGTCTTCTTCGGTTACCATCTCACCTCCCTTTGCATCTTCGGCGATCTGCTTCAGGGAAGCGGTTTCCTTCTGAATAATGTCTCCAAATTACGCCTTGAGGCTCTTTTGATATTGAATAAGTACGTCCTTGATCGAATCCGCATCGGTAAGACGCGGCAGGATCTTGAGGTTGACTTTCTTCTTGATGAAATCGATTGCCGAGAGGTCGTTCACGTCGAGCATCGCCACCTCAAGTGTCGTATCCGATTTCTTGAAGGCAACAATCGAATGCGAACGGGCGATCGGCTCAGGAATGAGGGAAAGCGTCTCAAAGGCGATCTTCTTGCCTTTGAGATCAACAAAGGGAATGCCGAGAATGTACGCCTGCATGCGGCGCAGATTATCCGGAGTGATCTTACCCAGCGTGACAAGTACGTCCCCAAGATGTTGATTGGTCTTGTCGGATTCCGCACGCGCCAGATCAAGGTCTTCCTTGGTCACCAGACCGGAGTCGAGTATGAACTTATAGAGCTGTGTATCTTCGACGAGCATAGTGATCCTCATTGTAGCAAAGAAGGCTACAGTACGCGGTGGATAGCCGGTTGCAGGCGCGGAACAAAAAGCACGCCGAAGCGTGCTGCGGGAGATCCGAAACCGTCAGGCATGCGGTTACCCGTCGGTATCCGGCAGGGCCCGAGCCGCGGGAGTTTCATCCTCCGGTGATTGCATGACCTCGTGGACCGCCTCGGCTCCGGCCGGAAAGTTGCGCCGGAGCCTGCGTGCCAGACACCGGCCGGAACATGCTACAGAACACCGATGACCATGAGTCTCGGACACAAACGACGCAGGCGTACCTGCGGAAGGAACTGGTTTTGTTTTCATAGTTTCGAAAAGCTGAAACCAGTATAGCAGAATGCCCTTCGAATACCAGCGCATCATACGTTCTGCGATACATTTTACTTCCCTGCAGAAACATGGTATGTTACATCCATCAGTTCATTGCCCGGTCGGGGCAATTTTCGTCAAAATTTAATAACAACCGAATAAAAACTGAATAACAACTTAATATAAAAACTATGTTTGATCTCAAGACAATCAACACCGTTGTCCGCGAACTCGAAGAAGAGCGCGGCATTCCGAAGGACAAGACTCTCGAAGCCATTGCCATGGCCTTCGCCACCGCGTACAAACGCGAGTACGGCAAGAAGGGTCAGATCATTCGCGCATCATTCGATAACGCTTCAGGCCAGGTTGAATTCTGGCAGGTAAAGATCGTCGTCGACCGTGATCAGGTGATCATGGAAGGTGATGAGGAAATGGGCCATGAAGACCTCAAGGCCGCTGATGTCGATGACATCAAGATCCGCTTCAACCCGGAGCAGCACATGCTTATCGAGGATGCCCAGAAGATCAAGAAGGACGCCCAGATCGGTGACGAGCTGGTCTTCCCGCTTGAAGCCAAGGCAGACTTCGGTCGCATTGCAGCTCAGACCGCAAAGCAGGTCATCATCCAGAAGATCCGCGAAGCCGAGAAGGTTTCCGTCATGGGTGAGTACGGCGAGAAAGAAGGCGAGGTCGTCGCAGGTACCGTCGAGCGCGTCGAGCGTGGTGTCGTCTACATCGATATGGGTCGCGCCGTTGGCGTCATCCCGTACGAGGAGCAGATCCCGTCAGAGCGCTGGAAGACCGGTGATCGCATCCGCGCATATCTCTACGCCGTTGAAGAATCTCCTCGCGGTATCGTCCTCAAGCTCTCACGCGCGCATCCGAAGTTCCTCGCGAAGCTCTTCGAGACCGAAGCTCCTGAAATTGCACAGGGTATCGTTGAAATCAAGGCTATTGCCCGCGAAGCAGGCAGCCGTTCGAAGGTTGCTGTCGTCTCGCACGATTCTCACATCGACCCGATCGGTTCTCTCGTCGGTCAGCGCGGTGTCCGCGTTTCGACCGTCACCTCAGAACTTTCCGGTGAAAAGATCGACATCGTCGAATGGAACGAGGATCCGGCTCTCTTTATTGAGGAGTCCCTCTCTCCTGCCGAAGTTGTCTCCATCGAACTTCTCGATGAAGAGCATCGTGCAATCGTGACCGTCACCGAAGACGAGCAGTCGCTCGCAATCGGTAAGGGTGGCCAGAACGTCCGCCTCGCTGCCAAGCTCACTGGCTGGAAGATCGACATCAAGTCGACTGGCGGTGCAGAACTCGATGAGGAGTCTCCGGAAGAGGAGATCGTCGAAACTGAGCCAGGTACTGAGGAGCAGGTTGTTGCTACCGAAGTTAAGGAATAACTCTCACACTGTATGTACGAAAACCCGGCGCAGGCCGGGTTTTTTGTATGTCATGCTGAGATATTACAACAACGATACATCAGACTTTCCGCAAAAGACGATGGTATGAGCATCGCCGATGCTGCCACCTCGCAGGACATGTCTCACATCTTCTATCGTACTAGCAGCGACTCGCTCAAGATACTCGTCGTCGCTGTACACAACTCCGGTATTGATGAGTCTCTGGACCGCATACTCCCTGTGTTTCGCCGGGCTGATTGGTCGCATATCAAACGCTCCGCGCAGGCCCATCTGAACTGTACGCAGCCTCGACTCTGACAGTATTTCCGGGTCGTTCAATAGATGTTTTATAGCAGCGATCACCGCCTCAACATTTTTGGTCTGAGTTTCCGCATATATGCCCCAGTAGCCACCGCCCGGCACTTCATGCTCAATAACTTCTGCCGTATACACAAGATTTCGTTCCTCACGCAGCACGCGATACATCGGAGAATCCAATCCGCCAAAATCGAACATGCGATCTGCGACACTTCTTTGAAATTTTTGCTGCAATGTCTCCTGTGGAGGCAACGGAAATAGCATGAGTACTGCTGAAGATGGATAGTCGGTCTTAAGATAAGTTACCTTGCCTGCATGCCACGGCGGCAGCGGTCCATGAAATGTCGCGGATGTTCGTACAGATAATCCATGATTCGGGATGCGATCAGCAAGCTTCTTCATTTCAGACAGAACATCTGTCTCCGAAATAGTGCCGCTGATCACCAACGCACATCGCGAGCGATCATACTGGAGCGCATGAGCGCTCCGCAGCATCTCAGGGGTCATCATCCTCAGTGATTGTTCTGAACCTAACACCGGATGACCGTACGGGTGTCCTTGCCACACAATCTCAGGAAGTGTATATGCGACAAAACTTCTGAGACTGGATTTCTTTTTGGCTATCTCCTGGACGATGATGTCACGTTCAGCGGATATAGCTTCATCGGAAATAAGCGGTCTGGCCATGAGATCAGTAATTGTCGAAAATGCCTCACGCCATATATCCGCAGGAACATGTGCATGATATGTCGTCGCGTGCATAGACGTATATGCACCCACATCTCCGCCATGTTGAGTGGTAGCTCCCTTAGTCGCCCTGTATCCGCCCGGATACTGTGTCGTACCACGAAACGGTATGTGTTCGAACCAGTGATACAAACCAGGCATGCCGACAGATTCATCATCTGCACTTCCCACAAACATGGTCCAGCTCATGCTAACTGAACGTACGTCGGGTATATATTCCAGATATATCGGGATGCCGTATGGTCCATCGATTTTCTTGAATTTCATATATGTGCGATTTTTTAATAAAAAGAGGCATCCGTGAGAATGCCTCTGACTGGCTACCCAACGGGGTTATCGACCTTCGCCGGTGCTTCCATCCCCGTTGCCGGAAGAATCGGAATCACCTTCGTAGGACGGACACCCCTCTGAATCGCTCTCGGGCATGTTGAGTCTCTGGTTGAATGTGAACGATACGTTGCTATGTCCGTTTTACGGTAAACGGAAACCATTATCTGCCTGCACAAGTACGGGCAGGAAAATCATTTTTCCGGACGATCCTCGGAAATGATGGTTTCGTCCCAATAATCTCCGGGGACATCGGATTCTGTGCCGGGACACATAAGGATAGTTATTCCGCACCGTGGCAGCTGGCGGTTGTTCCCTCGCCTGAACATGATGAGGGACCACATTCCGAGCTCGCCTCGGCGTTAAGCACAGAGCCATCCTTGCGGACGAACATCCAGTTCGGAGACAGCGCACCGAAGACCTCCGTCGCGGCACGTAATGTCACGACTGCCATGTCAGTGCACGGCTTCGGATCATCCTTGCGATGCGGCCGATGATGGATGAATCGACCGAAATGGCCGTAGCAGAACTGCTGATACTCCTCGGTGAAGAGAATGAAGTTGTGCCAGACCTCGTCGATACGCTGAGACGGGATAAAGGTCCTGCCTCGATGCACACCGCAGAGATATAGAAACCGCTTCACATCCTCGAAACCGAGAGTCGCTTCTTCCTCGCTCCAACCAAGCTTGTCGATCATGCGATCGATGAGCGGTCGAAACTGGAAGCTCGCTACTCTGACCAAAAGATCCGGAGGAATAACCGTCCGATCTTGCTGCGAGGGCGCTGGCGCCACTGACGGCGGAAGAACCTCCGTAGTATTCATGCTGAGTATGCTGTGTTTTCAATGATGAGCAAACAGCCCACCGTGTGCTATTGCTAATCTTAGTTAGCGATAACTATAGATATCATACCCACACAGATCGAAATGTCAACTATAGTTAGCATCAGTTTGATGCCATATACGAAAAAGGACTCCGCAGAGCCCTACTTCTACACTATCTATGATTAGCACGAGTATTTAGAAGTCGATGAGATCGCGAACATTGAGGTCGAGTGCTTTAGCGAACTTCACGAGGTTCTGGAGAGTGATATTCTTTTCGCCA
>DASVLR010000066.1:0-6785 GCA_036384775.1 Minisyncoccota bacterium
GGATATTTTCCTGGAGGTGTACACAGCTAATGGCCAAGTCGGTTCAGTGCGCGGTCTGTATACTGCAACGCTCAATGCATCATGGGTTATTGGACCGCTCATCGGCTCGATGCTCATCAACGGCAGCGAGAACTATCACAACACCTACATTGCCGCACTGGCGATGCTCTTCCCGCTCCTCTATCTCATCTACCGAAACTTCCCTCGTTTCCACGATCCGAATTACATCCACATCACACCGTGGCAACTCGTACGTCATGTCGCGCACAACAGGAGCTGGGTCTGGCTCTTCTTTGCCAATCTTATTCTGCAGATCTTCTATGCCTGGATGACCGTCTATAGCCCGATCTACCTCAATAAGACCGTCGGCTTCGGCTGGGATGATATCGGCATCATACTCACCGTCATGTTGTTACCATTCCCGCTCATTCAATACCCGCTGGGCAAATTATCGGACGGGCGCGGCGAAAAAGAGATCATGGTTGCCGGCTTTCTCATCATCGGCATAACGACGATCGCCCTTGCGTTCATCCGGTCGCACGAGCTCGTCGTGTGGGCGCTGGCGCTCTTCGCGACACGCGTCGGCGCCGCTGCCGCCGAAGTTATGATGGAGACATACTTCTTTAAAACGGTTTCGCCGCGGGATTCTGCGGCACTGGGCATGTTCAGAATCACCAGACCGATGGCATACTTCGTTGCTCCGGTCGTGACAACTATCGGCCTCTTCTTTACAACCAACGAATATCTGTTCATTGTCATCGGCGTCATCACCCTTCTGGCGATTATTCCAGTGCTGTCGATCAAGGATACGAAATAAAGAGCAGCTAGGGAGTTATCTCAACAGACCCGAACTCGACCCGCTGCAGCGGGTCGGTTCTGTTCTCAGTGATTTTCTGCTGAAAATCACATCCGAAAGTCTGTTTCGTCCACCTCCCCAGCTGCTCACTAAACATGCGGCCAGATGGTGTTCTTTATATAAAAAAGCCGCCCGAGCCGAGTGTGGCCCGAAGGCGGCGAAGGTGCGTGTGTAAGATGCCGAGGCTATGGCTCGACTCCGTTGATCGGCACGTAGTGCGCGACGACGGCCTTCTGGATCGACACAGCAAAACTCGTCGGATACTTCCGGCCGCGGTGGACATGCATGAAGCTCGGATCGAGCTTGTCGCGCCGCAGCAGTTCATTGAACTGCTGCGCGTAGGACTGATCAGTCACGTCCGGGATATAGAGGAGCGGGTAGCCGGCTTTCGTGCGGTCGAAGACGAAATTGCCGTTTTCCACACGGAACGTCGCGGTTTGCGGAAAGTCCTCGAACATACGATTGCAGAACTTGCTCGCGTCGGGATTGGGCGCTTTCGGGCACAATTCGATGCCGACAAATGCATGCCCGGCGTCAAAGAGTGCATACAGGATGAACGAGGTGTTGAACAGCTGAGGCGTCGAGTCCGTCGCTGAGGAAGCGATCTGTGACATGGGTACTCCTTGGGTTGATCTGACACGGGTTGAAAAGGGCTGACGTACCGAAGGTTACGCCCGTGGAATTCGGCTGTCAAACCTGCTATTGCACTTGTCTCTCTATTTCTTCACTGCCTCCAGCATCAGGAACATCGGGATCTCCTTTCTGATGCGGTCTTCTTCAGCTTGTCGCGGACCCTTCTGGCTTTTCTTGTGCGAGATCCATTCCTCGAGTCGGGCGACGCAGAGACCGGCCTTATTGATCGCCTTGAAATACACCTGCAGCGGTCGATGGAACGACACCGTCATATTCTTTTTGCGTGGATTGCGTTCACCCGGATCCATATCGATATCGATGCGGTCATCAGAGAGGTATGCATCGACACGGCGGTATTGCGAATTGCTCTTTTCGTCCCATTGCCAGCTCGATCGCTTCGGAATACGGAATGACGGATGATTGAGCACGAAGTATGCCCTGCCGCCGCGCGTGAGCACTCGAGCGACCTCAGCGAATGTGCCCTGGAGATTTTCGATATTCTGAAGTGCCAGCACGATCGTCACGATATTGAATGATTCGTTTGCTGCGAATGTCAGTGCGTCCGCGGGAGCGACTTTGTATTCCATGCTGGCGGTGGATTTGCTCCTGGCAATCTCGATGAGCTCAGGTGAAATGTCACATGCAGTCACTTTTGCACCCGTTTGTGCGAAGGTGCGCGAGAAAAAGCCCTGACCGCAGGCAACGTCGAGGACGCTTGTGCCTGACCTGAGATCCATGAGACGGCTCAGATTTGGAAGAATGACCTTGGCCTGGAATGAGTCAGCGGACTCCTCCAAAAGCTCGTCATACCAGTCCGCCACATTACCCCATGAAGTCGGATTACTGTCTTTTGCATTCATATGGCCAGTGTAGCATAATGTCGGCACGTTTAACCGGCAGCAGTAGCTGCTTTTATTAATTCAGTTTAGCCATTTATCGATTCGTATATGTCAAAAATCAAGTCAGTTTCGGCACGAGAGATTCTGGATTCACGCGGCAATCCGACCGTTGAAGTCGACCTTACCCTTTCATCGGGTGCATTCGGCCGCGCCGCAGTTCCGTCAGGCGCATCGACCGGTTCACACGAGGCAGTCGAGCTCCGCGACGGTGACAAGCGCTACGGCGGCAAAGGCGTCATGAAGGCAGTCGCCAACGTGAACGGCCCGATTGCCAAGCTCCTCAAGGGCAAGGATTTCGATCAGCGTAAACTCGACGCAGCTCTCCTCAAACTCGATGGCACCTCAAACAAGGGCAAGCTCGGCGCCAACGCCATCCTCGGCGTCTCGATGGCATTCGCTCATGCGGTCGCTGCTGATTCTGGCAAGTCACTCTACACCTACATCAACGGCCTCATGCCGAAGAAGCCGAAGCTCATGCTCCCGGTTCCGCTCATGAACATCGTGAACGGTGGTAAGCACGCTGAGAACTCAGCTGACCTCCAGGAATACATGGTTGTTCCGCACGGCTTCAAGACCTTCGCAGAAGCTCTCCGCGCAGGTACCGAGACCTTCCATGCATTGAAGAAGATCCTTCACGATAAGAAGCTTGCGACTACCGTTGGTGACGAAGGTGGTTTTGCTCCGTCGCTTCCGTCGAACGAAGCCCCGATCCAGGTTGTCCTCGAAGCTATCAAAAAGGCAGGCTATGAGCCGGGCAAACAGATCTCTCTCGCCCTCGACTGTGCCGCAACCGAACTCTACAAGGATGGCGTCTATACCCTCACCCGCGAGAGCAAGAAGCTCACCTCAAAGGAGATGGTCGCATGGTACGAGTCTCTCGTTTCGAAGTATCCGATCGTCTCGATCGAAGACGGTCTTTCAGAAGACGACTGGGACGGTTGGATCGAGCTCACCAAGAAGCTCGGTGACAAGATCGAGCTCGTCGGTGACGATCTCTTCGTGACCAACATCGCCCGCCTTTGCGAAGGTATCGAGCGCCACGCTGGTAACTCAATCCTCGTGAAGCTCAACCAGATCGGCACGATCTCAGAGACCATCGATTCTGTATCACTCGCAAAGAAGGCCGGCATGTCAGCCATCATCTCGCACCGCTCAGGTGAGACCGAGGATACGACTATCGCAGACTTCGTCGTCGGCAGCGGTGTCGGTATCATCAAGACCGGCTCAGCATCACGCACTGATCGCGTAGCCAAGTACAACCAGCTCCTCCGCATCGAACAGGAGCTCGGCAAGAAGGCAGTCTTCGCTGGAGCTTCAGTGTTCCGCGCAAAAAAGTAATATCCACTGATTTCGTCCACTTCTGCACAGGTTCTCCACGAAAGGGCAATATCGGGTTATTGCCCTTTTTTGTGGCTGTGCGATTATCGTTACTAGGCCCGCGAATGTACGAATGCTCGTCGACAAGGTGTCCGCAGGAAAGGAACCTTAAAACATCCATCAGGGACAACAACAGCAGTGGCTGACCATAGCGTCGCCCTCATAGTCCCACCTTACTTTTTTGGATTTCCGTTTTCCCGGGCATCTTCCGAGCTTCACTCACATTCGAGAGCCTACCCTATGGCAGTTTGGTCCGCTTCGGCGGGCTTTGCTGCTTTAGGGCAACACCAAGCGCCGCGAGTGCGTTTTTTATTTGAATACATTTGAATGAAGTGTCGTGATGTCGAAATTTTTTCATTGACGAATCAATATAGTCGTGTTTGTATGGGTCCTAATCGCCGATTCCGGAGTTCAAACAGGACTTCCGCGGTTGGAATGTTCTTTAGAATGAGGATAGGCACATCTATCAAATGCACCCTGCATTGCTTACCCATCCCGCAGACATCATGTCGGAAATGCCCACTCAGGGCATATTCATGGATGCGTTTCTGACGCTGAGCGTAAAGGCCGACCCTCCCGAGAAAGTGCGCACCGGCGCGGTTGTTGCGTTCGCCATGCGCGATCTGCAGCAGCCGACGCTCGGCCAAATCGCCCTGCTGACCTACGGTGAGGGCGAGTTCGAAAAACTCACAGGCTGGCTCCGGAACGCCCCCGAAAAGATCATCCGGCTGCATCGTCGCCGTCGCGAAGGCCACCCGGATGTAACGTCCACCGAAAGCGCACAGCCGGCACTCGAGGACGTGAACAGGCGCACCTACGGCGGCTCGGTCGTCTTTGACCTGACACCCCGGACGCCGCGTTACGAGCACTATCGCTCCGTTTCCGGTGGGCACCCGCTGGTCGACGAAGCACTCTCGTATGCTCTCGGCTGCAAAAGCGGCATGCCGCCGCCGCACATCCCGCACCAGAACCCCTACCTCAACGAGGCCTGCGCGCTCCTGGGATGCCCGCACCTCCACGACTAATCCGGAAAACATTACTCACACTTCTGGAGACCGCGCCGCTCACCCGAACGCGCGGTTTTTATATAGATTACATAAACGAAAAAGGCCCCTGAGGGCCTTCTCTGTGAGCTTACCGCTCCACACTCTTACGACTACTGCTGAGGAGCCGGATTCGGCTTCTGAGGAGCCGGGTTCTGAGGCTGGGTTGCCATGGTGATAAGAGCGGGTTGGTTAACTCCCGCATGGCAATACTACGCCACTCTGAACAAAAAAGGCGCTCATTCGGCCACATTTGATACATGTGTCAAATCATGTACATAATTATGGCCAATCTGAGCCATTTAAATCTATGTTCTAATTTGAGTTAAAACTGGGCAACATTTCTGAAGATATTCAAGGGTTTCAGGGCCGCAGGGAGAGAGGTAACGGTTCTACCATGCTATACTGTCGCGCATGACATCTATTTCATCCTCTCCGAAGAAGCCCGTAGTACTTATTGTGCTCGATGGTTGGGGCCATCGCCTCGACACCAAGGACAATGCGGTAGCAGCGGCACGGAAGCCGTTCTTCGACGAACTCTGGAAGACGTACCCGCATTCCCTGCTCCGTGCTTCCGGCAATGCCGTCGGTCTTCCCGAAGGTCAGATGGGCAACTCCGAAGTCGGCCATATGACGATCGGCGCAGGCGCCATTATCGATACCGACCTGGTCCGCATCGATAAGGCAATCTCAAATGGCGAATTCGACAACAACCCGGCCTTCGCCATGCTCTTTGATCAGGTCAAGAAGCACGATTCCGTACTCCACGTGAAAGGTCTCCTCTCTCCGGGCGGCGTGCACAGCCATCAGAATCATCTCTACGCTTTCCTGCGCCTTGCCAAGAAGCGCGGCATGAAGAAAGTTGCCATCCACGTCTTTACCGACGGTCGCGATACGCCGCCGCAGAGCGCCGCATCATACCTCGTTGAACTCGAGAAGGTCATGGCCGAGCTCAATGCAGACCAGCCAAAGGACAGGCCTATCTTTTTCATCGCGACCATTTCCGGCCGTTACTATGCAATGGACCGCGACAACAACTGGGATCGTCTCGCCAAAGTCGAGGATGCTATTTTTCAGTGTAAAGGCGGCGTCTGCGACATCACACCGTCAGCATTTCTCGCTAACGAGTACAAGAAGGGCGTCAAGGACGAACTGCTCACTCCGTTTGTCTGCAAGACTCCATACGGCCTCGGATGTGCCATCGGTACGAACGACGCCGTGTTCTTCTATAACTTCCGCGCGGACCGCGCACGCATGATTTCGGAAAAGATCATCGCTCTCCCGGATGAGCAGAATGTTCTCTATGTTACCCTGACCGAATATCAGAGCGATTTCGAATGCACCGTCGCCTTCCCGCCGAACCGCGTGACCGTAACGCTGGGCAGCGTCATTGCCGATGCCGGCCATGCTCAGGCACGCATCGCTGAAACCGAGAAATTCCCGCATGCAACCTACTTCCTCAACAACGGTCGCGAGGAACCGCACGAGGATGAGAAGGACATCCTGCTCGAGAGTCGCAAGGATATAAAGACCCATGATGAGGCTCCGGAAATGCGCGCAGAAGCCATCGCCGACAAGGCCATCGCAGAAATCGAAGCCGGCAAAGTCAGCTTCATCTTCATCAACTTCGCAAACCCGGACATGGTCGGCCATACCGCCAATGTTCCTGCTATCATCAAGGCCGTCGAGACCGTTGATACTCAGCTCAAACGAGTCATCACCGCACTCAGCACGGCAGGCGGCGTCGCAATAGTCACCGCAGACCACGGCAATGCCGAGGTCAATGTGGATCCGGTCACCGGCGAGAAGCATACCGCGCATACGCTCAACCTTGTACCGTGTATCATTACCTCAAAAGACTATACGATTCGCGATGGCGGTCTCTCCGACCTTGCACCGACGGTCATCAAGCTCATGGGTTTGCAGCAACCGAAGGAAATGACGGGTAAGAGCTTGGTTTAGCAAAAAGGCAGGTCA
>DASVLR010000067.1:0-5739 GCA_036384775.1 Minisyncoccota bacterium
CAGTCGAAGACAGCGGTGCAAACGACATCAAGGTTCGTTCGCCGCTCGCATGTAAGACTGTCCGCGGTGTCTGTGCCCAGTGTTACGGTACTGATCTTGGTAGGAATAAGCTCGTCGGTCTCGGCGAAGCAGTCGGTACTATTGCCGCTCAGGCAATCGGTGAACCGGGTACTCAGCTTACGATGCGTACCTTCCACGCAGGTGGTGCCGCATCAGCAGGCGGTGACATCACCATGGGTCTCCCGCGCGTCGAGGAAGTCTTCGAAAAGCGCCGTCCGAAGATCCCGGCTGTCGTTGCTACCGTTGACGGTGTTGTCACCGAAGTAAAGGACCTCGGCAAGGAGAAGACCATCAAGGTCATGCCGGAAATCGAGGATCTCAAGGCAACCAAGTCAAAGAAGGGCACTGAGGCTATCGAATACACCTTCTCATATCGCCGCACCACGCTCGTACGCGTTGGTGACAGGGTCAAGAAGGGTGATCTCCTCACGGATGGTTCAGCAGATATCGACGAAGTCTTCGAATATGGTGGTGA
The DNA here is from genome assembly GCA_036384775.1 of Minisyncoccota bacterium. Lineage (GTDB taxonomy): Bacteria > Patescibacteriota > Minisyncoccia > Phycocordibacterales > PALSA-1337 > C7867-002. The sequence goes on from DASVLR010000067.1 coordinate 536, forward strand.
AGAGCGCGCAAAGGACTACGTCATTACCGAAGTCGGTAAGATCTATGAACTCCAGGGTGAAACTGTCTCGCGCAAGCACATTGAGCTCATCGTGAAGCAAATGTTCTCACGCAGCCGCATCGTCGAAGCAGGCGACACCAACTTCACGGAAGGTCTCGTCGTCGACGGTATCCAGCTCGCGGAAGAGAACGAGATCGCAAAGTCGGAGGGCGGCGAGCCGGCAAAGGCAGAGAAGATCGTCATGGGTATTACCGAGACGTCTCTCTCACGCAAGTCATTCCTCTCGGCAGCATCATTCCAGCACACCACTCGCGTGCTCATCGCAAACGCAGTTCGCGGTGCATCTGACGACCTCTCAGGTCTCATGGAAAACGTCATCATCGGTCGCCTTGTTCCGGCAGGTTCCGGTTTCAAGGGTGGTCCGAAGAACCAGATGATCGAAGCAGCCTTCGGTCAGGACGGTGCGGAAGAGGATGGTGAAGAATAGTTCGGTATAGCCAGCTCATAGCCCGAATTTTTTCTCTCGCAACGAAGCCCCAGAAATGGGGCTTTATTGTGCATGGGAAGAGAGGAGCCGCGAGAGAGGTGGCAATAGTTGACATAAATACCTATTTCATGCTATAATATATGCAGAGTTTGAGTTAGCCACAATCTCTATCATATACGTTATGTGAAGTACGAGGCCACAAGTCTCGTATAGCGCTGCCGCACTCCCGCGAGCGGCGTCATGGGCTACACGCCTTTTACGAACGAATATGAGTCAGGTCAGTTGGCTTCTTGAAAACATATGAATCGTCCCGTAATGCACAAGATTGCCTTCGGCAATCTTACGAAAGATCACAGTACGCTTGATCGCGCGCTGTTTTGGTTGATGAACCACTCCTGGGTCAATATCGGGCTTATCTATATCCCGATGGCGATCTTTGTGGTGGCCGTCTACCTCAATGTTGTGTTTTGGGACGATATACAGTCCCGGGAAACGACATCCATCGTGCTTATGTCCTGCACGATGGTGAGCGGAGCACTTGTCGTAACGGGCATTCTGTTACGGCGGGTCGTCCGGATGCTCCATCCTACGTGGCTGAGTATCGTGGCGGAGTATATGCATGTGTGCCAGATGCTCGGTATCGATTCCTCCGCCACACCTGCCGAACAGATCGTTCAGGCACAGCCCACGCTGCTGCATATGGCTGATGCATACGTCTCGGCGGAGGCACTGGATGAGACATCGTCTCAAACAAAACTGTTTGAGACGCTGTTGAGCAAACTGTGCAGCTCCGGAAAAGAAATACTGGGTGATGCGTTCGACAAGAACGGGACTACCCACGGTATAATCATCCAGACTTCTCGGTTCGACTATATAGCCTCGCTGGCCTACGAACTGCCAGTGCCGGAATATCGCCGGCGTCGTGCGAGTAAGACCCTCGACTGATATCTGCACGATCGTCCCACCCATCCAAGAACCACCCGCTGGCTCTTTGGTGGGTGGTTTTTGTTTGCGCACGATAACCCACGGCGGGAAGTTTGCCAGATTACAAAATATATTTCGATATATTCGAATTGTGCGATATACTAGTATGCAGATTTTCCGTCGGTTGTAGTCAGCAATAACGACGTGTCCGGGAGGTTCATGTCGTTACTCTGCCTACAAAACTCCTGTAGTAGTACTCCTGATCGATGAAATACCTGTTGGTATGTCTAATCGTGACGGTCTTGGGATCACGCAGCTTGGTATCCGTGTGTCCCCGGAACGTTACATACGAAAATCAGTTCCCGCCGGGAGCTTCCCATGGCGCCAGTGTAAGCGGTTGGCACGCCAACCGCCTCATGCCGGATCCGTGGAAATCTAAAGGTGGCCTCAGCGCGATGGATGGTACTCTGTACCGCCGTCTGCTGAAACCGGTTTTCGTATAATCTGACATTCCGTCACGATTGCCCCTGCTGCATATGGTTGCGGCAGGGGCTTTGTTTTATGCCTGCGCGCGCGTATACTACGGCCATGAATTCAGGTACGGCCGGCGCCCGCATGGGCCGCTCACAAGTCGAGGACATCAAGCAGCGTCTCCCTATAGAAGACGTTGTTGGTTCGTATATCAAACTCGAGAAATCCGGCAAAGCCTTCAAGGCCAAGTGCCCGTTCCATCACGAGAAAACTGCGTCGTTCTATGTTTCTCCGGACCGCGGCGGCTATTATTGCTTCGGTTGTAATGCCAAAGGCGACATCTTTACCTTCGTCGAGCAGTTCGAAGGCCTCGATTTCAAGGGCGCACTCAAGGTGCTGGCCGACAGGGCGGGTGTCTCACTCGTGTTCGACCAGAAGACCGATACCGAGCGTGACCGTCTCTTCCGTATCATGGAGGACGCTACAAAGTATTTCCAGGAGCAGCTGGCCAAGTCTGCCGAGGCAAAGGCATATATCGAAAAGCGCGGCCTCACTGCCGCAACGGTATCGGATTTCCGTATCGGCTTCGCACCGGAAGGTTGGCGCAATCTTTTTGACTATCTCGTGGCACGAAAGTGGCCGAAGGAACTCATCGAGAGAGCGGGTCTCGCCAAGAAAGCAGAGGATACGACGGGGAACTACTACGATCGTTTCCGCGGCCGTGTCATGTTTCCGATCGCTGATACCAGTGGTCGTGTGATCGCCTTTACCGGACGCATTTTGCCAAAACTCGATGACGGCAAGGCAGCCAAGTATCTCAACAGTCCGGATACGCCGATATTTGATAAGTCAGCAGTATTGTTCGGTCTCGATAAGGCAAAGAATGCCATCCGTCTCAGCGGATACTCTATTCTCGTCGAAGGTCAGATGGATCTCATCATGTCGCATCAGGCAGGCATCAAGAATGTAGTTGCCTCGTCCGGTACTGCGCTTGCCGATAGCGCGCTCGACAAGCATGGGGTCGTCAACAATCTCGGCCTTCTCAAGCGCCTTTCCAATAATTTGCTCATCGCGTTCGATAGTGATGCCGCCGGCCGCAAGGCGGCTATGCGCGCTGCGGGTATCGCACTCTCGCTTGGTATGGATGTGAAGATCGCTGATATTGTCGGTGGTAAGGATCCGGCCGATCTCGTTCTCGAGAATCCCGAGAACTGGAAGAACATCCTCCGCAATAACACCAAGCCGGTGATCGAGTTTGAGATTGGCAGTGTCCTCAAAGAAGTAACCGAGCCCCGCAAGGTCCCGAAAGCACTTCGTGATCGTGTGTTTCCGTTTATCGCACTCATCGAGTCAGAAACAGACAAAGCCTTTTTCGTACGTATGGTTGCTGACAGGGCAGGCCTGCCTGAACAAGCGGTATGGGACGATGTAAAAACTATTGTTGCAAAAATTGCTGCTGAGAATGCAGCCGCGTCTTCCGGCTCATCGGTGCCGGTACCGCCGAAACGATCCGTGCCGATTTCTGCCGATCCGACACTTGGTTCGCGCCGCATTGACCTTGTGGAGCGTAGAATGTTTGGGCTTCTCGAAGTGATGCAGAAAGCTCAGCAGGAGAAAGCCACCGAGTATGCCGCACAAATTGAACGAGTTGCTGGCGATTCGTATGCACAGCGTCGTGCTCGTGCGGACGCCCAGATGGGCGATCTTGTGTACGAGGCCGAAGCTTTTTTCGGGACACAACCGCAAACGTGGGACGCCCATATGCGCGATCTTATCGTCAACTTCGAGGAGGACCTTGTCGCTGAAGAATTGATCAAGACAATGACGGAACTTCGTCAAAAGGAACGTGCTGGCGATCACGCCGCGGTATCGGAGTTGGCCAAGAAATGCCAGGCTCTGTCCGTTCGAAAGGCTGAAATAGCCAAACTGAGACGTTAAAAAGCCGGCCCATACGGGTACTGTTGCCTATTTTGAGTATCTACCGTAGAATATGAATCTCGCTAATCTCCATAATCATCATATGAGCAAGCCCAAAAAGGCAGTGCGCGCTGTTAGTCGTTCCGGTGGTAAAAAGACCGCCTCAAAGCCGGCAAAGAAGGCACCGGCTGGAAAAAAAGGCAAGCCTGCCAAGGCTACGCCCGCAGGCAAGAGTACGGGCTCAGGCATCCGAAATTTTGAGGCAAAATCACAGCAGCTCATCCAGAAGGGTCGTGATCGCGGTTTCGTCACCTATGACGAGATTTTGAAGGAGTTCCCGCAGATCGAAAACGACATTGTCTTCCTCGATGACCTCTACAGCAAACTCGCAACCGCTAACGTTGACGTTCTCGAGGGTGGCGGACTTCTCGAAGTCGAAGAGACCAAGGAAAAGGAGAAGAAGCCGGCGGCGTACTCTCGTCATGCGGGTTCGGACAGCGCATATGACTCGATCCAGATGTATCTCAAGGAGATCGGTCAGTATCCTCTTATCAATGCAGCAAAAGAAAAGGAGCTCGCAAAGCGCATTCAGGCCGGTGATCTCGAAGCAAAAAACCTCCTTGCAAAGGCCAACCTCCGTCTCGTCGTTTCTATCGCAAAGAAGTATGTTGGCCGCTCACCGGACCTGACTCTTCTCGACCTTATCCAGGAAGGTAACCTCGGTCTGTTCCGCGCCGTCGATAAGTTCGACTGGACCAAGGGTTATAAATTCTCAACCTACGCTACGTGGTGGATTCGTCAGGCTATCACTCGCGCACTCGCCGACCAGTCACGCACGATTCGTGTCCCGGTGCACATGGTGGAAACTATCGCCAAGTACAAGCAGGTCCTTCGCCGTCTCTCACAGGAACTCGGCCGCGAGCCGCTTCCGGATGAGATCGCAACCGAAATGGGTATGGATGTCGACAAGATCTACCAGATCGAAAAGATCGAGCAGGACGTTGTCTCTCTCGAAAGTCCGGTTGGTGATGATTCGGATGATTCCAAGTCTACGCTCGGCGACTTCATTGCCGATGAAAAGATCCTCTCTCCGGATCAGGAATCTTCACGCCGTATCCTTCGCGACCAGGTCAACGCTATTTTGAATGATCTCTCAGAAAAGGAGCGCAAGATTCTCGAAATGCGTCATGGTCTCCTCGATGGAATCACGCACACGCTCGAAGAAGTAGGTAAGGAGTTCGGTGTTACCCGTGAGCGTATCCGTCAGATCGAAGCCAAGGCTCACGAAAAGATCCGCCAGCACGATCAGGCAGCAAGGCTCAAGAATTATTAACATGCATATCAGCGAGGATATCATCAAGAAGATTTCCTCGTTGTCCAGGCCGACAATAGTCGGTATTTCGGG
>DASVLR010000068.1:0-11709 GCA_036384775.1 Minisyncoccota bacterium
CCGCCGCGATCACGGCGATCACGCAGGGAAGATGTCGGCTCCTGATTGAGCTCCTTGAGATAGTCACCGATGATTTCCTTGGTCGGACCGATCTTGAGGACCTGGCCATGAGACAGGAGGACGGTGCGGGTACAGAGATTGTTCACGGCCTCCATGTTGTGGCTCACGAAGAAGATAGTGCGACCCTCCTTCTTTGTGATCTCATTCATTTTGCCCAGACACTTCTTCTGGAACTCTGCATCACCGACAGCGAGCACTTCGTCGACGACAAGGATGTCAGGCTCCATGTGGGCGGCCACAGAAAAAGCGAGACGGACATACATGCCGCTCGAGTAATGCTTCACCGGCGTATCAAGGAATTTCTCGACGCCTGCGAACGCGACGATCTCATCGAACTTGGCGGCGATCTCCTTGCGCTTCATGCCGAGAATAGCGCCGTTGAGGAAAATATTTTCGCGACCGGTGAGTTCAGGATGGAAACCGGTACCGACTTCGAGCAGTGAGCCGACACGGCCGCGGAGGATGACCTCGCCTTCGGTCGGCGGGGTGATCTGTGACAACACTTTCAAGAGCGTCGACTTGCCGGCACCGTTTGCACCGATGACGCCGACGACTTCGCCGCGTGAGACCGTGAAGCTGACGTTGCGCAGCGCCCAGAATTCCTCTTTCTTCTCAAGACCGGTAGCCTGCTTGGCCTTTTTGGTGATGAAGGCAACGGGATTTTTGAGGGCGTTCGTGATGACGTCGCGGAGCGCGATATAGCCGCCTCGCATGTGGGCGATATCGTATTTCTTGCTGACGTTCTTTATTTCGATAATAGGCTGATTCATGTGCGTATACGTATGCGTTATATGATGTCGGCGAAATAACGCTCGGTCTTCTTGAAATAGATCATACCGATACCCAGAAGTACGAGACCGGCGATCAGGGACATAAGGAGGAGTACCCAGTTGATCGGAGTAGTACCAAGAAGAGCTGCGCGGGCGGTCTGAATGACGCCCATCATCGGGTTCAAAGCGAGAACAGTCGAATACTTACCGGCGATCGATGCCGGATAGATGACTGGCGTGATGAAGAGCATGGTCTGTATGAAGAACGGCAGGACGTAGCGGACGTCGCGGTACTTCACGTTGAGCGCTGCCAAGAAAAGTCCGAGGCCGGTTGCACCAATAAAGGTGAGCACGAGCAATACCGGAATCATGAGGAGACCGCCGATGTGCGGCGTGTATCCATAGTAGAACATAAGGCAGACGAGAATGACTGCCGCGATGACGAAGTCGACGAGCTTTGTGATGACACTTGAGATCGGGAGGATGAGGCGCGGAAAGTAGACCTTCGAGACGATGGCCTTGTTGGCGACGAGCGAGTTCGATGTTTCGTTGAGTGCGTCAGAGAAGAACTGCCAGAAGAGCAGACCGGTATAGACAAAGATCGGATACGGCACGCCGTCGGAAGGCACCTGTGCAAGTTTGCCGAAAAAGACCGAGAACACCACCATAGTGATGAATGGTTGCAGCACGGACCAGATGACTCCGATCACTGTCTGCTTGTAGCGGACCTTGAGGTCACGCCAGCTGAAAAAGTAGAGGAGTTCGCGATAATTCCAGATTTCGAGAAGATCCGAGATATGGAAGAGGCGCTTGGGACGAATGACGGTTTCTACCGTGGACATGCGAAATATTCTAGCATTTTAGGCCTATTTTCTCAATTACCAGCGCGTGCTATGATCCAAACCATTGTACAGAGCCCGCATTCATTACTATTAGATAAACGCCATGCAAAAAACAGCACGATTTATTGCGAACGCAGCACTCTTCCTGGTCCCGCTTTTCCCGCTTCTCGTCGTCAACTCATATTTCTTCCCGTTTATCACCGGAAAGGCATTTTTCTTCCGCATTCTTGTGGAAGTCGGCTTCGCAGCATGGCTTATCTTGTGTATGTATGACGCCAAGTATCGTCCGAAGGTCACTCCGCTGTTCCTCGGCGTAACTATCTTCACGGTCATCACGCTTATCGCCGATCTCTTTGGTGTAAATCCGCTTCGCAGCCTCTGGTCTAACTTCGAGCGTATGGAAGGATGGATGACTATCATTCATCTGTGGGCATTCTTCGTTACCGCCGAAGGCGTGTTCGGCAGCGGGGAAGAAGGCAAGCGCAACTGGACCCGCTGGCTCATGGCCGAAGTCGGTGTCGCTTTTGTGGTGTCGATGTACGGTCTTCTTCAGCTTGGCGGCGCGCTGCCGATTCACCAGGGCTCAACTCGTATCGACGCCTCACTCGGTAATGCAGCATACATGGCAGTCTACATGCTCATGAACGTCGGTCTGGTGACGTACCTTTGTATTGCACGCAAGGTAAAACTCTGGTCATTCCGTATTCGCAGCAATGATCTCGCGGTGTTCTGGATCTCGACCGTTGCAGCCTTGGTCCTGGTCGCAGCATTTGCTGGCGCAAACAACCATTCTGAATTCTGGAGCGCCATCCATACATTCTCAGGTGCGCATCCCGGCGCAATTGTTGCGATTCTCCTCGTCATCATTGCTGCTGCTCTCTTTCCGCTCCAGCTCCTGCCGCTCTTGTTCGCCTTCGAACTCTTTCAGACTGCAACCCGCGGTACCATCCTTGGTCTTATCGGTGGCATTCTGCTTGCACTCTTCTTATATGCGGTAGCCGGCGGCAAGGCCGCTACAGGCCACGTTGTTCCGAAGAAGCGCCGCTATATCGCCGCTGGCGTGATTGTCCTTATTATCGCCGTCATGGGCATCTTCTGGGGCATGCGCGATTCGTCATTCGTCCAGAACAACCTTGTTCTCCAGCGTCTCGGCTCGATTTCATGGTCAGAGGCTCAGGGTCAGGCGCGTAATTACATCTGGCCGATGGCTCTCAAGGGTTTGGCAGATCGTCCGATCCTCGGCTGGGGCCAGGAAAACTTTAACTATGTCTTCAACGCGAACTACGATCCGCGCATGTGGAATCAGGAGCAGTGGTTCGACCGTGCCCACAGCGTCTTCCTTGATTGGCTGGTCGCATCGGGTATCCTCGGTTTTATCGCCTATATCGCGCTCTACGTCCTTTGTATTCGCGTCATCTGGAAGTCATCGCATACGATCTCTGAAAAAAGCGTACTCACCGGCCTCATCACGGGCTATGCCATCCATAACATCTTCGTGTTCGATAACCTTGCGAGCTATGTACTGTTCTTCGCGGTGCTCGCGTTTGTAAATTCATTCAGGCCGGGCAGGCATATCTCATGGCTCGGCACCAATTCCGTCGATCGTGACGTCATCAATTTTGTCGGCGTTCCGGCTACGGTGATCGTGCTCGCGCTCGTGATCTGGGGTTTCCAGATCCGACCGATTCAGGCAAACAAGAGTTTGATCGGCGGCCTTGCCAACTGTTATTCGGCATCACCGACGACCGAGGCATGGGAAAAGGCGCTTGCCGTTAACACCTATGTCGCAAACCAGGAAATTCGCGAGCAGCTCTATAGCTGTGCGGATCGCGTCGTGACCAGTGCACAGACTTCGGACAGTGCGAAGCAGGCACTGTTCGGACTTGCGGCAAAGGCGGTTGAAGCTCAGGTCAAGGCAACCCCGTTTGCTGATGCCCGCACCTATTCGTTGGGAGGCTCGTTCTTCAGTGTTGCCAACCAGTTCTCGCTCGCGGTTCCGATGCTCGAATATGCTCGCTCACTTTCACCAGGCAAGCAGTCCATCGATATCGAACTCGCGGCTGACTATATCAATACTCGTACTCCGGAAAAGGCAATCGCCATCCTCGAAGCTGATTACAAGGCGGTTCCAGCACACGAGCGTGTGAAGTCGAACCTCGCACTCGCGTACATTGCCGCCAAGCGCAACAGTGACGCGCTCAAGCTCTATAACGGAGATGCTTCTCAGCTCGAGTCAGAGACGTTTGCTCAGGCATACCTCATCTCTGGCCAGACTCAGCAGGCCATTGCCGCGTACAAGAAACTCTATGCTGGCGACAAATCAAATATCAATATTGCCGTCACGCTCGCACGCCTCCTCTATACCACGGGCGACAGGGCGGGAGCGATCGCGGTCTTCCGAGAACTCCAGGTCGCACATCCCGAATATAAGGACGAGATCCAGAAGGCCATCGACGAGGCACAGGCAGCACGATAAATCTCGGATTGTGCATATCGTTTCGGGAGCATTGACCGGAGGGAGGCGACGCAGGAATTGCATGCGACACGATGATGGTGCTCCGGAAATGACACATTCTCTTTCTGATGTCACATATGCTCTCACAAGAACGCAAAAGGCCGCCGAGGGCGGCCCATTGCGTTAGACGTTATTTGGAGAGTGCTCACACTGAGTACTCACCATGCCAATATACCATATTTAAGGCCGATTTGCAAGTGGATAACTTCCTCGCTATACTACGGGGCAGATTGTACCAAGCGACCACGACGGCTGTACTCACATATATTTTAGACAATTATTTGGAGCTCGCACCCGTCGTGGTCAGTTGGCGCAATTCAAGGCACATACACCCATCGGAACACGAACACCGGCGTTTGTTTTGTACAGTTGGCGCGAAGACAGTAGTAGGGTATGATAACGACCCAACTTTTTAGGACATGAAACTCGAACAGAACGTACCACTTGCAGACTATACGACATTCAAAATCGGCGGCCCCGCACGCTATTTTTGTATTGCCCGATCAGGCGCAGAGGTCGTCGAAGCGCTTTCGTTTGCTCACAAGGACAATCGCCGCGCACTCGTCATCGGCGGCGGTTCCAATGTGCTCATTTCGGACGCGGGCTTTTCCGGCGTGGTAATCAAGAACGAAATCATGGGTAAGGCACTTGTGCCGATGGGCGGCGGTGACTATCGTCTTACCGCGGGAGCGGGCGAGAGCTGGGATGAGGTCGTTCAGATGGCCGTCGAGAACGATCTCCACGGCATCGAAAACCTTTCTGCTATTCCGGGTACGATAGGAGCAGCTCCGGTGCAAAACATCGGCGCCTACGGTGTCGAGATCGCAAACTCTGTTATCACGGTCCGCGCCGTCGATACCAAGACGCTTCAGTACGTAAAATTCTCCGGCAAGGAATGCAAGTTCGGTTATCGCGACAGTATTTTCAAGCACAAGAAAGGCCGCTACATCATCCTCCAGGTTGATCTGCGCCTCAAAAAGAAGGGCAAGGTCAATATTGAATACAAGGATCTCAAGGATTATTTTGCGAAGGCAAACATCTCCAAGCCGACGATTCAGCAGGTTCGTGATGCGGTCATCGATATTCGCTGGCACAAGCTGCCGGACTGGAAGTTGTGGGGTACCGCAGGCTCGTTCTTCAAGAATCCCGTCATTTCAAAGAGCCGCTTCGATAAGCTCAAGGCGCAGTATCCCGCATTGCCGGGATTCCCGGAGCCGGGAGGCAAGCGCGTCAAAGTTTCGCTCGGCTGGATACTCGACAATATCTGTCATGTGAAGGGAACGATGGTGAACAATGTCGGTTCATACGAGCGTCAGGCGCTTGTCATTATTGCAAAGCAGCCGGGCGCCACTGCAGCCCAGGTTGTTGCTCGTACCAAGGAGATCGCTGAATTGGTGGAAAAGATGACAACCATCAAGATCGAGGCTGAAGTCGAGTGGGTGAACTAATATTATGGAAGGAATTCCAGAGAATATACCAGAGCAGCCAATCGTTCCCGAACAGGGCATGTCTCAGAAGGAGACTCGTCGTGTCCTTATGCTTGAGATACCTGAAATCGAGGAGGGCTTGCACACAGCGTTTGGTCTGGAAGTTTCAATTATGAAACGAGTGGAAAGCGGGTATGCGAGCGAGGTCTACGAAGTAGTCATCGGAGGTGAAAAGGCCTTCGTGCTTTTTAATAAGGATAAACACGCGCTTCCTGTCGCGGCACGTGGCCACGAGCTTTTTAAGAGGTATGGCATACCGGTACCGAATGTTATCGCGTATGAAGAAAATCCTCCCGCGATAGAGTGTCCGACACTTATCCTTTCTGCTGCTGAAGGCAGAGTTCTTGCTGAGGCTCAATTGTCCCCAGAAGAAGAGGCGGCTATCTATACAGAGATGGGCGATATTTCGAGGAGGATCAATGAGATTTCTGTTCCCGGATTTGGTCGGATGGTAGTTGATGAAGACGGAACTGTGAAAGGCGAGTTCAATTCCTGGAAAGAATCTAGAGTCGAATTCCAAGCTTATTTTGACAAAAATATTGAGTTTCTGAGAACACATCGGTTGCTCACTGAAGATGAACTTGAGTCTCTCGTGGCTGCGAACGAAGAACTCAAAGAGATTAAAATTGGCCAGGCGTCGCTGCTCCATACGGATATTCATCGGGGTCATGTGTTTGTGAAAGACGGTAAGGTCAGTGGAATTATTGATTTGGGACGCCTGAGGGCAGGGGACCCGCGGGAAGAGGTTGCCGAGTGTTTTGTGTTTCAGTCAGATACGCAGCGCGATGCCTTCACTCGCGGTTATGGTGACGTCGCACATGATCCGATTATCAATAAATACATCATGGTAATTGCTGCAATGAAGACGGCGTTTCGTCACGAGATTGGTAATGAAAAAGGAAAGGCAAAGGTTATCAGTGAATTTCGTAGGGCGCGCCAGGCGGCCGGTATCTGACGAGCTGAGGCGACACGGCACGCATATATATGTTAAAGTGCCTCTGTTTCCGTCATAATAAATACTCCTCATGTCATTCTGGTCTAAACTCACCGGTAGTTCGACGACGAAAGGTACCAAGACCTTCGATCCGATCGTCCCAAAAATAAACGCTCTCGAGCCTGCCATGCAGGCCCTTTCCGATAGCGAACTCAAGGCCAAGACGGCTGAGTTCAAGCAACGCCTGGCCGCCGGCGAGACGCTCGAACAACTCCTTCCGGAGGCTTTTGCGGTCGTCCGCGAAGCATCACGCCGCACGCTCAAGCAGCGCCATTTCGATGTGCAGCTGGTTGGTGGCATGATTCTCAACTCGGGAGGTATTGCAGAAATGCGCACGGGTGAAGGCAAGACGCTCGTTGCAACGCTGCCGGCATACCTCAATGCGCTCACGGGTAAAGGTGTCCACATTGTTACGGTCAACGACTATCTCTCTCGCCGTGACGCTTCCTGGATGGGCCAGATCTATGACGCTCTCGGTCTCTCTGTCGCTGTGGTCAACCACGAGGCAAGCTACATGTACGACGCGACCGCAAAGCCGGCTGCCGAAGAAGCCGCTATGGATACGGAGCGTGATGAGAAGGGATCGTTCAAGATCGTCCACGACTTCCTGCGTCCGATCACGCGTCGCGAGGCATATCAGGCCGACATCACCTACGGTACCAACGTAGAGTTCGGCTTCGACTATCTCCGCGACAATCTCGAATACAATCCGCAGCAGCTTCGCCAGCGTGAGTTCAATTTCGCCATCGTCGACGAAATCGACTCTATTCTTATCGATGAGGCTCGCACGCCGCTTATCATTTCGGCGCCGACTCGTGACGCCGAGGCCACCTACAAGCAGTTTGCCGCTATGGTGGCGTCATTCGTGCCGTCGACGGACAAGGATGCAAAGGACGGCGACTATACGACCGACGAGAAACACAAGTCGATTGCACTGACACCGGCCGGTATTGCCAAGGCGGAGAAGGCGCTTGGCGTCGACAACATCTATACCGACGCGGGTATTAAGTTCGTCCACCACCTTGAGACGGCGATTCGTGCCAAGGCCATGTTCCATATCAACAAGGAATACGTGGTCAAGAATGACGAAATCGTCATCGTCGATGAATTCACCGGTCGTCTCCAGCCGGGCCGTCGCTGGTCAGAAGGTCTTCACCAGGCTATTGAGGCCAAGGAAGGCGTGAAGATCCAGCAGGAATCGCGTACGTTCGCGACCGTGACCTATCAGAACTTCTTCCGCATGTATCCGAAGCTCGCCGGTATGACCGGTACGGCTTCTACGTCAGCAGAGGAATTCTACAAGGTGTACGGTCTCGAGACATACGTCGTTCCGACGAACAAGCCGGTTCAGCGTATTGACCTTAACGACCAGATTTTCCGCACCGAGCGGGGCAAGTTCAAGGCTATTGCCCGCAAGGTCAAAGAGCTCAACCAAAAGGGCCAGCCGGTCCTGATCGGTACCGTTTCTATTGAAAAGAACGAACTTCTCTCGCAATTCTTGAAGAGCGAAGGCATCGCGCACACCATTTTGAATGCAAAGCCGGAATATGCTGAGAAAGAGGGTGAGATCATCGCCCAGGCCGGCAAGAAGGGAGCAGTGACCATCTCGACCAACATGGCAGGTCGCGGCGTTGACGTGAAGCTTGGCGGTAATCCGAATACTCCGGAAACGCACGCCGAAGTCGAAGCCCTCGGCGGTTTGTTCGTCCTCGGTACCGAACGTCATGAGGCTCGCCGTATCGACAATCAGCTCCGCGGCCGCTCAGGTCGTCAGGGTGACAAGGGCCAGACGCAGTTCTTCGTATCGCTTGAGGACTCGCTCATGCGCGTCTTTGCCTCGGACATGCTCAAGTCCATGATGGGCCGCCTCGGCATGCCTGAAGACGAGCCGATCGAACACAAGCTCATTTCTCGTTCGCTTGAATCTGCCCAGGAGAAGATAGAAGGTTTCAACTTCGATTCGCGCAAGCATGTTCTTGAATTCGACGACGTCATCAACCAGCAGCGCACCTCGGTCTATGGTGATCGCCGTAAACTCCTTCTTGGCTCCGTCGACGAAGTTGAAGCCCAGCTTAACGCCCTCGTTGGCGGGGAGCTCCACGATGTCATGGAAAAGAAGATCGCCGAATTCGGCCGCGAGCCGTTCCTCAACGCAGTCCGCGTCCTCCTGCTCCAGACCATCGATATGTTCTGGGTCGAGCACCTCGAAGTTATGGATTACACCCGCTCAAGCGTGAACCTCCGCGCCTTCGGCCAGCGTGATCCGCTGATTGAATACAAGAAGGAGGGCCTCAGACTCTACAAGGAGATGCAGGCAGCTATGCAGGGTCAGCTTATCCGCATGATCCCGAACATCATTCCTGTTGTTGCAGGAGCCAACGGCCAGCCTGGGAATGCGCCGCAGGTGGTTACTCCGCAGAATCCGGTTGCACCGAAGGAAGTCGTCACCAACGCACAGCCGACCGTTACCTCAGGCGGCGGAGCTCCGGGTACAGGCGAAGAGCCTGGCAGGAATGATCCGTGCTGGTGCGGCTCTGGCAAGAAGTACAAGAAGTGCCACGGTGCGGGGAAGTAGCCCTAAGGAACATTTATTATAGTAAGACAAAGACCGCCTAAAAGGCGGTATACTTGTATTCATGCATCAACGGCACCTGATTCAGGATTTTCTCATTGTAGCCGCAAGCGTGATCGTCGCAATACTTCTTGCCGAGACGACGTTTCTCGACACGGTCATACTTGGTAGTACAGTTGCGGCTCCACTGAAGGCCTTCGTGGCCGGACTTTTCTTTACATCGGCCTTCACGACCGCACCGGCAATCGTCATTCTGGGCAAGTTGGCACAAACAAATTCGGCGATCCTGGTGGGCCTTGTCGGTGCGTTGGGGGCGGTGTGCGGAGACTTTCTCTTATTTTCGTTCGTACGCAGCCGTCTGGCAGCTGATATGAAGTATTTGCTGAGTACCCGTGCGGCTACCAAGTTCAGATATATAGTACATATGCGATTGTTCAGGTGGATTTCTCCCTTCGTAGCCCTGCTTATTATTGCGTCACCATTGCCGGATGAGCTCGGTATCACGCTCCTGGGCCTGACCAAGACCAAAACATCCGTCTTTGTACCATTTACGTTTGTCGCAAATTTCGTCGGTATACTTATCGTCGGCATAGTCGCACAAGCCCTATAAGTGATTGTACAGTGTCGAAAAACAATCATTTTCATATGAATACCAAGAAACGAGTCATTCTGACCCTGAGTCTCATCCATGAGCATCCACGCATCCTCCTTGGCATGAAGAAGCGAGGTTTTGGTGCCGGTCACTGGAATGGATTTGGGGGCAAAATTGCCCCAGGCGAGACCATAGAAGAGGCCGCCGTCCGTGAATTATGGGAGGAAACGGGCATAGAAGCCGAGCCTTCGGATCTCGAGCGCTACGGTATCCTGGAGTTCGAATTCCAGTCTGAGCCGGACAAGGTTCTGGAAGTGCATGTATATAAGGTCCTTACCCATGTCGGTGACGCCGTAGAAACGGAGGAGATGCGCCCGCAATGGTTCATGATCGACGAAATCCCATTCAAGCACATGTGGGCTGATGATCCGTATTGGATGCCGCTCTTTATTAAGGGGAGCAAATTCAGAGGCAGGTTTCTGTTCGATGAGCCGTCGACATCCGAGAAAGCCGCCTCAATCATCGAGAAGGAGGTGCGGCTCGTGACCGATTTCGAGTAAGAGACGCGGGCTTGGGTCTCAATTGGGCGCAAAATATTTCAACACAAACTGGCTTATTTGGCTAGAATCTGCTATACATAGGGAACTATGGCACTTATAGACGAGCTCGAATTTTATGCGAAGGCAGGAAAGGGCGGCGATGGCGTCGTCCGTTGGATGCACGAAAAGTCCAAGGAGTATTCCGGTCCTGGTGGCGGCAATGGCGGCCCGGGCGGAGACGTGTATGTTCGTGCCGTCCGCGACACCAATATGCTTGCACGCCACAAGTCGATCAAGGAGTTCGCCGCGGGTGATGGCGAAGCGGGTGCAAACTTCTCACGACAGGGAGGTGCGGGCGAAGACAAGATCATCGAACTTCCGATCGGCGCCGTTGTCACCAACACGTCTACCGGACGCGTCGTCGAGCTCACTGAGGACGGCCAGACCGAAAAGATTCTCCACGGCGGCCGAGGCGGACTCGGTAATCAGCATTTCAAGGCATCGACCAATGTTCGTCCGGAACAGTCGACCCCGGGTGTCGATGGCGAACAGGCGACGTTCAATGTTGAGCTCAACCTCATCGCCGACGCCGGTCTCATCGGCCTCCCGAACGCGGGCAAGTCGAGTCTCCTCAATGCGCTCACCAATGCCCATGCAAAGGTCGGTGCCTATGCCTTTACCACACTCGATCCGAACCTCGGCGCACTCAAGGGCGGATATGTTATTGCCGACATCCCGGGTCTCATTGAAGGTGCTTCGGAAGGTAAGGGTCTCGGTCACAAATTCCTCCGCCACGTGAAGCGAACCAAGCTTCTCGTCCACCTTATTTCTCTCGAAAATCAGGACGTCGTTTCAGTGTACAAAACCATCCGTGCAGAGCTCGAAAAGTTTGGCCAAGGTCTCTCCGAGAAGCCGGAAATTATCCTCCTCACCAAGACCGATATGGTCAATGAAGACATCATTGCGGAGGCACGAAAAGCACTCAAAAAGTTCGCGCAAAAGATCTACGAAGTCACCGTTTTGGATGATGCCGGTGTGAAGAAATTTGGTGACGTTCTCACCCAGGAATTGCAGAAATTGATCGCCCAGTCGGCTGATGAAAGTGCAGCAGAAAGTGCAGCAGAAACCGACCCTCAGACGTCCTAAAAAAGACCGATACCCCTCAATGGGGAAGATAAGCCCTTAGTAAGGTTTACGAAATAAAAGCCACCGGACATCTGGTGGCTTTTATAACGCTTATCAAGGTTTAGTGAGTTTCCGTGGCTAACTTTCATGCGTTCGCCAGTGGAGCATTTTTTGAATCGGGGAAAAGGTCGGGCCTGCTCGGCACGCTCAGTG
>DASVLR010000069.1:0-31880 GCA_036384775.1 Minisyncoccota bacterium
GAGTCAGGCGTCGGCGCTATATTCATTGGCGCAACACGATCAATTTCTGAACGCGAGATGAACGTAATAAAGCAATACGGCGCACGAGACAATTTCGGAGACCAGAAATCAATAAAGTCCGAGCGCTCCTGTTTGTTGAGACCGAACTCGGAGAGTTTGGCATCGAGAGTGTCGGCAATATCCGCCCGAGCAACGATAAAACCTTCGCGCGGTGTCACAACGGAACCCTCCTTACCTCCTTCCCAGAACAGATACGGGTATGCGACACCCGTAGCTGTCGTAAGCGTACCTTCCGGTGTTGCGATCACGTTCCAGCCGGTACCGTAGTCCGGATCGGTCTTGGTAAAACCACCGACCGGCGAAACGTGGACTGAAACTTGTTCCGTCTGCGGCGGATACAGATAGATGACAGGCTTTGCTTTCTCTGCCGGAGGGACCACATCGCTGCGGAGATACCCAACCCATTCGCCGTATACGTTTTGTACGAAGAACATCGGGTGCGACTGAATAAAATTGGCATACGTGTCAGTGTCCTGGTATGTACCGCTTTGAGTTATCGGATCATAGACGTAGCGGCGGGTCTTTTCGAATAAACATTTGTAGACTTCGGGATATGAAGCCGCCGGAAGTTCATACGCCGTCGGCGCAGTCTTCACCAGATGTGAGGTGAACTCCTCATATGTTGTCAGACCGTCGTAGCAATCCTGCCAGCCATAGGCAAACTCGCCGAATTTATATGACGCACGAGTCGTGGTGCCTGTGGTCCAATCGAAGCTGATGCGTCCGTCCGCTTCAGTGACTCCCGGATCAATCACGACCGGTACATATGCTCCAAACGGGAGTTTGATGTAGTAGTTATGCTGCGGCAACTTGCCGTAGAAACCCTGTCCGTCACGGAAGCCCACACTCATGAATATAGGAAGCCCTCCAGCTGTATGATCAACCTCTGAAATTTTTGAGTCGCGCAATTTTGAAACAGACAACAGACCTGCTCCGAAGGTGTTCCGGACAACAATGGCTTGTTTGTCCTTTGAATGGATCGAGCCGAAGGCACCAAATTCAATGGGGATGCTATCCAGCGTGGTTTGATTCTTGTCTGTCAGGCCAAATATATTTTTGAGAGCGATCGTGCGTTCACAGTTTGGCTCACCATATCCATTGCACCACGTATCAGTCATGCCGACATAGCGTGCATCCCATGCAACAGCATTGCCCTGCGCATCAGCAATAAAGTAGTTCGCGAAATAGATGCCGCTCGCGCCTTCGTGGTAGCTGTCGATTTCGTTTTGCCAGCCGACGAGCGCGAGGATATCACCTTTGTACGAGCCGGATGTAATATCGGCAATCTTATACGCTACAAGTTTGTCGTTTGCGACAGGAATTTCATCAGTCGTGCGGATCGGCTGCACACGATCGAGGTTGAGTTCCTGCCATGCAAAGATGTTTGTTGACACTGCCGATACCTGCTGCTGGGAGGTATCCGCTGTCGGCGACGAGCTGCGGGACATCCAGCTATACGCAACGATACCGACAAGAAGCAGAATGACTGCGATCGCTGCACCCACGAACTGATGGTTTTTATTTACGGGTTCCATAGAGTAAATGATTTTTTGGTAAGTATATCAGAGCGAGTCAGGTCCGAGACGCCAGCACCGCTCACAAGCACATCGAGAATCTTGTCACGAGCAGCGGCCGGAGCGATGGACGCTTCTGTTTTGTTGAGTTCGGTCGGCACGAGTGTGAATGTCGTCTGCTTCTGCGACCATTCAACGCCGATCGTCAGACCATGCTCTGTCCAGAACGAAAGGCCCTGGTCAAAAATGAAATTGCCGAGCGAGTAGAAAATAGCTTTGTTCTTATATATCTCGATCGGCTCGACGACATGCGGATGCGCCCCGATGACGATGTCGGCGCCTGCATCGATGAATTCATGAGCAAGCTGACGCTGTCGATTGTTCTCGGTGGTTTTATATTCAACACCCCAATGCGGAAACACAATGACGAGGCCGCAACCCGGTCGTACGCTCCGAATGGCCGCAACAGCGCTGGTCTCGTCTGGTTTGTAGAGATCGTGATATCCGACGAAACAAATAGTGCGGTCGTTGATCTGAACCGGCGTGGTCAGATTGATATCATTATACGGTGAGCCGAAAAACCTGATCCCCCGTGCTGACAAATAGTTCTGTGTTGAGACAAAACCGGCGCTGCCGAAATCGAGTGCATGATTGTTTGCCTGGCTAACAACCGTGAAATGATTTTTTGAGAGTACATCTGCGAATTTCGGTTCGAAGGTGAAGTGCAAAATAGTATGGTCGACCTGTGCGACCGATGGTTTCGTGGTGATCGTTCCTTCGAGGTTGGCGATGTTCGCGTGATTGCCAAGGAAAATACGTTCGAGACCCTTGAATAAGGAGTCTGTGCCCGTTTGTTCTGCATGCACTGCGACAGTACGATCGAACATCATGTCGCCGCCGAAAAAGAGGTGGACCGGCGTATCGGTCGGCTTCACCATCGGCGCGCTCGAAGTAGAAGTAGCCGCCGAAAAATATCCCGTAATATAACTCGTCGTACTAATGAGATCTGGATCACTGACTAGATCAGCGGAGTTTGCATGTCCGGTCGTGGTAAATACATTCATACCATGAGCTTCCGCCGTTTTCATCATGGCTCGCAGTGTCGGTGCGGTATCAATATCGAGTTTCGGAACCGACGCATAATCAAACGACCGAATCGTCTCAATGGTCATGCGATCATGTGCATCAGCAATCTGCTTGGGCAGATAGTGAGACATGTCGATGGTGCCAACAATGGCAGTCTTCGCGAGGTCGAGCTTGGCAAGCTCTGCCGCGAGACGATCGACAAGCTGATCCGAAGTCCCATCGCGAATTACCAACGGTACAATGCGAGCTTTTGGAAAATACTGCGCGACATACGGGATGATGCCGGTGATGCCGTGCTCATTTGTGAAAATGGATTCATCCTCGAATGCTATTCCCTGTGTCACGAGCAATTGTTCATATGCAGTATTGGCAGCGATCGCGCCGAGTGGCGTCTTCCAGTCGTAGCCTGAAGTAATGATCGGCGCTGTGCCCGCATTCCAGTTGTTCTGAGTGATCAGGATAACTGTCTGCACTGCCGGGTCAGCTGCCTGAGCAAACTGCTGCGCAATGAGATGTGCAGCAAGAATGTGCTGGTTGATAATAAAGACGCGCGGACGCGGTTCGAGAGGTTTTGTGGCGGCAAACATTGCCACGGACTGAGGATAGAAGTCCGTATTATCGTAGTAATACATTGATACGTGATACGGACGCATGCTGGTGTGCACGCCCACACCACTACGGCTACTCGACCAGATGAACCAACCGGTTGCCACAATAAGCAGCGCTCCTACTACGCCGAATACAGACTTGTATGAAGTCCATGCGATACGCACGCGATTATTGAGTGAGGTGTTTGTCACGAAGTGAGAATGACTGGATCATGCCCATGAAATTCCTGTTGAACTCTTGTTCGAGCTTCGCATTTGTCGCAGCTGCTGCATCAGCCTGCTCGCGGGTATAGTGTTCATTAACAAGGCGTCCCGGACTGAATGAGTGCTGCTCATTAACGAAGGTATAGCACATGCTCTTGTTCCAAAAACCGAACGTATCCCTATAGAAGATTGAGCCCATGGCGTAATCTCTGACCCGACCTTCATAGAATGAGTATCCTCCGATCATATGCTTGTTCACCAGGCTTGGGCCTTTGGAGTCATACCACTCTGTTGGGATACATGAGCTCGTATTGATAGTCGAACGTGCCGTTATTGTGTACGTAACACTACTGACTGTCGTAAGTGCCGGAAATGTGGATGTCGCGACTGTCAGCCTCATGCCTCCGTCGACAGCGTTCATGAATGTATGTGGAGGATACCTGAGATCAAACGCGCCATCTGTGCTGACATAGCGCTCCCATCCGCCATACACCGTCGAATCGACACCGTCGAGCGATTCATCGGAGACAGCAACAATCATTGCACTATCGATCAGTTCATAGCGTGCTGTCGTTGTGCCCGAAGCAATTTGAATCTGTCCATTGGATATCTGCAGTGATTTAAATGAATTGGCCTTGCCCTGCTCCAGCGAAACATTCGGGAAAAATGATGCTACGAATTGCGGTCCGTGCGCATTCTGTATCAGAACCTGTGCAGCCAGTATGACATCGGTCGAGGTTGCGGTCGGGTTGGTTCCATCACCAAGATTGGTGATTTTGCGCACCAAACGATCATCAATACGTGCAGCGAGTAAAACCACCGCATCACCCACGCCATCATTGTTGAGGTCGCCAAATGCAACCAGCGGCGTTTGGCCCACATTCGCGATCGCGACATCGTAATGATAGAAATCGATCGCACCCGGGTAGTCCATAGCAGCATTGTCACTAAACATGCCGTTTATCAGAGTTGTCGTCGCGTATTCGGGCAAGAACTTGTATGACAGGAGTGTGAGATTGTAGGCGGCATTCTGAACATCATGCAAAGTCAGATCAGCAGTGGACGTCGGGCTACTATCTATACCTGTGGTGGTAGTACTGGCACCGTTAGTTGTGTCGCCTGACTGCTGCGGTTGTCCTGCCACCAGAAAGACAATGACGGCAATGATACCGAGCACTACTACTAATATGCCGAGGGCCTTGAGTGATGATTTCATGGCTTATATGCTAGCACGGTTGCGAAATATCACTACTGGTGCTATAGTATCCGGTAATGAAATCTCTCCTCCCGTATGTGCAGATCATCCTGTCCGTGCTTCTCGTTGGCGCGGTCTTGCTGCAGCGCACAGGTTCTCAGGTAGGCGGAGCTTTCGGCGGCGGCGACAATTTGTCTTCGGCATACCATACCAGGCGCGGCTTCGAGAAGGTTCTCTTCACGACCACCGTAATTTTGGCTATCCTCTTCGCGGTTTCGGCTTTGCTGAATCTCATTTAAATACGGGCGTACCGCCACATGGCGGAGCGCCTCGGCCCGTTACTTTACTATTTTGGAAAGCGACAATCAGACACGCGAGCTTCGTCTCAAAGGAAGTTCAACCATACTTAGTTACCTTACGCGCTTCTCAGCAACAGAGAAAGTCGTGTTTGGCATTTTTGCAGCCGCACTCATCGTTACGGCCCTAGTTATGGCCCTGCGAGCCAACTCATACTTCATGTCCGAGATTCCCGCCCACGGCGGCAGTCTGCACGAAGGCCTCGTCGGCCTTCCACATACCGTCAATCCGGTCCTTGCCGTCACCGATGTCGACCGCGATATTGCATCGCTGGTCTATGCAGGTCTTACCCGCAACCAGGGCGGTAAAATCGTCGCCGATCTCGCCGAGAAGTGGGACGTTTCCCCGGATGGCATGACATACACGTTCACTCTCAAGCCAAATCTTGAATTCCACAACGGCGCGTCCCTGACTGCCGATGATGTTGTGTTTACGATCAACAAGATCAAGGATTCCTCCTTGAAAAGTCCGCGTGCCATCGACTGGGCCGGCGTAAGCGTCCAGGCATCCGGTCCTTCGACCGTCGTATTCACTCTGAAGCAGCCGATGAGCACGTTCCTTTCGAATGCCACCGTAGGCATCCTGCCGAAGAGTATCTGGGGCAATGTGTCGGATGAACAGTTCATTTTCAGCGGCTACAATGTCCGCCCGGTTGGTGCCGGTCCGTACAAGGTTGGCACGATCACGAGTGACCAGGGCGGTATCCCTACCGACTACGAGCTCGACTCCTGGAGCGACTATGCGGGCACCGAGGCTCACATTTCCGATATCACCTTTACGTTCTTCCCCGATCTCGACCATGCGTTGACCGCTCTTTCGAACGGTTCAATCGACAGTCTTTCGTCGATTCCGCCGTCAGCCGCAGCCAAGCTTGCCGCAAACAAGGGTGAACCTTACACTATCGATACCGCGGCGCTTAGCCGCATCTTCGGCGTCTTCCTGAATCAGAACAAAAATCAGGCTCTTACCGATACCGCCATCCGCCAGGCCCTTTCGCTCACAGTCGACCGTTCGCAGATCATCAAGGAAGTCCTTGCCGGATACGGTATTCCGGTAAACGGCCCGGTATCGGTCTCCGCTCCGGCAGGTTCATCAACTTCGGATGTTCCCGCTGCACTGGCGCTCCTCAGCAAGAACGGCTGGAAGCTTTCGCCCAACGGCGTTCTCGAAAAGAAGCCCGCAAAGAAAGGTCAGGCCTCTACGACTATTTCATTTACTCTCTATACGCCTGATACCGCGGACCTTATGCAGGTCGCGAATATCCTGAAAACCCAGTGGGCAAAGATCGGTATTTCAGTAAATGTCATCAGCCTGCCTCCGGCGGACCTCTACCAAAATGTCATCCGAGTCCGCGGTTATGACGCTCTTCTGTTCGGTCAGATCGTCAGCAAGCCGACGGATCTGTATGCCTTCTGGCATTCGTCGCAGCGTCTCGCCCCGGGCGTAAACGTCTCGATGTATACCAACAGCAAGGCGGACCGGCTGCTCGACACTATCCGTACCGCGACATCGACTGACGCATCGACCTCCGCATACGGCCAATTCATACAGACCATCACGGACGATATACCGGCTATCTTTCTCTACTCTCCGGACCTGATCTACGCTGTACCAAAGACGCTTCGTGGGATCGGCCTCACGACAGCGACATCCCCGTCGGACCGGTTCCAGAATGTGACGAGTTGGTACACGGAGACGCAGCGAGTATGGAATATTTTCATTAAGAAAGTGCAGTACTAAATTACCCGTAACATTAACCACCAGAACGAACTACCATGAACGAACAGAAACCATCGACACAACCCTCTCAGCCTCAGACACCGCCGGCGCAGAATACGTCGCCGCAGGTTCCGCCCGCGGGCGCGGCAGCAGGCGCACCACAGCAACGCCGCCCGTTCCCTCCGCGCGGCCCTCGTCCGCACGGCTTCCCGGGACATGCTTCACGCACACGCACCTTGCGCACCGATCGCATTGCGCCGAACACGAGCCCGATCAGGCCTCCGGCTCAGAATTTGCCTCCCGGTCAGAATGGCCAAGGCAGTAACGGCAGCACCAACGGGGGTCTGAACAATCGCGTCGTTCTTGGTAAGGGCGCGCGCAAGATCGCCGGTGTCGGCCACGTAGCCGGTGCCCGCATGCTCATCGCCAAGAAGATTGAGCGCGGACGCGGTCGCGGTCCGGCTCGCCCGGCCGGTGGCGCAGGTCCTGCGTCGAAGGACGGCGATACCATTCCGCCGCTCGCAGCCGACTCGATCCGCATCATCCCGCTGGGTGGTGTCGAGGAAATCGGCCGCAACTGTACTGCAATTGAATACGGCGACACCATCGTCGTCATCGATATCGGTTTCCAGTTCAAGGATGAAAACACCCCGGGTATCGACTACATTCTCCCGAATACCAAATATCTCGAAGAGCGCGTGAACAAGGTAAAGGCCGTCATCGTCACTCACGGTCACCTGGATCACATTGGTGGTATTCCGTACATCATGCCGCGCATCGGTAATCCTCCGATGTATACCCGCCTCCTCACCTCTATCCTCGTCCAGAAGCGCCAGGAAGAGTTTCCGAACGTTCCGAAGATCGACATGCAGGTTGTCGAGAAAAACAGTACCCTCACCATCGGTTCGTTCAAGGTGAAGTTCTTCGCCGTGACCCATACGATTCCGGATGCTATGGGTGTTATTCTCCAGACTCCGCACGGTTCGATCGTCCATACCGGCGACCTCAAGCTCGATCATGACAATGGCGTCGTCACCCCTGAAGAAGCGGCCGAATACGAGCGTGCCTTCAAGGACGAGAAAGTTCTCCTTCTCATGGCCGATTCGACCAACGTCGAAAACCCGGGTTTCTCAATCCCTGAAAAACAGGTCCACAAGAATATCGAAGAGATCATCAAGAATGTGCAGGGACGTCTCATCATTGCCACTTTCTCATCACTCCTCGAACGCCTCATGAGGATTATTGAATACGCAGAAAAGTACAACAAGAAAGTTGCGGTTGAGGGTCGCTCAATGAAGCAGAACCTCGAAGTCTGTAAGCACCTTGGCCTCCTCAAGACCAAGCCGGGTACGATGATTTCGACCGACGAGATCGACAACCTCCCGCCGGAGCGCGTCATCATTCTTGCAACCGGCGCTCAGGGCGACGAATTCGCGGCCATGATGCGTATCGCCAACAAGACGCACCAGAAGGTCAAAATCACCCCTCGCGATACCATTCTTCTGTCATCGTCCATCGTCCCGGGTAACGAACGCGCCGTTCAGAAGCTCAAGGACAATCTTTCACGCCAGGGCGCAAAGATCATTCACTACCGCATTGCCGATGTTCACTCGTCAGGTCACGCCAACCACGATGAAACCGCATGGATCCATAAGCAGATCCACCCGAAGTTCTTCGTTCCGGTCCACGGCTACCATTACATGCTCCGCGTTCACGCAGAGATCGCCAAGGAGGCCAACGGTCTCACCGACAGCGATATCGTCGTTCCGGACAACAGCGCCATCATCGAAATCCAGAACGCCGGAACCAGGATCGTGAAGCTCCGCGAACGCGCACCCTCATCATTGGTGCTCGTGGACGGTTTCTCGGTCGGTGATGTCCAGGATGTCGTCATCCGCGACCGCCAGATGCTTGCTCAGGATGGTATCTTCATCATCTTCGGTATCATCGGCGCTCACAACGGCAAGCTCAAAAAGTCACCGGACATCATCTCACGAGGTTTCGTCTACCTCCGCGAATCCCAGGAGCTCCTCCACGGCGTTCGCCTGGTCATCAAGGACACCATCGAGAAGGCTTCGCGCGGTCAGAACCCGATCAACATCGACTTCGTGAAGGATGCCGTCACTGACGCAGTCTCAAAGTATCTCCTTCAGGAGACCGCCAAGAGGCCGATGGTCATTCCGGTTATACTCACCATCTAGTCACACAACTCGCGATCACTCATCGAAAAAATCCACAACTCAAAACTGTGGATTTTTCGTTTGCATATTTGGAATTGCAGAGCTAGTGTTATATGCGAACAGCTTCGACATCATACTCATTCCTCACGGCGTGAGTGCGGTGACGAAACAAACCAATAACCGAGAAGTATATCCCACAGATGACTGCTCACCACACCGTTCCGCTTGCGGAACTCCCCACACATGCGGGTCCCGTGACCTTGCATTATCGGCCTGAGGCGTCTACCATCGTCCGTCCGGACAAGAGGACACTCATCCTGCCGATCCAGCATCGCAGCGCCAGGGCCTACCACCCCCACCACTCAGCCGTGGAAATTTATCCGTTGCTTGGTGGCCGACAGTTCATCGGCCAATTCTGGGACCGTTGCAACAGCAACCACTACAACGCGTTCTTCGGCTGTGATGAGCAGGCCTCGTTCGTCACCGGAGTCACCGACAAAGCCTGGGTTTCGTTTCTGGAGGGCGGCGAACGCGGATTCTTCGCGGCCCTCAAGCCCGAAATTATCCGGCGCATCGAACGCGCACACGGCGTGACCGCTCGCCGCCAGGGCGACATCAACGTCGTCGAGGTGGCACCCAGCTGGCACGCCCTCGTGCAACGTGACGTTCGCGGCTGCGAACGCGCCTTCCGTCTCCGCCGCAAGCACATGCTGAAGGCGTGCCGGCGGCGGGTCCGGAACAAACCCATCCTGGGCACCAATCACCTGCTCACCGGCCGTTTCCTCGACGATGTTCGCGTTCTCTTCGCCGACGCCGACAGCTATGACACCCTGGATGTCGCGACCGGCACCATCACCGGCGCCGATCACGCTCCGCTCCACTTGGGAGACCGGCCGCATGCCCTCGCTCGTGCTGCGGAAATCGCTCCCGTGAGCGACGCTCAACGCATCGCCAACTGGGAACACTGGCAGCCCGCCTAATCACTCGGTTATCCGCACCGTTTCATCAGACCGCCCGCACCTGCTGCGAACGGTCTTTTTTATATACAAACTAATTGCCCCACAAGGGGACTAATTGCCGAGCAACGGGTTGATCTGCGTCGTCTGGATCTGATCGGCCAGGGCCATCACGCTGTTGCCGTATGCGGTGGCACCGGTCACATATCCGCATGCACGTCCCGAGTAGTATTTACAGGCCGCATTCTTCTGGGCTGAATAGCTTGGCGAGTCGGCGCCAAGATCGGAGAGATAGATACCGGCCGCCATGAACGCATCGAGCGGGGTCCAGGGATTTGGGTTTGTCTTGCCGACCGCCGATGCGATACGGTCCTTGATGAGCATCCAGGTCGATGCGATGAACTGCGCAGGTCCCATGCCGCCGCCATAGCCGATCGATTGCGGACATGATACCGGCATGGCCTTGTAATCGAGGCCGAGTGATCTGGTTATTGAAATGAACGGTTCGACGTCACGACCCGGTTTCATGACATTTTTGATCGCGGCATTGGTCCTGGCATTGAGACCGGCACCGGTCTCGGTATTTGTGAGATAACATGTGCCGACATTGTTACCAATGCCGGTCTCCTGTTTGAGTATCGCGAGCAGGAACGCCGGCGGCACGCCGGTGACATTCGAAACCCGAGTCGCGTAGGTATACGCATCACCGAACTTGATCGCCGATGAACCTGCGAGCTGGAAGAGGGCCGAACGAATCTGGGCTGCTCGCTGCTCCTTGGCAGTGACGACGGCCAGGTACTGTTTTTCATTGCCCTTCGAGACGGCGAGGAGCTTCTTCTGCTCAGCCTGATCTGCCTGAATGTTTGACTGCAGTACCTGGATCGTATGGCGAGCGTCCATTTCGGCATTCTGCCGGTTAGTGAGCGCGTTCTTCTCGGCCGTGGTAGAAGCCTGATCGTTACGCAGGTTGGTGAACGTATCTGCCATCGAAGATTGGACTGACTGGAAGGTATCGAGGTCCTTGAAGAAGCCCGAGACGGAGTTTTGTGATAGCAGGACCTGGGAAACGGAAGTCTGATCGAGCTCGCGCGTCTTTCTGAGAATATCGGCAAGCGTCTCCTTGCCCTTGGCAATATGATTTTGGAGATTGTCGATATGCTTTTGTGCGTCGGTTATATCCTCGCCCAGGGTCTGGATAAGAAGATTCTTTGCTTTGATCTGAAGCTGTGCGGCTTTGATTTTGGCGTCGAGCACGGCAATGTCGCGCGACAACGATGCGCTCTGCGCCTGAGCGCTCTGGAGTTGCGCCTGGGCTGCTGCGGACTCTTTCTCAACCTGCGACAGTTCGGCCTGAAGTGCGGCGCGCTGCTCCGGTGTCAGAACAGTCTGTGCCTGTGCGATATGCGCGAGCTGCGGAGAAACAAAAAAGGCCGCACCGATAAGGGCGATCATCCAACCGTACGGGTTCCCTATGAACGCTGCGAATTTCATCCTATGAGTACAGTATACAATACGATCGGGCTGGACTGCTTGGCGCTCATATTGTCTATTCGAGGCTCTATTCCGGGGCACAAAAGAAAAACACCCACACGGGGTGTTTTTCGGGAGGTTGGATGGAGAGATTATTTCTTCTCGGCCTTCTTGTCCGCTGCGGGAGCGGCACCTTCTGCACCTTCTTCCGGCTTCTTGCCCTTGGCATCTGAAACCTCGATAGCTGACATGTCGATGGTAGTCGGTGCCTCGACTTCTTCCTTGGCAACCGTGACCGAGGCAACCACTTCCGTCGGCTCTGCCTTGATGGTAACGCCTGCCGGAAGAGCGATATCAGAAGCGTGGACGACGTCTGAAAGCTCAACGAGCTTCGAGATATCGACTGTGAGTTCGCGCGGGAGATCGCGAGGAGCCGCCTCGACTTCGATTTCGCGGAGCACCTTAACGAGAATGCCGCCCTTGTCCTTAACCGCCGAAGAGACACCCGAGAATACGAGCTGAACCTTCACGGAGACTTTCTTGCCCTTTTCGATGACATAGAAATCGGCATGACGAACGGCACCGGAGATCGGATGAATATCCGTCTCGTGGATGAGAGCCTCGTGTTCGTGAGAACCGTCCTTGAGGATGATAACTGACGACTCGCCTGCCTGCTTCCAGATTTTCTGGAATGCCTTGGCATCAATAACGACCGGGGTCGACTTTTCCTTGGGACCGTAGAAAACGGCCGGAATTTTGCCCGTTTTGCGGATATTTTCAGGGCTCAATTTCGAGTCCCTCTTCTCTACATTCAGTGTAAGCATAATGCGTGATATCCTACCAAAAACGGCCTAAAAAAGCAATATTTGGCCAATTCCAGGGGTATGTGCAGAAGCGTCTTGGAGGCACGGATATTTTCCTGCTGGAAAATTCCTCGTGCTTCGCCTACCCGGCTCGCAGGGCCTCCTCACCGCTCCCGCACATACCCCTGTCATATAGCACATCTAAAACAGGCACGTGATTTTAATGGTCTGGAGGCGAGAATAAGAAACTACTTACGAAGACAATTCACAGGAAATTCCTAGCAAGGAATTTCCGAGATTTAGCGCGAGCTCTGCAGAGCTCGACGCGTGTCTGAGTAAGTAGTTTCTTATTCTTGCTTACAAGCCGTTAAAAAGCATCAGCTTCTCTTCGACGACCTTCTGCATAGCCTGTTTGGCCGGCCTGAGATACTTGTACGGTGATACCTCATCCGGATTGTCAGTAAGCGCTTTCATGAGACCGGCGCGATACGCCACGCGAAGTTCGGTGTTCACATGCACAATAGAGATGCCGGCCTTGATAGCTTTTTTGACGAGATCGTCCCCTTGTCCTGAGCCACCATGCAAAACCAGCGGAACACCCGTCTTCTCAGAAATTCGCGCAACGCGAATAGGATCGATCTTCTTCGCGGCACGCGTGAGGTCTGCCGAACCTGCAAGCATGCCGTGGAAATTACCAACCGCAGGCGCAAGCATGTCGATGCCGGTCGCCTTCACAAACTGAGCTGCCATATCCGGGTCCGTGAGTTGAACGCCCTCCGGAACCGCATCGAGCACCTTAGAAGACTGGCCGATGTATCCGAGCTCTGCTTCAACGAGGATCTCGCGACCTGTCTTCGCCCCGACTGCGCGCGCATATTCGACACACTTCTTGGTAACGGCGATGTTTTCTTCCAACGGAAGCTTGGCGCCATCAAAAATAACCGCGTCGAAGCCGGCGTCGACGGCTTCTTTTACTCGCTCGAAACTGTAGGTATGATCTGCATTGAGAAATATCTCCTGACCGCGATCTTCGCGGATCGACTGAACGATGGCTGCAATCTCGCGGACGCCGGTGTAGTCGCGTTCACCTTCTGATACGCCGATGATGACCGGAACTTTGAGGTCGCGGGCGGCGTCGGCAACAGCATAGACGCCATCAAGGGTCGACACATTGAAATGACCGACGGCCAGACCTTTCGCCGCAGTGGCTTTGACTGTTTCCCTGAGATTCATGTGGACATTTTATCACGCCGGCTCACGGAGGCCCGTGATATACTTGTGTATATGTTTTCCAGACGCCTTGATTTCGTCGCAATTGGCGACACCGTAACCGATGCCTTCATCCGGCTCAAGGATGCGGAAACTCATTGCAAGCTCAACACCGAAGACTGCGAACTCTGCGTCCGATTCGGTGACAAAGTCCCCTTCGAATACGTAAAAGTTGTGAAGGCCGTCGGCAACTCGGCCAATGCCGCGGTCGCTGCCGCGCGCCTGGGTCTCCGTTCTGCACTCGTTTCCAATCTTGGCGGCGACGACAACGGTCGCGACTGCCTGGCAGAACTCCGCAAAAACGGCGTCATCACCGACTATATCCGCACGCACAAGAACAAGCCGACCAACTATCACTTCGTACTGTGGTACGGCGCTGACCGCACTATTCTAGTCAATCACATTGCATATGACTACCAGCTCCCCAAGCTCCCGCCGCCGAAGTGGATTTATCTGACGTCGCTTGCATCTCATACCGAGAAGTATCATGAGATGATTGCGGCATATCTCGAACAGAATCCTTCCGTGAAGCTTGCATTCCAGCCGGGTACCTTTCAGATGAAGCTCGGGCTTGATCAACTCAAGCGCATATATGCCCGCACGGACGTTTTTGTGGTGAATGTCGAAGAGGCGCAGCGCATCCTCAATCTCCCGACCGAAAAGCGCGATCTTAAAGAACTGATGCGCGGTCTCGCTAAGTTTGGCCCGAAACTCGTTCTTATCACCGACAACACCCGCGGTGCATATATGTACGACGGCGAACACTTCTATTTTGTCCCGATGTATCCGGATCCGCGTCCGGCCTTCGATCGTACCGGTTGCGGTGACGCCTTTGCCTCGACATTCGTTTCTGCTCTCGCAATGGGCAAACCTCCGCTCGAAGCCTTCATGTGGGCCCCCATCAACCCGATGTCCGTCGCACAATTTGTCGGCGCCCAGGAAGGCCTGCTCACGCTCGAGCAGCTCGAGTGGTGGCTTTCCAAAGCTCCCGCTGATTACCGCGTAAAAGAAATCTAAATCTACCAAAGGCGCCTTGATAGCGCCTTTTTGTTAGCCGAGTATCTCTTTTTTAAAGGCGTCGAAACGACCGTCAATGATTGCTTGTCGTGCACGCTTGGCCAAGTTCACCAAGAAATAAAGATTGTGGATCGAGGTCAATGTCGCGGCGAGCATTTCCTTGGCGCGGAACAGGTGCGAGATATACGCAGCCGTGTAGTTGGTGCAGGTATAGCAAGAACATATCGGATCAATCGGACCAAATTCGGTTACATACTTTGCATTCAAAAGATTGATGCGGCCACGACCGTTATCGCCGGGACCACTGACATATGCGGCACCGTTTCGACCGAGCCTTGTCGGAGCAACACAGTCGAACGTATCAGCACCGTTCTCTATACCCAAAATGAGATCCTCGGGCTCACCGATGCCGAGCAGATGGCGGGGTTTGTCCCCTGCGCCGGCGGCGGCGAGCTCATCACAGATCCACGCGACAGCATTTGGCATGTCAGTCTTTTCAAAGGTGCCACCAATGCCGAAACCGTCGAACTCGACCGCTGTGCCGTCCGTTCCCGTACCGCGTACCGCTGCGATAGCGCGAGCGCTTTCGCGACGAAGATCTTCGAACTTACCGCCCTGAACAATGCCAAACAATGCCTGCTGCATGCCGGTCGATTGCGAGACTCCAAGCTTCTTGTGTTGTGCGAGACAGCGCTCGGCCCAGCGGGTCGTACGATCGACCGCCCGCTTCTGTACGTCATGCGGAGCACCGATGGCCGCGCATTCATCGAGCACGAACATGATATCCGCGCCGATAGCGTGTTGAATATCGATAGACGTCTCTGGTGTGAACCTGTGCGACGATCCATCGATGACTGACTTAAATGTCACGCCGTCATCGTCGACCTTAGCCATATCGATATCGCCCGCATCTTCTGCGCGGGCATTTCCAGCTTCGCCTTCTACCTCGACGGTTTTATCAGCAAATTTAGATCTGCGGCTTGCGCCCTTCATGCCGCCCTGCAATGAAAACGCCTGGAAACCGCCCGAATCCGTAAACGTCGGACCTGACCAGTTCATGAACTTTCCGAGACCACCGGCCTTGGTCAGAATCTCGGTACCCGGCTGGAGATACAAATGATATGTATTGGCAAGAACAGCATGCGACTGGACCTGGTCGCGAATAGACTCCGGCAACACTGACTTTACGGTTGCCTTGGTGCCAACAGGAATGAATGCCGGCGTCTCGACGGCTCCGTGCGGGGTTTGAATAATACCGGCACGGCCGCGACCGTTCGGCAGGCGCGCTGCAATGGAAAAAGTGAGAGCGGGCTGAGAGTCAGGCTTCATGTTGCTCTAAGGATAGTGGTATACTGACAGCCATGTCAAACACTCAGCATTCCGGAAGGTCACTCGCATCTCCCAACGATCTGACTCGTACCGCTATTCATGAAAAAGCCATTGCGGACCATCTCACGCGCATCCACAAGGAATTTCATCAGGGCTTTGAGTTCCTTCAGAAATATCCCCGCTCGGTGACCATCTTCGGTTCATCGATGACGCCGCCGGAAAGCAGCTATTACAAGCATGCCACCGAGGTCGCATACAAGATCGCCAAGGAGCTCAAATACGCCGTCATCACCGGCGGTGGTCCGGGCATCATGGAAGCGGCAGCCAAGGGTGCACATGACGCGGGCGGTAATGCCGTCGGCCTGCGTATCCACCTTTTGCGCGAGCGCGGTCCCAATCCGTTCACGACCGATGCGATGGATTTCACCTACTTCTTCAGCCGCAAGACCATGCTCACCTTTGCCGCTGAAGCATATATCTTCTTCCCGGGCGGCTACGGCACCTTCGACGAGCTGTTCAGTATCCTTACGCTCATCCAGACTCTCAAGATCCCCCGCGTGCCCATCATCCTCTTCGAATCGGCATTCTGGAATCCGCTCAAGGAGTTCATCCAGAAAAACATGCTTGATGCGGCAACCAAGACCATTGATTTTGCCGACATCAATCTCTTCGAAATCACCGACGATCCCGCTCGCGTCGTCGACATCATCCATCGCGCACCCATTTCCGAGTGGTGGAGGAGCATCAACTAGCCGAGGCGGCTTACTCTATTGAGTTACAATCCGTATCAAAAACAAAAACCGCTCGGCCAAACGGCATGAGCGGTTTTTGAGGGGCTATCCCCGGGCGCGTTGAGCGCGGAGCGCTATTACGCTGCCTTCGGGCGAGCCTCCGAGACGACGATCTTGCGGCCGTCGAGCTCTGAGCCGTTGAGCTTAGAGATCGCAGCATCTGCATCAGCGTCTGACTCCATTTCAACGAAGCCAAAACCGCGTGAGCGACCGGTCATCTTGTCCATGAGAACATCTGCCTTTGAAACTGCGCCAGCCTGCTCGAAGTGCTTCCTCAAGCCGTCTGACGTGGTTGCCCAAGCGATTGAACCCACGAAAATCCTTTTCGACATATTGTATTCACCACACATGCGTTCCACACGCACTAGCGGCATTCCTCGTTCACTATGCTAATGCGTAAGGACGAGAGACTTACACATATATTGATCCTAGCACGATTCGGACTAAAAATCAAGTAGTTACGCGATACGGGCTCGGCAATTACGGTGTCGTAGTCGAGGCGGTGGAAGCATTCTCCATTGAAATTGTAATGGTAGTCGATGCTGTCGGGCTGGTCGTGGTGCCGTTCGAAGGCTGTTCAACGGTCGTGGTTATGACCGGCGTGGTTGATGCAACCGGCGCAGTCGAGGTAGCCGTTGTCACAGGGGTCGTTGACGGAGTTGTTGATGCCGCGCCCGTGGTATCAGAAGTCTCCGCCGGCTGCGTAGACTGGGTCACAACCGGCTCAGTTGAAGTTGCCGTTGTTGAAGTTGAGGTTGCGGCGGTTGTCGTAGCTGCTGCAGTTGAACCGCCATCAGTGGTAGTGCCGCCGGTCATCGTGGTATTTGACGGCGTGTCATTCTGCGGAACGTTTACCGTCGAGGCCTGATTGATCGGCGTCGTCTGGGTCGCACCTTCAAGTGCGGCTGCCGTTACCGATGCCGGCGTTCCGCAGGCCCACGGGACCTTCGACCACTCGCCGTTCTTGATAGTGACACACCAGGTCACGCCGCTTGCCTGATCGACGATATCGAAGCCCTGCGAGACGGCAACCGTCTTTGCTTCGATACGCTCCGCGATGACGATCGATGCCGTGAGCCTGCTGACGATCCACTCACCCATCGAGCTCAGGACCGACTGGACAGTCGAGGTTGCAACCGTCGTCGCAACCGTCGTCGTTGCTGCGGCACCGTTTGCGCTCGCTGCGTTGTTTGCGACCAAGGCCCTCAGTGCCGAGAGTTCCGACTGGAGAGCCGCGATCTTATCGCCCATAGCCGCGGTCGACGTTGCGAGCGAATCGACACGCGAGGTCAGTGCATCAAGTCGCGTCTGGATCGCTGCGATCATATCACCCTGAGTCTTAGTGAGACCGACCAGATCGAAGATGGTGATCTGGGCTTCAGCGGCTGCCTTGGTCGTCGATGAAACCGTGAGCTGCGTCGATGCCTGTGCCTCCTTCAAGGCCTTGATCTGACGCTGCTGGGCCTGGACGCCCGCCAGAGTGTACGTCGAGAGCTTGTAGACATCGACGCCCTTGCCGCCGACCGCGAGGACTGCCGCCGGGGCTTCCTCGGCGATGAGGCCGAGACGGAGCGGATCCGCCTGATTCTCAGTCTTGTAGCGGTACTGGGCGATACCCAAATTGCCGATCGTGTCGAGGATGCTGTCCTTTGCGGTATCATCGAGGTAGCTGATATCGGTTTTCGCATCACGGGTCGAGATGTTCACGAACGACGTTGCCGCAACATCGCCCTGGACCGCAAGTTTGTACTGAGGATAGGTCGTCGAGCCCATACCGATACCGACATTTCCCACGCCGTCGATCATGATCGAGACCGTCGAGGTCGGTGCATTCTGCGTGTTGATCGCGGCCTGCATGTCCTTGATTGCATTCACGATGACCGGGGCAAGCTTTGCGTAGTCGATATTTGCCGCGATGCCCTGTGCATCATGTCCGACAACTTCCGGAACGATGGTTTCCATTTCCTCGGCAATGAAGCCGACCTGATTTCCGGAGATCTTCATTTCCGGCTTATACGTGTACGTTACCGGGCGCATTGCCAGAACCTGCGAGAGACCGTAGGTGCTGTTCTGAACGTTATCCTTGAAGCGGATCGATGACGGGTTACATGCAGTGGTCGAAGTCGAGAGCTCGCCGGTTGCGAGCGTCATACAGACGTATGCCGAGCCGGCACCGGATGAAAGTGCGGGCATCGAGACAGTGCCGTTGACCGCGAACGTCGTCCACGGCGTCGTCGTGCCGACACCGACGTTGCCACCCATGAATGTGGCGACGGTCTGAGTGACTGACGTGGTGGCAGCGTAGACCGAAAGTCCTCCGCGCGAGCTGATGCCGGCAGTGCCCGCGATGATGCCGCCTCCGACATACAAGTTGTCTCCGATAGACATATTGGTAAGGACTGAAGCCGCTCCCAATTCCGCCGTACCGGCAGTAACCGACGGTGTGTCCACGCCTCCCGTATCAAGGATGTGGAACTTCAGATCCTCGCCGACATAAATATACTTGCCGGAAACCGTGATGCTGCTTGCCGTCATGTCAGCCGCCAGATAGCTTGTTGCTATAAATGGATTCAGAGGATTCTGGACATCGACAAGACTAACCCCCGTCACTCCCGAGCCGCCGCGAGCAACCGCGATATAGCGTCCCATAAAGGCGACGTCAAATGCGTTGCTCACCGAAAGCGTCGACGTCAGCGACGGAGCCTGGGGATTAGACACGTTTATAATCGCCAGCTGGCCGCCGGTATCAGCGACGTAGGCGTATTTTCCGGAAACGACCACGTTCTTGGCGTTGCCCGACGTATCGTATGTGCCCATATAGAGGGGAGACTTCGGGTTGGATACATCAAGTATGACCAGTCCGGCCGTATCAGCGGCGAGATAGAGATATTTGCCCGAGAGATACATGCCGTAGAGGTTGTCGCTTGCAGTATAGGAACCGACGATCTTTGGCGACGTAGGATCCGCCACATCGATGACGTAGAGGGCCGTGTCAGCAACGACATAGACATATCTGCCTGAAAGAGCCATACTTTTTGCCTCCTTCGCATGGGTGAAAATTCCGAGGTGCACTATCTCACCTACCTTGTACATGCCATACGGATTAGATATGTCGTAAATCTGGAAGTTATCACCCATGCTATAGATGTACTTTCCGCCGAAAGCCTTAGGGCCGCTACCGCCCGCAGCAACGGACGACACGTAGGTCGGCGCGTAAGGATTGCTGACGTCCCAGACCGCCATGTGCGCAGGACAGTTGTCCTCAGAAGAGCTATACAAGTACTTGCCGTTAGGATAGAACTTACCCATAGAGCTGCATGAGCCGCTCGACGTCGCCGTCCTGGTTATGCCGCCCGGGGTGTTCACAATGCCTCCGCCGGAGACCACTAGCTTCGAGGTCGGCGATGTTGAACCGATACCGACGTTGGCGTTACTTCCCAGTATAGTGAATACAGGTGTAGCTCCTTCCGATATATAGAACTTGTTTGAACCGTTATTGAGTCTCAATGCTACATCGCCCAGAGAATCTCCCGTGACGAGGCCGCTCGACTGGTTACTCACGCCGAGAATTACGTTGTTGCCGCTCGCACCGCTGACTTGCACCTGCACGCTTGGCCCTGCCGAGCTCGTGAATGTGCCGCTTCCTCCCATCGATAATGTACTCGTCGACGTGATCGAACCGCCGACAAAGAGGTTTCCCGAAAGAAGGCCGTTGCCCTGCACGCCGAGGGTCGCCCTCGGAGTCGAGGTGCCGATACCCATAGTTCCGTTTGCCATGATGCGGACTATAGGCGAGTTGAGGTTCGTGAACTCGGCAATAGCCGCAGTGGTCAGGGCCGATGCAGACTGAGTGCGGCCGTCGAAGCGCCATGCGGTGTCGCTTGAGCTATCGTCCTCTACCGGCTGGGCTGCGAAATAGCCGCCGATTGCCGCGCCGCCAACGCTATAGTTTGAGACGCTTGTAAATGCCGGTAGAAACACGCCAGCGCTATTGGTGACGTTCGAGATCGAGAATCGGGCAGCGGTTCTCGCCACACCCGTCCTCGTCATCTCAAAGCCCTGCAAGCCGGAAGCGGTGAAGTCTCCTTCTACTGAGAGCTTGCTTGTTGGGGTGGTGGTGCCGATGCCGAGGTTGCCAGCCGAGGTAAGTATCATGCTGCCGGTCGAACCGTTATCAAGCGAGTAGACGATGTCCTTGCCATTCGTATAGGTATAGAAGCGGTTGTTCAAGAGGCTGTTGGCAGCCGAAGTGTTTCCGTAGCCGAAGCCGGCAACCTGAATGTTTCCGTTATTACGCAGATCGACAGACGAATAGCCGGATGACGAGTCGTTCGCGATTGTCACCACACCGCCGCCGGTATTTGATTTCTCTACATGGAGAGCCGTCGCGGGTGAGCTTGTGCCAATGCCGACGTTGCCGTCAGCCGCGATCCTCAAGCGTTCCGTCCTGCTTGCCGCTCCGTCGGCGGTCGTCGAGAGCGTCAGATACGAGCCCTGAGCCGATGAAGGAGTCCATGCCTGATTTGACCAGCCTTCGATCGCGACGGAGTTGAGGGCACTCGTGCCTCCGTTCAGGAATCCGAACGTGTAGAAGCCGAGGCGCTGATTCGCGGCGGTCGGCACGTTCGTGGTGAATGCCGAGATTCCCGCGCCGGACGTCGCTCCTGCGGCGACGCCGCTCGAGAACCATGCCGTGGAGTTTGAGGATGCATTAAGGATGTGGAGAGAGGCCTGCGGGTTTGTGTTTCCTATTCCGACGTTGCCGCTCGAGCTGATCCTCATCTTCTCGCCGCTCGCCGTATAGAAGACCATCGCATTTTGATCAGCAGCTGTTGCCACTGCAGAGCCGCCGTAGTAGATACGACCGGCAAACGCATCAGCAGGGCCGCCGAAGAAGATATTTCTGTACTGATCATTCGGTGCAAGGATAGACATGCCTGTCTGGCCTGAACCTTCGATGACAAAATCATCAGATGCGGTATTCGGGGCAACACCGGCTGCACCGCTGTATACATTCAGCTTTGCATTCGGTGATGTCGTTCCGATACCGACGTTGCCCTGTGAGAAATACGAAACACCGTTTGCGCCGCCGTTTCCTCCGAGGCCCGGTGAAAAGACGAGATTGCCGCCGCTCGTAGAACCTCCGAGAGTGCCACCAGCTGATGCTGAGATCGCGAGACTTGTTCCCGAGCCATTTCCTGTCGCCTGACTTGTGCCGATTGACGCTGTCGAGCCGGAACCCGCCGGAGTAAGCACGATCGCTGCATTTGTGCTTCCTGTCTTTATGGAAGTGACGCCAAGGCGGTCGACTTGGAATGTCGTCGCGCCACCATGGGTTACGATGAATGATCCCGAGGTTCCTGAGCCGCCGTCATTAAGACCCGCAACGACATTGCCCGTAAATCCTTGCGGTATGAGGTTGAGACTGGCGTTATTTCCGGCC
Organism: Minisyncoccota bacterium; assembly: GCA_036384775.1. Taxonomy (GTDB): domain Bacteria; phylum Patescibacteriota; class Minisyncoccia; order Phycocordibacterales; family PALSA-1337; genus C7867-002. The sequence goes on from DASVLR010000069.1 coordinate 22,002, forward strand.
GTGATCTGCGCAGCGACCGTATTGACGTAGATCGTATTGTACCCCTGACTGGCCGCGCCTATGGTACGAACGTTTGTCGCATCAGGAAGAATATTGCCTGCAACAATCGCATTGCCGTTTATGTATGCAGTTCCGTTCACTCCCAGGGTGCCTGCCGGTGTCGTCGTACCGATACCGACGTTGCCGGCGCCTGTTATGCGCATGCGTTCAGCGCCAGTCGCAGAATTATTGTTCGTAGCAAAGAAGATGTCTGACGTCACTGCATTAGTTGCACGAGCCGTGATCTGAGTGCCGACAATACCGGCGACGCGCAATGTACCTCCCGAATCATATCCGTCGAACGATATCTTCGTGACATTATTGGCCGTTGTATCTGGGTTGAGAAGTGCGATTTGAGAGCTTGCATTTACAATATCGGTTGTGTTGTCGGAGCGATCAAATCGGGCAAAACCATTCACGTTCAAGGTTGTAGCGGGCGACGTCGTACCAATACCGACGTTGCCGCCGTCTTTTACGCTAAACCCTGTTCCCGCCGCATCTCCGCCGATTCGATAAAAGCCGTAATTATTCGTGTCGTCATATCCGATAACTATATTGTGGCTATTAGTATTGTTTGTTCCTATCTGTGCATATCCATTGCCGCCAGAGTTCATGAATTGTGCTACACGTTGATCGCCAGAACCGATATTCGTGAGAGCGGAAATTGTACCTGTTGCCGTAATATTTGCGACAGACGTGATATTTCCAGATATAAGAGTATTACCCTGGACAGACAATGTTTGTGCTGGCGACGTCGTACCGATACCGACGTTACCGGCAGCCGTCACGGTCATAAGTCTGGTTGTAAAGTTATTTACGCCAAGAATCGGACGTGTTCCAACTGTAGTTATACCGCTGAAAGCATCTGTTGAATGGCTGGACGCTTCAAGCATGATCAAGGGCGTCGTGCCGGAATCAGCGGAAGGAGAAGTAAGAGAACGAAGACCTGTAGAAGTATCAGTATTTACGGCATAACCCTGAACGCCATAACCATTGTTTGCGTTCAGGAAAAATAGATTTCCATAGATTGCATAATTCCTGGTTACAACGCCTGAGGCGGCTGTAACTGCGCTGTTCTCTACACGAAGACCATCGCTCGTACCGCCATAGACTTGGAGCTTTGATTGCGGACTTGTGGTTCCTATTCCGACGTTTCCGCTAGAGTCAATGCGTGCCCTTTCGACATTATTCGTACCGAAAATAACAGGGTCGGCTTCACCTGTGCCGACGACAAGACCGTTGCCTCCGGAATGTAGGAGCATGGAGTAATCCGTGCTATTCAAACCGAACCTCGTTACGCCATCACTGTACGTCGACAAGAGACCGAAGATTGAAAGTGAATTTCCTGTGGTCAAAATTTGGCCCGCATTCGTACCGCGCACCCAGAGCTGACTATAATCCGCATTGTTGCGGAGGTACGTCTGTGTATTGCCATTTACTACCGCAAACGGGAAGCTTGGCGTCGTTGTACCTATACCGACGTTGCTACCGCTTAGTGTGAGGACATCTCCGTTAGTATTGTTCCTGAACAACAACTTGCCCGCACCCTGGCTCGCGGATGATCCGGTCGATTGGAGCTGCCAGTCGGCGCCACTACCGCTCGTTCCGTCCAGGTGTAAGGCGGGGCCGATACCGCTACGGGTAAGCGTAATATTGCCGCCGACAATTGCATCACCGCCTACCGCGAAGGTAGCTGCCGGCGAGGTCGTACTTACGCCGACACCTGTCGAACTTAGCGTCATAATATTCGCGGATGATGTCTCGTCACGGAACTGCAACTTACCCACTCCCTGTCCCGCACTTGAACCGGTCGAGGACAGGCTCCAGGTCTTGCCTCCCGTCGTCGAGTTAGTGATGAATATACCCGTACTGGTAAACGCATTCGATCCCGCAATGTGCAGTGATCCGCTCGGATTATTAGTGCCTATTCCGACATTTCCTGCAAAATATGCCGAATTACCTCCGGATGACGCAACCGACAAGAGAGCGCTCGGCGACGTCGTGCCGATGCCGATGCTCGTCGAATTCACCGTGAGAGTCGGGGTTGATGAAAAGCCGACCATGAAGCTTGAGTCGGTGCTATTCGTGAAGCCCCGGCCGAGGCTGAACGAGGTGTCGCCTGCCGCGATTATGTTGTCACCCCAGGCAAACGAATTCCTTCCCGATGCAATGACCGGTCCCGTCACGCTGTCGCCGCCCGCAAATGCTGCCTCATTCGAAGCAGAAATGTTGTATACATCGGCATTACCGAATGCCATGGATCCGGCACCCGTAGCCTGGAGAACGCCGCCCGCGCCGGTGCTGACACCCCATGCCATGCTGCCGATGCCGCTGGACGTGATATTAAAACCTGAGTAACCGCCCGCAAGCGAACCGGAACCCGACGAAAGGATACCGCCGGTCGAATTACCGAGCGCAACGGCGCCTGCGCCGGAGGCGGTGATTGTCGATCCCGCGCCTTCACCGTACGCGAGCGAGCCCTGACCGGATGCCAGAATCGAACCCACCGCGCTATGGCCGCCCGCGAATGCGCCGGCCTGGCTCGCCGAGATAACGCCGGTTCCCGATGTGCGGCTACCTGCGGCGAAGGCTCCGTTCTGCGCATAGATACCCGCACCGCCGATAGCGACGTTGCCCGCGAAGGTCGAAGTTGCGGTAGTCGAGGTTGCGGTGAAGTATCCGGCGATTGCCTGACTGCCAAGAATCGATGATCCTCCCAGCACCGTCAGCGTACCGGTGGCTGTCAGATTTGCTGCCGTCAGGTTGCCCGAGAGAAGCGCGTTACCCTGTACAGACAATGTCTGCGACGGCGTCGTGGTACCGATGCCGACCTTGCCTCCTACGATGGTCAATGTCGTATTGTTCGTCGTACCGAAATTCAAGCGGCCAAGATTTCCGCCGTTCAATGTGATGGTCGAGTTGTTGTCTGAGCTCAGACCGCCGACGACACCCAGATCGCTTGTTCGGATGAAGTTGTAGCTGTTCGTGCCCTCGACTACGATCGAGCCGTTCACATCCAGCTTGGCATTCGGAGATGTCGTACCGATACCGATGTTGCCTGCATCATTGATACGCATTCGTTCCGTCAGTCCCGATCCGGCGTTCGTCTTGAACTGGATCGCTCCGACTCCATAGGAATCCATCGTGATCGCCTCGTAGGGTGATATGACGTTGACCGTGGAATTACCTGCGGAAATGCTTGATGCGTTTCCGTATATGGACGTCGATCCGCCGTTGTCGAGATTGATCGAGAGTCCGATATTGTCGTTAGCTGTGCCGTTGCTCAGAGCCCTGATATGGCTGTTACCGTTCGGATCCGAGAAGAGTTCCATGCCCCATCCACCGGTAGCCGCCGTCCGTATCGTCATGCCGCCGCGGTTCGAAATACCGCTCGTCACGGATCCTATCGTGACAAATCCCGTACTGACGCCGGTTGCCACCGACAGTTTCTGCAGCGGGCTTGCCGTACCAATACCGACCTTGCCGGTCGACCGGTCGACCACCAGATTGGTAGTTCCCACCGTCAGACCGCCGGCAAAGGTTGATGTCGCCGACGAATCATTCGCCACAAAGTTTGGCGCGGTGACCGTCGATGTTGCGGTGTATCCTGACGCGATCACGTTTCCCGCTATAAGAAGATTACCCTGCACCGAGAGTGCCTGCGATGGCGACGTCGTGCCGATGCCGACGTTGCCTCGTAGATTTGCCAAAATGATATTTCCATTCGCAACACTACCTGATCCCGGATTGAGAGTGAGCGATCCTCCGGTCCCTGCATTTGTAGCGCTACCCGCAAGGAGAGTGATGTTACCACCAAACGTATTACCACTACGAGCGGTATTACCAGCATTTATGTTTATAGAGCCGGCAGCTTCTCCGTTACCGGATACTCCGGAAGTGATGTTTCCACCGCTAATATTTACCGCGCCGCCCGCACTACTTGCAGAAGCAGTCGATCCTGGTGTATTTCCGCCTGAGATATTTACCTGGCCGCCAAACCCTAAACCGGCACCTTGACCTGCATATACGACAACATTTCCTCCTCCATAGTTTCCCGCTGCTACACCCTCCGCACCAAGGATAAGATTTCCGGCAGGCGCCAGATCGAGCGATGAAGTTGCGATCGTGATAGATCTATTCGCACCGTTTGAGAATGATACATTTCCCGCGAGGCTTAATAGACTCATAGGGCTCGTTGTACCGATACCTACATAGCCGGTGTTCGCGCGAATGACCATCATACGCGTCGCGCCGGAGCCATCAGAGCTGAATGAGATGTCGGATCCGTTCGTGGCGATACCGAGCTCACCGCCATATCCGTACACCTGGCGCTGTCCGGCAGATCCGATCCTGAGTCCGGAGAGGTTCGAGTATCCCGTAACGTTGAGCACCATGGTCTGGCTCGTGACCAGGTCGCCCGGAAGCGCACCACCCAGGCCAAGATACCTGGCCTGCATATCCGCGGTCGTCGTGATATTGCCGGACGCGGTGATCGTACCGGTCGCAGTGAGAGTAGCTGCCGCAATGTTACCCGACACGAGGGCGCTGCCCTGGACCGAGAGCGGGCGGGCCGGTGATGTGGTGCCGATGCCGACGTTACCTCCTGTCGGATTGAGTGAGAGTGCATCGACGGCAACCCCGCGTCTGAGCGATTGGATGGCACTCATCGAATTTGTATCATCCGTATAAAAACGTAGAGACTGTGTATTACCGGAACCAGCGATAAGCGTCAGGCCGGCGGTATTCTCTGTATACAAACCTGTAGCGTCAGTACCAACAATATTGAGTCTGGTGTTTGGAGTCGTCGTACCAATTCCTACATTTCCAGAAGCATCTACAATAAGCCTGTCATCGACGCCGTTGGTGCGGATACCAAATACATCGGTGGTGTGGTTATAGCGAATTCCGCCTACGGAGTCTGATGCGGAATCGCCAAAGAGAAGGTAACCATCGCCGGTCGTACCCGAGTTTCTGATAAGCGCACGCGGCGAAGTTGCCTCAACGGTGAGGAGACGAGATGGTGTCGTCGTGCCGATGCCGACGTTGCCGCCGTTGGTTATCGTCAATCGAATGCCTTGAGCGGTAAATGATGCATTCGACGCTACGAACTGGAAGCTGCCCGGGCCATATTTCATCACTGCGTCGTTCGCAGCTACTCCTGTTCCGAAATCGTTTGCGTTCGCGGCGACACCGAATTGGGTAAATGCGTTTGGCGAGGCGCTTGTGCCAGAGATCACATTCATCCATGATGGATTGCCTGCTGAACGGACGATTTCGAGGGGTGAAAGCGGATTCGCCGTCCCTATGCCGACGTTTCCCGTCGTACCGATCACCATACGCGCCGTATTGTTGGTGCCAAACGCGACCGGATACGCGCCGGAAGTCGTGATAAATGCAGACTCTCCTGAAGGACCGGAAGTCAGTACGGATCCGCCGTATGCAGAACCGGTGTAGCCCATATCCAAGGTTCGAAGTGCGTTATTGGCGTCATTGTAGTAGCTCGTGTAGGCGAGGCCGGTCGAAAGCGTCGATCTATGTATTGTCACGCTGTTGCCGCCGACTATTTCCAAGAGCTGGCTCGGATTGGTCGTGCCGATACCTACCTTGCCGTTATCGAGGATGGTGAACTTCTCGGCATCCGAAGAGTTAGCGACGGCAAATGCCCTGCCTGTAGCGGTACCTGAGCCGGTCACCGCAAGTTTTGCGGACGGCGACGTCGTGCCGATGCCGACATTGCCGGCAGTATCGATTCTCACTCGCTCCGTATTGCCGGTTATCAATGAGAGATTGGAGCTCGATTCCGTACCGAAGAGGAACTGATTCGAGGGCGTAATGAAATTGGTCTTGGCAACTATGGTTGATCCGGCATTCGACCAGATCTGTCCGCCGGCAACGGTACCGTTTCCGCCAAGCACGAGGAGTGCGCTCGGGGTCGTTGTGCCGATACCAATGTTGCCGTTATTTGCGACCGTCATTCGTGCAGTCTCGACGCCAGCGACGCGAGTATTGAAGAGAATGCCGTCACCGGACGCATTCGGAGAAATAACACCATAGCTCGATCCTGCAGCGGTACTCATACCGCCGAATGTCAGACCGACGAGACCCGTATTTGCAAAGGAGGCCGAAGCGAGATATGTACCCGATGGTCCGTTAGTAACGGATCCGAGATCGCGCGATCCGACCACGTGCAAGCTATACAAAGGATTGGTGGTATTAATACCGACCTTACCGCCACCGTCGACGATCAGGTGTGTTGCAGTAGACGAACCCACGACGAATTCCGGAACACCGCTACCCAGACCGCTCGGGTTCACCGACAAACCACCCCACGGCGTCGTCGATCCGATACCCACCATTCCTGCATTATCAAACGTAAGAGGCGTCTGAGTACCTCCCAGGACACTCTTTGTTATGAACTGATACCCAATCTTACTACCGGCGATGACGACCGGATTTATACGGAGATAGTATGTATTGATGTTACTCAGTGTCGCGTCAGCAAAGCCGTTTATGCGTAGTGCGCCATTGATGTTCACAAGGTCACTGCTCACCGTGTCGCTTCCTATACGCATCGCAGTTGAGTACGGCGAGTTCGAATTATGAACCTTGAAGTCGAGGTATGAGTTAGTATTGCTCGGGCTCTGCGACTGAATGATGGTGTCGGCGTATTGCTGAGTGCCGCTCACGAAGGTGAGCGAAGGTCCGCCGGCCGCGCTTGAGAGGGTGAGCAGGCTTGTCGGCGCAGCGGTACCGATACCGACGTTGCCGAGCTTGTTCACGACGAAATACTGTCCTGTTGATGAGCCGATCGCAAGGAGGTCTGTACCTGCCGTACCGTTTATCGCGAGAGAGGCTGCCGGCGTCGTCGTACCGACACCCACGCTGCCATTCGCGGCGACGTTAAAAAGCGTCGTGCCTCCGAAATTCTTGACCTGTGCAATGTCAGCCGTCTGACCGTTTACACCCTGCAGCACGAAGCCCGGCTGTGTCGTCGAGCCGGTCGCATTCTGGATGAAGAGCGACTGGTTGAACTCAAACCGCTTGGCTGCCGCAGCTGCATTCCAGCTGAGAATCGCATTCGGCACGACGACGCCGCGGTAGAACACGAGCGACGAATTCTCGAGATCGGCTGAGGCGTTGTCCGAGTTCAGGATGAAAATATCATTGGAGGTTCCGGCGATAGTTGTTGATGCCGCACTGAGATTATTGACGGTCAGATTGTCGATATAGCCGTTCTTCCAGAAATATGACGGCGATCCGAGATCGTAGGTTGCGTTCTGATTGGGCACCAGCGACGAATTGATCGAGGATCGTACCGTGAGCGTATCGGTATCGGATCCGCCAAGCGTCACGTGATTGCCGCCCACGGTAAGATTTTCGCTGATATATGCGGAACCCGCGACGGCAAAATCAGACGAGGGCGTCGTCGTGCCGATGCCGACCTTGCCGTTGTTGTCGATGATGAAGGCGGTTGACGTTGCGGAAGCGGTCGAGGTCGAGACGAGGAATGCCGGCTGGGTTGCATTCGATCCGTTTGCTATCGCAACCTTTGCCCCCGGAGACGTCGTACCGACGCCGAAATTATCGCGTGCATATACGCCGTCATCGGCGATCTGGAACCTCAGAGTCGGAGTCGTGCCGCCGGTGAAGAACTTGTGTCCTCCGCCGTTCGCGAGCGTATCGCCCCATTCGATGTAATCGGTATTGTTGCCGCCATTGTGGAAGACGATCTGATGGAACTGGTCATCGCCGCGAATAATGCCGGACAGGGATTGCACGCCTGCGTACGACTGGACGAATCCGTTCGCCACGACGGTTCCGGTTGCGGTTATATTTGCCGCTGCGAGATTGCCCGAGAAGAGACCGCTGCCCTGTACGGCAAATTCCGCTGACGGCGAGCTCGTACCGACCCCTACAAAACCGGTCGAGTGATCGACAAGGAACTGATTGCCGCCGACTGCGAACGAACCCCCGAATGTCGATGTCGCCGTCGTCGAGGTTGCCATGATGAACGGAGTCTCAAGATACTCATATGCCGATATGCGGCGGGCGACGATATCACCGGTGTATGTCGTAACGCCTCCGGTGAAGATGGCCGAGCCGTTTACGACAAGATTTCCCGCCGTAATCGTACCGGTTGCGTTGATGTTAGCCACCGATGTGAGATCGCCTGAGATAAGCGTATCGCCCTGAACCGCAAACCTGCCTGCCGGCGAGCTCGTACCGATGCCGACGGTGCCGTTGAAGACCGTGTTGCCGCCAAATGTGCTAGTGCCGCCGAACGTGGTGTTGCCGCTAAAGTCGCTGGAGCCGCCGATGCTCAGGTTGCCGGAGACGGATGCGTTGCCGCCGACGTTGATGCCGCCTGCCGATACGAGACCTGAGACCGTGAGACTTGCTCCGTTAAATGCAGTCGTGCCGCCGGTAACGAGACTGAGAATCGACGAGCCCAGCGAGCTGCCGACCGCCGTAAGATCACTGGAAGACTGTCCTGAAATAAACGTATACGTCGGCTGCCACGGAACATAGTGTGAAAGGGCGTCCTGAATGCGCGCATCAATATCGGCCAGCGAGAGCTGTGAGCTCAGTGCCGGAGCGTATGCCGCCACGGTGCGACCCGAAGAGGTCTGAGCACCTGCGGCCGGTGATGCCGCCATCGATGACGCCGGGATCGTGGTAGCCGCCGATACCGGAACGGTCTTCGGCGTGGTGGCAAAATTCGAATTCGTCAGACCTCCCAGATAGTACGGATAACTCTCAAGATCACGCATCGCGACGCCGTGATTGAGGAGTCCGCTGTTGCCCGAGCTCTCGGAGTTTCGGTCGACGCCGAAGAGGTACTTGAAGAAATCGGCGACCGATGCGGTTGCGAGTGGTGCTCCCGTATTCGAGAACTGAGAACCGAGCATCGCAATTGCATCTTCGGCGGAACGCGTAACATCCAGGACCGAAGCGACAACCTGACGAGCCGCCGCGGCGACCGTGCCGGAAATCAACTCCGGATGCATTGCGTAGACGGATCCGATACCGAGCACCGTGATCATGGCGATCGTTGCGCCGATCTGGTGCATATCCCGCGTGAACGGGCTCTTGACCGGACCGGAGGCTGAGTCAACGCCGGTGGTCGGCGGGGTTGTGGGAACATTTTTCTCAAGAATCGGAAGGAGCGGACGCTCATCCTTTGCGTACGAAATATTCCATGAAATCGGCGGGACTACAGCCGGGGCCTCTGCAACCGCCGGTCGTGCATCAATTATAGAAGCAGCCAAGACCGGTGCCGACTGCGGTACCGACGGAGCAAGCATTTGGCGCGCATCATAGATCTGAACAGGCTCCTTGCGGGATGCGGCTTCAGCAACGACGGGACCTTGTTCGAGAGCAAGGGCCGCCTTGGCGCGGGCGCTCTGAGCGGCATATTCCTTGTTTCGAATTTGCAAAAGTTCCTCTGCCTCCTTCTTGTGCCTCAGGAGAGATTCCTCGTTGACGTACCACGAGCGTCCGATCATGCGAGCCTCGATCTTTTTTCCTCGGCACAGCTGTCCTATGTAGTCCTTGGAATACCCCGAAACTTCGTGAGCTCGGCTAGACGAGATGTATATTTTTCCGTCTATCTCGGTGTACCCCTTCATATGGGAATATTATACAGCCGAGCTTACAAATCATGCGTGTTGATAAGTCATTTTCGTACAAAATTTCCGATCCATTATTTCCCAGGAGAGGTGAAAAAAATATTTCTGAATTTTTTGTCGGAAAAATTGTATAGCGGGCTCAATCTTTCCGAATCTTGCAAATTGACGTCATGAATGAGAATCACTCGTAGATATGTATTCAAGACTACAC
>DASVLR010000070.1:0-32109 GCA_036384775.1 Minisyncoccota bacterium
TTCATTGATCGGCAAGCGGATACCGATCGCACCTGCCATCGGCTGCTCAATGATGTAAACCTCGCGGGCACCTGCGTTGCGGGTTGCGTCACGGACGGCGCGGACCTCGACGTTGGTCACGCCGGACGGCACGCCGACCACCACGCGCGGACCGAGAAGCTTCTTCGGCATATATTCCGACGCGCGCTTCATGAGATACGAGAGCATTTCTTCGGTGATTTCGAAATCCGAGATCACACCCTCGACCAGCGGACGAACGGCAGTGATGTGAGTCGGGGTGCGACCAAGCATTTCTTTTGCAGCAGCACCAACAGCTACGACCTGACCGGTTTTGTCATTGACCGCCACGACCGATGGCTCATTTACGACAATTCCCTTGCCGCGGACATACACGAGTGTATTGGCGGTACCGAGATCGATACCGATGTCATTCGACGCACGAGAGAGAAGTTTTTCCTTGAAGGCGCTGACCTTTTTCTTCATGCAGGAACAGTACCACAAAGCCGCGGTGGGGCGGAATTGACATTGGGGTCTAAAAGTGCTATATTACACAGGTAGACGATGATTCGCCTACTCCCGGTTATCGGGATTTTTGTTTGTCCTTTCAGCTCTCAATCATGCCTACACCTATTAAGTCGTCAGTGACGCCTTCTCGGTCGAAAGTTGGTGCCAAGCCCGCGAGCGTCACACCGGCGCCGGCACGGGTCAAACCCAAGCCCACCCTTCTGCAGCAGGCACTGCGCGATCCTCGGTTATCTGAACTGGCCCTGCATCGCCCGGGTTCGGCAAACTCGATCCTGGACCGCGCACGAGTTCCGATATCCCGCTATCGGGAGTAAGGGATCTCCTCACACCAAGCAAGCCGCGCCGCCCTCACGGGTACGCGGCTTTTTTATATGCAGATTTTCCTGGCGATATAGACCCCGATCCGGGGGAGGTGTTTTTCGTGTATGTGGTCGATTGTACGAAAAACTCGTACGATCGACCACCCACGTTCCAGAGACACAGCCGCCCCCCCCGCATCTACCACCTACCTCTACAAATCCGCGATCTTCTTCATCTCAACCTTACCTGTCTTGCGATCTTTGACTTCAACTGAGCCGCCAGACGCAGCCTCAACTGCGAGCGTTTTTTCTGAAATGATATAGCACTTCGGCATACCCATGAGATCTGCATCGCCGAATTTCGCACCTGCGCCCATATCCTCGCGGTCATCGAAGAGAACTTCGACACCCTTTGCCATGAGCGACTGATAGAGCTTTTCAGCTGCCGGCTTCACGACGCCGTTCTTGTCGAACAACGCGACGAGATGCACCTGGAACGGTGCGACTGATTCAGGCCAGACAATTCCCTTCTCATCGGAGAGAGTTTCGACGATGGTGCCCATGACGCGGCCGGGACCGATACCATAGCAACCCATGATCGGCGACTGAGACTCGCCAGCTTCGTTCTTGAACTGGAGCTTGAGTGCGTCCGAGAAACGAGTGCCGAGGCTGAAAATGTTGCCGACCTCGATTGCCTTCTTTTCGACAAGGTCTGACTTAGTGAGACCGAGACCTGCGAGGATCTCATCGGTGTAGACTTCCTTGTTCACCGCGATCTTCTTTGCCTCATTCACGTAGATAATATCTTCACCGGCATCGGTGACCGTCTGGAACTCGTGCGAGAATTTCGAGAACATACCACCCGAAGCAAACGTGACATACGTCTGCGCACCAAGACCAACGCGCTCATAGACGCGAACGTAGGCCGCCTTGGCTCTTTCATAATATGCATCGTGCTCTTCCTGCGTGCGAGAGAACGAATAGAGGTCCTTCATGATGAATTCGCGAGAGCGCATAATGCCTGACTTGGCACGAACCTCATTCCTGAACTTGGTCTGGAACTGATAGACGTAGGCCGGGAGATTGCGATATGAGGATACGAAATCCTTCATCATCTTGGTGATCGGAGGCTCATGGGTCGGAGCAAGGCCGAGTTCGGTGCCGTTCTTGAGAGTAGTTTTGAACCAGATATCAACCTTGGAATCGTCCCACTGATCGGTCGGCGTCCAGGTCTCCTTCTGCTGGAGTGCGGTGAGCGTCACCTCCTGGCCGCCGATAGCATTCATTTCCTCGCGGATAATGCCGATGATTTTGTTCATGACGCGCAGACCAAGCGGCAGATAGGCGTACACACCGGCCATCTCTTTGTAGACGTAGCCGCCACGAATCAGAAGTCCGGCATTCTTCGAGACCTCATCTTTCGGTGCTTCCTTGCGGGTTTTGGTGAAAAGCTGTGATTGGCGCATGCGAGTAATGATTGGGTTGGTTGCAGGTTAGCGACTTGAAACTATGCGAAAAGCATAGCATATTAGTAGGCATATGAAAGCGCTCTTTCTGGTTCCGGTCGCGGTTCCGACCATTGTTGCCGCCTGCTGCGTCATCGTGGCATGTGCTGTCGTCTACCTCGTTTCCTGCGGCATCGGGCTCATCAGGCATAACAGCTAATTCACCTCTCTTTCCTTTACGAGGCAGACCTCCCGGTCTGCCTTTTTCTTTAGGCACGTATGAGTCGTGCAATATCCCTCCATGTCACTAAGACCATCAAGATCATGAGCAGTGCGAAACCTACGAGATTGGTCATGTTTGCCACTTTTGCAGGAATGCGTCGACGAGTAACACCTTCAATGAGCACGAACAAGATACGGCCGCCATCGAGTGCCGGGAACGGTACGAGATTGATGACGCCGAGATTGATCGAAATGATGGCAGTGATCATGAGGAGATAGGTCCAACCCATGTGCTGCGCGTCTGCAACGATACCGTAGATACCAACCACGCCGGTCACCTGCGAGAAGTCGGGCTGACCGCGGAAAATATTTGCGATGAGGCCGTAAATGCCGACAACGGTATCCTTGATCAGAATACCGGTATAGACGAAGCCTTCTTTGACGGCCGAGAAGAATGGGAGTTTGAGATCCACTGCATCACCCATACCGATGCCTATAGCATACTTACCCGGTACAAGTTTGTCGGTCGGAGTCACACCGATAATGTTCGTATGACCCTCGCGCTCATATGCGATCGCGACGGGTTTGCCGCCGTATGTTGCGATGACATGCTGAATCTCTTCGACGGTCTGCTTCGCCGGCGGAATATGAACTGCAGTACCCGGCGCCTTGGTGCCATTTTGTTCCTGATTCATCGCGGTCGTCTCAACGTAGAGAATCGTATCGCCGGGCTTGAGATTGGCCTGTGCTGCCGGTGAATCAGCCGCGACCGAAGTGATCATAATGCGCTCATTGGTGAACAAGTTTGAATATTGTTCAAGACCTTCCGGAGATGCCGTAAATCCGGACATGAAGACGATCGCGTACAGGATCGCCGCAAAAATAAAATTGAACAGCACGCCTGCAGCCAGACATACAACCTGCTTCCAGCGGGCTTTGTGAACGAAGCTGCGTGTGGCATCCGGACCATGCGTTGACTCGGCATTCGGATCCTCGCCAAAGATTTTGACGAAGCCTCCGAACGGGATGAGGTTGAGACCGTACTCAGTCTCGCCTTTCTTCCAATAGACCACCTTCGGTCCGAAGCCGATCTTGAAGGCGTCGACGCGGATGCCGAATGCACGCGCCGCCAAAAAATGGCCCAGCTCATGAACGAAGATGAGCACCGCGAGCACTATCAGAAATATAATGATGGTCATTCGGCCTAAAATAGAGAGCTACGGACTGTTACGAACTACGAAAGGATCTCCTTTTCCTTCTTGGCGAAGATTTCTTCGAGACGCTTGTTGGTATCGTCGACGAACTTCTGCACTTCCTTGTTGAGACGGAAGATCTCATCCTTACTGTAGCCGCCTTCCTTCTCCTTGGCGTTGAGATCCTTCACGATCTTGTCGCGATGCTGACGGACTTCTTTCTTGCCGTCCTCAAGCTTGTCCTTGGCCTGCTTGGCAATCTGAACGCGGCGCTCGCCGGTCAGTTCCGGGAAGTTCACGCGGACGCCGTCGGAATCGACCACCGTCGAAACGCCGAGATTGGCGATAGTAATCGCCTTCTCGATCTCCTTGATCTGGGCCTTGTCCCACGGCTGGACGCGGATAGAACGCGCGCCTTCGATAAGCACTGATGCAACCTCCTTGAGGCTCATCGGTGCTCCGTAGACGAGGACCTTCACGCCATCGAGAATGGCCGGTGAAGCCTGACCGGTGCGGATGTTCTGTAGTTCACGCTTGAGCCATTCCTCGGTCGCTGCTAATTGTTTCTTAAATGGGTTGAAATCGTATGCCATATAGTTGTTGTACAAGCATAATACCATAGGCGTCGCCAAACGGCTCGCCGGGCTGTTAAACGTTCAACGCGACGTATTCCAACAGCATTTTCATGGAGGGCGCACGGTCTGTGGCGTATGTTCCCGCCAATAGAATCGCTTCGAGTGCTGTGCTGCTCTTGGAAAGTCCGGCAGCACCCTTTGCAGATGCATGAACCTGTTCCTCAAGCGCATTGAGTAGGTCGACCGCGTCCTGTTTAGTCTTCTTTTCCTTGGCGATCTGATCCATGAGGTCTTTGACGATGTCGAGACGGGTCTTCACTGGTGCCGCCAGGAATGCCTTGGCTGCTTTGATGATGTCAGCATTTGATTCGGATGTGACTGATGTGGCCGAGCCGGTACCCGAGGCGACCAAAAACTGTATGCGTGACTTGATGGTCGGAATGAGCAGATGCGCCGACGGTAATATCAAAAAGAATCGCGCATGCTCGCCGGGTTCCTCGAATAGTTTGAGGAGTGCGTTCTGCGCCTCGATGGTGATGCCATTCATGGTCAAAACGAATACCTTGTATGCACCGGCAAATGCTGCGCGAGTTTCTGCAAGAGATTTGAGCGCGCGCGCATCGTCGATAGAAAATATCTCGTATCGCCTGTCGAAAAAGTCCGGGTTGCCGGCGATCTTGATCGCGTGTTTCTTGGACAGTGTCAGGATGAGATCATCGCGCTCAGTTTGGCCGCCAATGATGACATAGGCATGATGCGATAGGTCGAGCGTGTCGAAACGGGTAGACATGCGAGCATCATACCACGCAGGCCTCATGCTCCAGAAAGTTGAGACAGAAAAGGGCCTGCACCGTATTAACCACTTGGTAGTAACGATGCAGGCCCACAAACCGTCTCCAGCGAGACGACCGATTTCAGAGCGCACCACAGCGCGCATCATCATCGGATTTACCATCACGTCGACGTACCGCTTGTTTGTTCGCAACACACTCATTGAAGCAGAGTATGTCCACCAACCTTCGCTGGCAGGATGGATTTACCATGGAACGCCTGTCCTTGCGGACAGCGTTTCTTTCTTTGTGCCAACGGCTACCGGTGCTGCGAATGAATCCGCAACCACAGCAGCCGTCAATCTCCGTCCGCGGCCAACCGCGCAAACGGGGTTACTCAACTACCGGCAACCCGACTCTGCACTCCTTGACTGCCCCGCTTGGTAACGAGGCTTCTCATGCAGCACGCACCCTCCGGGCGGGTGTTAGGTCTCTACGGTGCGCGCTGCAGAGTTATCTCAATCCGTGGCTTTATAGAGCCGAATTGAGAGCATTCTGCAACGCGCTGTCGACGAATATCAATGAACGTATGTGTACATCATAGCACATCTATATATTTTGTCAAGTACCCTCAGCCACAATGATGGCCACCTGGATTTGGTGGCCTAATTGAAGGTTGTAGTGGGTTGTTACTGGCGGATTATCCGCTTGTCGAGAATGGCGAGCCAGCGATTGCGCTGCTCGATCTCGGCAAGGTGTTTGTCAGGAGTGATCTCGAAACGAAGCGTCTCGGAAGGTTGCAGCACCAGGGAGGCCGCGACAGGAAGAGACTGACAGAACACGTCCCACACGAGCGCAGCAACGCGATGTCCGGATTGTATGCGGATATGGTCGAGGAAAAGACGCAGGTCCCGCATGCGGCGAAGGTTTTCGAACTGATCATCGGTCAGCCGGAACGTTTTTGGCGCATCCTCAGGCTCACCAAAAACCTTAACGACGCGGTGGCATGAATAGGTTGAGTGCATGGGTGTAATCTGGCCCCACTATAGCAAATACGAATAACCACTCAAGCGCTGAGCGGTTACCTCTTTGAGATGATCGCCTTCTTGTAGGTCTCGAGATGATCGAGTGCGATACCTGTTCCCTTCACCACACAGAGAAGCGGTTCGGGAGCAAGCTGGGCCTTCACGCCGGTACGGCGGAAGACGAGTTCCGGGAAATTACGGAGCAGCGATGAGCCGCCCGTCATGGTAATACCCTGATCGATGATGTCGGCGGCGAGCTCAGGCGGAGTCTCCTGGAGCACATCCTTCATGGCCTTGATCATGTCGCGGAGCGGACCGGCGAGTGCCTTCACCACTTCGTTGGTTTTGACCTCGGTCGAGCGTGGCAGGCCGGAAATGTAGTCGCGGCCTTTTACGATCATTGAAAGCTCTTCATCAAGCGGAATAGCTGAGCCGATCTGCACCTTGATAAGTTCAGCGGTGTGATCACCAATAGCGAGATTGAAGGTCTTCTTCATATAGTCGGTGATGGCAGCGTCCATTTTGTTGCCGGCGACTTTCACTGAATTACACGAAACGATACCGCCGAGCGAAATCACAGCGACGTCGGTTGTACCGCCACCGATATCACAAACCATATGGCCGCGAGCTTCCTGGATAGGAATGCCGGCACCGATAGCGGCGAGAATTGGCTCCTTCACGACGTAGGCGTTTTTCGCGCCTGCGCGAATAGCAGCTTCGATCACAGCACGGCGTTCGGTCGAGGTCACACTGGCCGGCACGGAGATCATGACGTCCGGCTTCATAAGCGCGAAACGACCAAGTGCCTTGTCGATAAAATAACGGAGCATGGCTTCGGTGACACGATAATCAGCAATGACACCGTCACGCATCGGGCGGTACGCAATAATAGTATCAGGAGTGCGGCCGACCATTTCCTTGGCATCGTTACCGACTGCGAGGACTTTCTTGTCGATTTCAGAAACCGCCACAACCGACGGCTCATTCAGGACAATACCCTTGCCCGGCACATATACCAGCGTGTTTGCGGTACCAAGATCAATGCCCAGTTTGGGTGAGAAGAAGGCCATATAGTGAGGAGGCAACTGTATCACTCCGACGGTAAAAATAGAAGTCGATCTGTATACCGAGGGTGTTTTGCTGTGGACTGGGCGCCACTAGCCATTGATATAGCATATATGCTATATTATACAGGCATACGAATTATCGCTATTATTAGCCCTATCTATGACTATGAAAAAAGACCCCATCCTGGTAACCATCGGCGCCCTTATCAGCAAGTTCCGTGAGAACCGCAGCATGACGCAGGCAGATCTCGCTCGTAAGATCGACTCGACGCAGAGCGTCGTTGCCCGCATCGAAAAGGGCGAGCAGAACCTTTCTGCCAAGACATTGGCTCGCATCAGCGAGGCGTTGGGTCAGGATATTGTCACCTTCTCCAAGGGTGGCACAGTCAATTTCCGTATCGAAGGCGGCCACAAGCTCAAGGGCACGATCGTCACGCGAACATCCAAGAACGGTGCGCTCGGCGTCATGATCGCCTCTCTGTTGAATAAGAGCGCGACCACGATCAAGAATGCGCCGAAGATCGAGGAGGTTTATCGCATCATCGAGGTGCTCAATTCCATCGGCGTCAAAACCGAATGGAAGGGTGCGGACCTCGTCATCACTCCTCCGTCGAAATATGACCTCTCCAAGGGTGAGTACTATTCTCAGGCGCGCACCAGGAGCGAGATCATGCTCATCGGTCCGCTCATTCATTTTTTGCGTGCATTCAAGGTAAATCAGCCGTCCGGCTGTCGCCTCGGTGAGCGCACCGTGAAGCCATACCTCTATGCCCTCGAAGAGTTGGGCGTGAAGATCGAGACCACATCGAAGCACTACGAGGTCTCACACGCCGGCCTCAAAGCAAACCGCACGATTGTTATGTACGAAGCCGGTGACACGGTCACCGAGACGGTCATCATGGCGGCCGCTCTCATTCCAGGCGAGACCACTATCAAGTTCGCATCAGCGAACTACATGATCCAGGATGTGTGTTTCTATCTCGAGCAGCTCGGCGTGAAGATCGACGGCATCGGCACTTCGACACTCGTCGTTCACGGCGTGAAGGAGATCGACCAGCCGGTCGAATACTTCCTCGGCGAGGATCCGATCGAGGCAATGTCACTCATATCTGCAGCCATCGTGACCAAGTCATCGATCACGATCGAGCGCTGCCCGATCGACTTCCTCGATCTCGAGCTCTTGAAACTCCAGAAGATGGGATTCAAATACACGCAGTCGAAGCCGTACAAGGGTGATAATGGCCGTATCAACCTCGTCGATATCACGACCCAGCCGTCTGAACTTCATGCCCTCGAAGAAAAGATCCACGCCCAGCCATATCCGGGTATCAACATGGACAATCTTCCCTTCTTTGCACTCATCGGCGCAGTTGCCGAGGGTGAGACCTTCATCCATGACTGGGTCTATGAAGAGCGTGCGATCTACTACAAGGAAATGGACAAGATGGGCGTACAGTCCATTCTCGCCGATCCGCACCGCTTCTATGTGAAGGGTCCGTCGAAGCTCAAGGCAACCGAGCTTGTCTGCCCTCCGGCACTGCGTCCGTCAGTCATCCTCATGTTGCTCATGCTTGCAGCTCCGGGCACGTCTATCCTCCGCAATGTCTACAATATCAACCGCGGCTACGAAGATCTCGCTGAGCGCCTGAACAAGCTGGGTGCGAAGATCGAAACATTCAGGGATTTGTAAAAGCGGGATGCGACACCACGAAAACGTATATAAAAGAATCCCGCGACTTCGGCTGAAGTAGCGGGGTTTTGTGAAGCGCACACGTTCATGTGAACGGTTCAAAAGAATGCGAACCAGCAATCGGCGCGGCCGAAGCATGCGATTCCTTCGAGTTCGACACCTCGTGTCAGCGGAACGGTTTGTGCGTCTCCGTGCCACCACGCGGCACATGCTTGGACGCGGCCGTCGTATTCGCAGGTCTCCGTGGCGGCGATAGCCACGCGCTCAAGTCCGAGGCTGTGCGCCAGATTCGGGTATCGTCGGACCAGCGCAAAAATTTGCCGCGGATTCGTCGGGCGTCGGCCGGCACGATGCATCCACTGGAGCGCGAGCGGCCAGTTACCATCGCCATTGGCGAAATTGAGAAGTGTGAGATGGTGCGGCTGAAGCCGGATTTCTTGCGGCGGGAACAAATCGGCCACCTTGCGTATGGAGCGGAACGGTTCGACCACGTCGGTGCTGATGTTATCGATGGCGGTTTCCCACGGGATCGTGAGATCAACCTCATCGAGCGGCAGTACTTGTTCGTTTGTCTGAAACGGGATTACAAAGGACGAAAATGGGTCATTCATGCTGGCGGGTTTTTACCATTTTTGCGGACACTGGTCAACGCCTATTCGAGCCGCGAAAAAAAGCGTATATTCCCTGCATGAACATCATTACGGTAGTGCCGATCTCACGACAAAAACTGCCGCCGACCCTCACCTACTTCACCGGCCAGGATGTGCCGGTAGGTGCCGTAGTGTCTATCTCCGTACGCTCCAAGCCGATTCAGGCCATCGTCACCGAAACTCGCGTGGCCGAGGATATGAAAACCGAAATCCGCAATGCACCCTTTGAGATCAAGAAGCTCAGCAATGTAAAAGCGGCTGCTTTTTTCACCCCGGCATATATTGATGCTGCCAATCAGTTGGCCGACTATTACGCGACCAACGTCGGCACCATCCTCGCCTCTATCGTACCCGAGATCATTCTCGAGAATGCGCACAAGCTCGCGCCATCGTTGCCGTTACAGTCGAGCATGCTGGATGCGGGAGTTACGCGACAGCATGAGACGTATGCTGTTCAGGGCGATGAAGGTGATCGCATGAGTTCATGGCGCAGCCTGATCCGCCAGCAGTTTGCCCGCAAGAAATCCCTCACGGTGTATGCACCGACCATCGAGGACGTAAAGCAGATCTATGGCTTGCTTGAAAAAGGCATTGAGGGATATATCTTCATGCTGCATGGTTCGTTGACTAAAAAGAAGATACTTGAGACCTGGACCAAGATCGCCGAGAACACGCACCCAGTGGTGATAGTGACCACACCGTCATTTTCTATTCTCCCGCGTAACGATGTCGAGAGTATCGTCATCGAGCGTGAAAACGGCCGCGGCTGGATGACCATGCGCGCACCGTACCTCGATCTGCGCCGCGTGCTTGAGACGATCAATCGCGCACAACGCCGTTCAGTTCACCTCTCGGATACTCTCCTGCGCATTGACACGCTCTATCGCCTCGAAGAACATGAGATAACCGCCGGCAATCCATTCAAATGGCGCTCAATCTCGACTGCGACAGACCGTCTTGTGTCCATGAAGCACGATCCCGCCCCTCGCGGACCCGAGGGTGCACCGGGCTCTGCGCTTGATGCCATGAATGAGGAAGAAAAAGCGAAATTCCGTGTCCTCTCTGACGAACTCATCGATCTTATTCGCGCCAACCACGAGGAAAGCACGAGTATGTTCATCATGACCTCGCGTCGCGGACTGGCTACCCTGACCGTCTGTGATGACTGCGAGAACATTGTGTCCTGCGATCGCTGTGGCACCCCCCTCGTGTTGCATGCCTCCAAACAGACCGGCCGCAATTTCTTCATGTGCCATGCCTGCGGCGAACGCAAAACGGCAGACACCATATGTGCGAACTGCGGAGGTCATCGCCTTTCTCCGCTCGGTATCGGTACCGAACGTGTGAAGCAGGAGATCAAGAAAATTTTTCCCGA
This sequence comes from Minisyncoccota bacterium, assembly GCA_036384775.1. Taxonomy (GTDB): domain Bacteria; phylum Patescibacteriota; class Minisyncoccia; order Phycocordibacterales; family PALSA-1337; genus C7867-002. The sequence goes on from DASVLR010000070.1 coordinate 10,837, forward strand.
GCTCGAGGTCTTCCAGGTGGACGCGGATACAACCACGACCGAAAAGCAGATTACTGATGCCATCGGCCGCTGGCGCGAAAAGCCGGGGTCCGTTCTCATCGGTACCGAAACAGCTTTGCATCACATCGGCGGCAGTAACAGCGTCGATCACGTTGCGGTTGCAACGCTCGACTCATTGTTTGCCCTGCCGGATTTCCGCATCGAAGAGCGTCTCATGTATACCCTGCTTCGTCTGCGCGCTGCAGCGTCGCGTTCTATTCTTGTGCAAACACGCCGCCCGGGCGAAAAAGTATTTGAATACGGTCTTAAGGGAAATCTCAGCGACTTTTATCGCGCTGTCGTGAGCGAGCGCCGCAAGTTCGATTATCCGCCGTTCTCACTGCTCGTAAAAGTCACTCTCGAAGGCAAAAAGGAGCAGATCGCGCGACAGATGGGCGAACTGCAGGCACATTTCCAGCCAAACGAGCTCGAGGTCTTCCCCGCATTCACCACAACGGACAAAGGCACCTCCCTCATCCACGGGCTCATTAAGATACAGGGCAAAGAATGGCTCGGCAGTGAACTTTCCCACAAATTACGTACAATGCCACCTGAGGTTTCAATCAAAATTAACCCGGAGTCTCTTTTGTGATAGAGTCTGGTCATGGCAAAAATCTCTACCGTAGCCTCAACACGCGAAGATAAGCCGCGCCACGAGGCCGAAATCGTCCAGAATGGCGATCCTATTCTCAGGGCCGAAGCCCAGGAAATTCCTGTTGCTGAAATCACCTCTCCGAAGATTCAGGCAGTTATTGCACACATGAAAAAAGTTCTCGACCCAATTCGCGATGGTATCGCCATCGCTGCCCCGCAAGTCGGCGAACCGTATCGCATTTTCGTCGTGAATACCGGCCTCCTTCAGCAAGCTGACAAGACCTACAAGGGCGACGGCTCGGATATGATCTTCATCAATCCGGTTCTCACCAAAAAATCTCGCGACAAGCGCGAAGTCGAGGAAGGCTGCCTTTCAGTCCGCTGGCTCTACGGCAAAGTCCGTCGTTCGACCCGCGTCACTCTCGTCGGTTACAACGAGAAGGGTGAAAAAGTAGAGCGCGGTGCTTCCGGCCTCCTCGCGCAGATCTTCCAGCATGAGTGCGATCATCTCGATGGCATTCTCTTTATCGATCGCGCACGTGAACTATGGGAAATGTCCGCTGAAGAGATCGCTGACATGCAGAAATGATCAATTACGCCTACTTCGGCAGCTCGAAAGTCTCCGTCTACGTCCTCGACGAGCTCCTTGCGGCCGGTTTCAAACCAAGCGTCGTCGTCACCACTCCCGACAAGCCGCAAGGTCGCGGTCTCACACTCACCCCGAACATCATGAAGACGTGGGCGCTTGAGCACGGTCTCACCGTCATCGATGATCAGACCAAGATTCTCGCCATGAACGGCGAAAACGGCGCACCGGAGATGCCCGAGCTGTTCATCGTCGCTTCATACGGCAAGATTCTGCCGAAGGCACTCGTGTTTGCACCGAAGCATAAGACGCTCAACGTCCACCCGTCTCTCCTGCCAAAATATCGTGGCGCAGCTCCCCTCCCGCAGAGTATTCTGGATGACACGAAAAACACCGGAGTGACCATCATACGTCTCGACGAACAGATGGACCACGGTCCCATCATCGCCCAAAGGCCCGTCACTATTACTGAATGGCCGACCTATGAAGTCTTTGAGGAACGGATGGCTCGCGAAGGCGGCAGGGTCCTTGCTGCGATCATGCCCGACTGGGTCGCTGGAAAAATTTCTGAGAAAGAACAGGACCATGCGGCCGCGACCTATACACGCAAAATAACCAAGGAGGACGCTCTCATCGACCTTTCAACTGATGAAGCATTCCGTGGCGAGCTCGGCTATACCAATTTCCGCAAAATTCAGGCATATCATGAATGGCCAATTGCATATTTCATGGGCTATACGAAAAAGGGCCAGCAGATCCGTGTAAAGATCACCGGCGCCTCGTTCGATGGCACTGCCAAGGATGGCAGGCTCGTTATTTCTGAAGTTGTTCCTGAAGGCTCGCGGCGTATGCAGTGGAAGGACTATCTCCAAGGCTATTCGCAAACGCCTCCGTCTTGTTAACAAAATAGTAGAGGACTACCCAGAACGCCAGGAGGGCAACGAAGGCGATGCACAGCCATTGATTGACCGGATTCTTGAGATCGCTGACAGACGAGAGCGAAAAACTGCCTGACATATACATATGAATGAAATCTGCTAGATTTTCATTGTAAGTTATTTGCGACGGCGATACCAGCCTTCTTCTCCCCAGGGCAAGATGCCTTTGACCATCGCTTTCATGCGGGCTCCGGAACGACGAACATATGAGATGCGTTTTGCCTTGCCAGAATGCAATTTACGGATCATTTCATCACGAACATCCGTAACTGCGACGTTAATATCTTCGTGCTCGGAAGCGGCGTATTCATCGATGCCGTGACCAACAATATGAATTTCCGCCCTGAAGATATCTCCCTTCTGATGATGCTGTGTCGTACGCGCGAGTTCTACATCGCACAAAATTGCCGGATCTCCGCCGACAATCTTTGTCAGCTTGGCGAGACAGCGATTTGTATAATCACTGAGCGACTCGGTCAGTGTGATATTGGTCGTCTTAATGCGTATGTTCATATGGAAATATAATTACGCTAATAACCGTCGCTATCTGGACTTGCCATACAGGCCGACCCACTTTGCCCGGTCGACGATATGACTGGCCATTGCTTCTAGTATATCCTTTTTTGAGGCTCCTTCCAGAAGCGGGAGCTCCGTATCCAGTGCATAGAGTGTGAATATGTAGTGATGCACTCCCGATGGCGGACACGGGCCCTTGTAACCCACCTTTCCGGTGGAATTGTTGCCGCGAATTCCCTGCGGCTCTACGCCTTCTTCGATGCCGGTCACGGACAATGGCATATTGAAGACGACCCAATGATCGAATATGCCCGACGGAGCGTCCGGATCTTCCATAACAAGCGTCAGCGTCTTTGCTTCATCAGAAATATCAGAAAACTGCAATGGCGGAATTATATCGCCGCCATCGCAGGTGTATTTTGTCGGAATCGTGCCGTTATTTTTAAATGCTGGACTGCTGAGGTTCATAGTCGGTGGAATTCGGCGAGGCCATACAAAAACTACGCTTAGGAGCATCGCCACGGTGCATAGTGCGATAGCCGTCAGGACGAGCCCCGGGAACGGTTTTGATTTCGTCTGGTTCATATGGTACATTTTGTCACGTCCCCGTACGGCGGGACAGCCGCCATGTTGGCGGAGTACGTTCGAAAATTCATTCCGGCTTAGCTCAGCGGTAGAGCAGCTCGCTGTGTGTGATTACGCAGCTTCCTGTAGTAATATAGGTCGAAAACGAGGTTAATTGCTGGAAACCCTAACGCAGTAATAGCGTGGGCAATCAGCAGCCAAGCCTGTCAACAGACAGGAAGGTTCAGAGACTATCCCTAGTGGAGTACGGTTCGCAAGAACTGGAAACGCCTCGCATCCTCACCAACGAGGATGATGATATAGTCCATCCCTTTAAGTAATTTTAGGATAAATGTAACGAGTTGGTCCCTGGTTCGAATCCAGGAGCCGGAGCATGAGATAAAAAGAAGGGGTGCCTGCAAAGGTGCCCTTTCTTTTTATCTCACTGTGGAGGCTCAGCGAGTCCATACGGACTCGCGTCTGGATGAGAACGGCGAACGATGCCGAGTCCAGCAGGACGAGGCCGTGAGCCGGTGCCCAGGAGGAGCGAGGCTGGCCGAGCTCCGACGAGGGCGAATCCAGGAGCCGGAGCAAGTTTGACACAATTTAATATTTGTTGTAATTTAAAACTCGGAAATAAGGTCTCCCGAGATTCGCCTTGTTTTGCGAAAAACCAAGAATCTCACAATTGATTCCGCGAGGAATCTCTTACCTGCGAGGGAAAAATGAACCATGATAATACTCAGTGGCAAACGCCACTTGGAAACTGCCAGAACTTCGGAGCGACACTGTCTCATCTGTCGCCCCTTACCGACCCGCACCGTGACGGTGTGCTTGTCGAGATCATGACGATCCTGGTCAAGGACGACGACCAGAAGATCCCTGAGATGATCCGTTATCTCGGGAACATTTGCACCCCCGTCGACTGGCGGGAGAAGGTCAAGGGCCTGCCCTGCAGGTCCCCGATCGATTTCATGAAGATCACTGTCCGTGCAACGCTTTCGAGCATGAAGAGCAAAGAAAGCCGTTTAGCTTTCCTGCACGCCCTACCGACGGCTATTACCGGCCACCGTGCGCTCGAGTTCAACCTCACAGCCGCGATGGCGATCATGGATTTGTCGGACACTTCGGACATCTTCATTGAGCTCCTTTCGACAGCAATGGTCGACGAGGAGACCATGAAGCGGGCAGAAGATCGACTTCACGATTTCTGGGGACGCACAACTGCTCAAGCGTTCTCGGAAATTCTCACTGAGGTCTTCCGTTCCCAGGCTACCGTGAGCCAGATCATCTGGGCACAGGAGGTCACCGGCAAGATCAATCGGCACCTCAAGGAGACCAAACTCTATACGATGTTCGACTTCGACCGGACGCCGATCTCGCATTTCATCGACGAGCTCACCGTGCGACTCATGAAGCGCGTAACTACCCGGATGAAGATCGAGGTGATCGACAGCCTGAGCCCCGACTGGCAGTCCGTGAAGGTCAAGGGGCTTGCGCCCGGATCTTACTTCGTGACCGGCAAATGGGATTACTCATTCCTTAACCGATGCACGATCTATCAAAAGCTCTTCGATCCGGTCGCCGCCTCTCCTGGGGCTGTAGCGCGCATCGTGCAGTGTCCGGCTAACCCCGACAATGTCGGCACGCCCGCCCTGTCCGATTCGGTAGGTCTTGAAACCATAGTCTTCCCAATCGATCCGAAGGACCTGGGGCTTCCCGAATAAAACACGTATTGATTTCACTCACGCCGCCCGGCAAAACTGGGCGGTGTTTTTATTAACTCAGAGTTCGTAAATCGTAAGCCAACGCGAGCCAATATTGACAATTTAATAAAAAGGTGCTATCATACTAGCGCGCTCTTTTACCATGCATGTTCCACAAACTGAACTACCTTGGACAACTCTTATCCAAGGCAAAAACTACGCCGATGCGCTTACAGAAGTGCAGAGGCGCCCCATCGTCGTTTGGTTCTCTACGGAGAAGCATTGCGTCCATCAACTCCACAAAGTCACCGCTCGACTCGGAGACAATTACTGGATGGTGATGGGACATAACTACGACGACGAAACCGAGGTAGCGGTCACGATCAGTCCTACCGAGCTCCACAAAGCCCTCCGTTATCTCAAAAAAGAAAACGGCTGGACAATGTGCGAGTTCCCCAACGGTCGAGACTTCCATCAAGCTGTTCTCGAATATCTCAAGACCTAATCGGTCTCTCCCTGAACCCGCCGTCACGGCATAGGAAATCTACCTATAGTCGTGTGGTGGGTTTTCTATTTGTATGGTTCGTAATTCGTAAGCCAGCGCAAGCCCAGTTTGACAGTCCGACAAATCAAGAAGCGGATTGAAGGGTTTTCGCAGGGTAAACTCTAGTTTTTTGCCGTCTACGGATGGGTTCCGAAGTAGGTGGTTCAAAAAAGCGCGCTTTTCGAGCGGTTCAGAACTCGTGAATATCTGGCGTATGTTACGGGCCAGATTAAACACAGTAGAAATCTGAATTTTGTAGTCATGGTCTGCTTTTGTGTGCTCTTCGAGTTCGATATTCAAACGAGACTGCTTATCTTTGGTGTCTTGCATATCTGGGTAAAGTAAAACACGAAAAAGGCATTTCGTTCTTTCACAACTGTCGTTACAAAGATTGTTTGCTTAAAAAATGAATTTGCAAAAATCCTATTCCTTCATCGTATAATTTCGGATTTGAAATATTTCTCTTGAAAGTGGGTAGCTTTCAAGATCTGCTCGTCTGACATGGTTGTGCCTGCTGGAACAACAATAAGTTTGTCATCGTCGTCATTAAGCCTGTGGATGATGGCTACACACTCACCACTCGCTTCATTCAGAGGTTGGTCTGTACCCAAAAAGTAGGCGTCCAACTCTGCGCCGTCGGCTGATTTTGTTCCCTCTATAAAGCCGTAATTTGCCTCATACACAAAGCCGTGTTTGGGATGCTTGGAACCTAGTGGTCTGTCCATTTTCACCGTAACTACCTGTCCTAAATACGGTTTTGCAAGTTCGAATGACGTGCTCATGGTAATGATAAGAATAGCATAGGTTCTGCTATAATCTTTTCGTGACCCACTATACTGAAGAAGACACAAATTCCATGAGCTGGGCTGAATTTGATGAGCTCATCGGCGTTTTGATTAAGAAAATCAATTCTCACTTTGGTAATAAAAAGCCTGATGTTATTGCTCAACTGCACAGAACCGGCGGAATTGTGGGAAGTGTGCTGGCTATCAAGATGGGTATCGTTCCCCTTCTGCCACTACAATTCAAGTATTCCTACAATCCGACCAAGATCACGCAGATCACGTCTGTTCCGGACATATTGGTAGACGTTCCAGAAGATATGAATGTCATTCTTGCCGAAGGAAATACCGGGACAGGCTCCATCGCAAAAGAAGCGGCAAAGGCGATCAAGGCCAAGTACCCGAAAGCTAAAGTGTACCTAGCCACTCTATGCAAAGTGTATGGCGGTTTCGAAAAGCTCGACGGGATCGAAGACGTTTTCTACGGAACTCTGACCGACGAGAAGTTTGTGGCAACCGATGAGGAAAAGAAGAAACTCTCTATCAGGCCCAAAATTACGATTTTCCCGTGGGAAAACAAAAAAGACGAGCTCAACGACATTAACTCTGCGTAAGAGCCAATTTGGGCATTGCCAGCGTAAGAAACTGCATTTCCCTCTCAATCTCTTTCCAATTCAGAGACCGATTTTTATAAAAAAATTAGTGAATTAAAAAAATAATATGAAAACAGACAAGATTAATTTTGTTTTGCATTTAGTGGCTATTTTACTTTTGGCTTATATAGCCTTTGGAGCACCCTATAAAGAGAAGGTAAAAATAAAGAGGTGCTTTGATGTTGCTGTAAATCTTGAAAAGGCTAGACACTACCCTGTAGACGACCTTGAGGTAACCAACCAAGATATTTCAAGCTTCCAAAAGAATATGGCCGCTTGTTTGGCTGACTAGCCCAAAATTAACTGCAAAGTAGCTGCATATCCTTTAACGCCAAAGTTGGATACGGGTATTCTTTTGTCCAATCTATCGTTCGTAAATCGTAAGCCAGCGCGAGCATGAGTTTGCACCCTCAGCAGGTTTCGAACATTGGTATACTGTGGTTATGAATATTCCTGAATCGAAAATCATCAGAGCAAAAGAATTAATTACCACATCGAAGCACATATCCCTTGCCACTACGAATGCGGACGGCTCACCCCACAACAGTCCTGTCAGGTTTTACTATGATGAAAAACTTGAGCGTATCTACTGGAGCTCAAATGCTGAAGCGGCACACTCACAAAATATCTTACGAACAGGTCAGGTATTTGGCGTTTTATTCGATCGGATAGAATTCGGTGGCGTGTATATGAAATGCGAAGACGGCCACACACTTGCTGGAAAAGAATTAGAAGCCGGGCTTGCTATCGTTAACGCTTCACGCGCAAAGGAAGGTTCAGAAAAGATTTCTGCGGATTTCTATACTGCAGGAAGTGTTCGAAAACTATGGTCCGCGCACATTACTCACCTCTGGATAAATATGGCCGTGAGAGATGGAAACGGTTTTATAATAAAAGACGAGCGCGTGGAATTGGACAAAAGGAAATTACTGGCAGTGTGACTTGGCAGTGTGACTACTCAACCTGAACTGCCACCTCATTCCTGAGCAGCCACGGCGGAGTCCACGGCGCATTGTAACCGGCATATGACGGACGTCCGATAGTCTTAACTCCGTCGCGCGCCAGGTCATTCATAAGTTTGTTCTGCATCCGGAGTACGCGTGCAGACGTTCTGTACCAGGAGAACCTCAGCACAGCAAGCTTTTGCGGCGATACCGAAACAAGCTTCACACGATTGTCCGTAGGGGTCGGAAGTGATTCGAGTGTATACGCGCTGGGCATGACAAACGATACGGTGTACACATCCTTTTGATCGCTGACTCTTACCGGTGCTGTCATGGCAATTTTCTGTGACTGAACAGTATCGCCTTGTCGTTCAACAACGGGAGCCGTCATGGCTATGCCTTGCTTTTGAACATTCCCTCCGAATATATACCCTGCGATGATTCTGAAACCCTCCTTGAGAGCGGTATCGTACTCGCCCGTAACGGTCGTCTGCGCTTCAATATGTGCAGCGTAATTTCGGATCTCGTAATCGCCCGTCTTTTTCACTATCGAATACTGGGCCTGCTCGACTCGGGAAGAAAAGAAACCCCACAAACTCCATACCACAACGAGACCGATAACAATGAGTGCATATTTCATGTATACAGAATAACAGAGATGCATAATTTCATAAACGAGCTCCGTTCAACGAGTGACTCATGATACTATATATTCATTCACCTCCCATGGGCGCGCTCTGGACAAAAACTGTCGCGATATTGCTCAGCATGTCTGCGGCATTTTTTGGTTGGTTCGGTTTCGGGCACACGCCCGCACATCCTCCTGAAGCAGTACCGGTTGTCGTAAGGGCATCGACACGTACGTCTCAGCCGGCCGTAACTCAGCCGACCACAACAATGTCCTCAAAAATCTCGCAGCCGACGCGCATGAATACATCAGCACGTCCGAAGGCCGCAGCATCAATCCTCCTTCAATCAAGCCAAATAGCAGCAGCCCTGCCTGCACGCACCTCATATAGCTACGGAATCGGATCGGGAGGATTGGGCTACATAACGCTGCCTCCGCCGGGGACATCTCAACAGACGGAACAAAACAACGACAATAGCAGCCGGGACAGTGATCATGAATTGACCGTTCCGACAATTTCACTCGGTTCAATTACGAAAAATTTCGGCGACCCTACCTTCACCCTGGCAGCAACTACGAACAGCGGCGGAACTGTCTCATACACGAGTACTGATGCATCAGTCGCTACTATATCAGGCACGACAGTGACCATCATTGGTGCCGGAACAACAACAGTGACTGCATCAGTGGCAACTACGACGGACTACACGGCATCCAGCACATCCGCAATTCTTGTTGTGAACCGCATCCTACCTACCATCACCTTTGCATCCATCACCAAAAACTTCGGGGATGCCGCCTTCACGCCTGCTCCATCATCAAACAGTCCGGGTGCGTTCACATTTACCAGCGCAAGTACGACAATTGCGACAGCGAGCGGATCGAACGTAACGATCGTTGGTGCGGGAACGACAACTATCACAGCGACACAGGCCACAACGACAAACTATTTTGCAATCAGTACCTCAACGCTCATTACGGTGAACGCTATCGCACCGACGATCGGCTCATTGTCCGATGTTACGAAACACGCCGGAGACACGTCGTTTACGCTCACCGATCCGACATCGAGTAGCTCCGGTCCTTTTACCTATAGTATAACCGGTATCGTCGCATCCGTGGTCGACCACACTGTCACGCTCAGCGGATTTGCAGGATCTGCAATAATCACCGCCACCCAGGCAGCTCAGGGCAACTATACAAGCGCCTCAACGACCATGACCCTCACAGTTCTGAGCGGTTACTGCGACGACCATGCGGGCGTATGCAATACCGGCGTATGTTCGAACCAGCCGGATTACGGCTTCAGCTGTGCCTGTGACGCCTCAACCACCGGTACGACATGCGATCAGTGCTCTGACTTTTACAACACATGTGTAAACGGCTCCACCTGCATCCCGATTGATGGTGCTGCATACTGTCAGTGCGATGCGAATTTCTGCGGCATGAGTTGCGCAAATCCTTCTTCCGAATTGGGTGGTGCATGTACAGGAGGCGGCCTCGAGCCCGCCCGGCCGCCTCTCTCAGAAGCCTTTGCGGAATCACCGACACGGTTTGCTGCTCTCTTTGATCCGTCAAAATCTCTCCTTTTACTTGCGCTTGGTGAAATAGTAATGCACCCATTTTGGAATACGATCGAGTAGTACTATCATACTAACCATACACCCATGCCAAACAACAACAGCATCAAACTGCATCGTGTTATTAAAACGACACCTGAAAAAGTCTTCCGCGCCTTCGCTGACGCGGACGCCAAGGCATCCTGGCTTCCTCCCTACGGTTTTGTGTGCACTGTTCAGGAACACGCATTCCGGGAAGGTAGTGGCTACAAGATGGCATTCACCAATTTTACGACTGGCAGCAGACAATCATTCGGTGGTACGTTCACAAAGATAACTCCGAACGAATATATACAGTATTCGGACACATTTGATGATCCGAATTTGCCGGGCACTATGAATACCATGGTCACCCTCAAAGCAGTCCCCGGCGGTACGGAGCTGACGATCATTCAGGAAAATATCCCAGAAATGATTCCCGCGAGTATGTGTTATCTCGGCTGGCAGGAGTCGCTGGAAAAGCTGATCAAACTCGTCGAGCCGAATATCCCGGACGCATAAGGGCTCAGAAGCAACGAAGACCGCCGTCACCAGAGGGCGGTTTTTTGCTGCTGCAAGTGTCTTAAGCTTGTCATGACCATCAACTCCTAGAGACAACCTTATTGACGTTATGAGACAACCTTATTACAATACCTCTATCAGCTTCGCAGTTACCCATCCATGCTTCAGCGCTCATCACGAATCCCAACGAAGAAAGTGAACCTGCTCCTCAAGGCATTTGCCGTTTTCGATATGACTGCCGTAAATGCGGCCGAGTTTGCCGGTACAAGCCGCAATACCGCCAATCTCTACTACACGCATTTTCGCGAGAAGATAGCCGACTATGCACGACGTGCTCCCCGATTCAGCGGTGAGATCGAAATGGACCAGGCTCAATTCGGCAAAGGCGTACGACGCGGAGAAAAGATCACCAGAAAATCAAAACCAAAAACAGGCCACAAACTGCTGGTCTTCGGCATCATGCAGCGCGGCGGCGAGGTCTACACGCAGATCGTGCCGAACGCGGAGCGAAAGACGCTGATTCCGATCATTCACATGGTGGTCGAGCCTGGTTCAACGGTATACACCGATATGTGGCTCGCGTTCGAATCGCTCAAGAAGGAAGGCTATACCCATTTCACGGTGAATCACTCAAAGGGACCGGTAGCTCTCAACGGAGCTCATACCGGTAATATCGATGCCTTCTGGGGCTTCGCCAAGCAACACCTCGCCCGCTATCGCGGCCTCTCACGCAGGACATTTCCCCTTCACCTCAAGGAATGCGAGCTCCGCTACAACATGAAGGATCGTACCGACTCAAAGAAGTTCTTCAAGTTTATGCAGAAGTTAGTGGCCAAGAACGGATAAAGCCTAAATTGCTATACTACTGATATGACAGAAATGTTTCCCGGACATGAATCACAAGAATCATCTGGACCACATGTCGAGATCGAGGCAGCGTACGAGTCGTTCGTTCCGGAGGAATTCAAGTCGAGTCCCCTTACCTATTTCGAATCGCACGGAACCAACATCAAACAAGGAGAAATCCTCTACGATGAGAACGGCACCGTTCGAGAGGATCCGACCGCAGTAAAAGACCTGCCTGTTTGGACTAACACGGAAGGACGCGAACTCCACACTGTCGGCAAGCGAGTAAATATATCCAAGGGCAAAGTTGCTAGGGCCAATGATCCGTTTTACGAGTACGGCATTATGGAATACGTCCAGAGCAAAGGCCTACCGGGCGCGAAACCAATCGCCAAAGCCTCCGAAAATGGCGCACATCTCATTGTTATGGAGCGCGTGCCCGGCTTGCGCTGGAGCTACCGCAAGACTCTTCTCAAACAAGGGTTCACGAACAACGATGTCGAACTGATGCACAAAAAAGCCGAAGCGATGATGGCCGAGTTACAGAAGCGATTCGAAGCACACGGCATTACGCGCTCATGGAAGCTCAGCGATATGATTTTCGACATTGATGTCGAACACAAAGATCTCCGTGCACTCGTCCCTGTAGATTGGGAGCGTACGGAAATCGTACCAACAGCATAGGCCTACACAATTCCGTGTGCCATGCCCATGGCGACGGCTTCTTCGGCGGTCAGAAGCGTGTTTTTCTTCATGAGATCAAGCACGTACTCTGCGGTAATAGTACCGCCACAGGCCTCCGCGACGACGCGCGCATACTGCTCGTCCTTGAGTTTATCCTCCTTCACCATTGATTCGAGATCAGCCGATGAATGGCGCACGTCCTTTTCAAGCGTACGACCGGCAAGGTGCAGCAACAGGGTTGTATTCCTGGTGAGATACCGGCGGCGACCGGCGAGAAAGACGATGACACCTGATGAGTCCACGTCGCCAGAACCGATGGTAACAAGATTCGGATTGAGCCAGCCGGTGATAGCATCGTAAAAAGTCATGGCGACGCCGGTTGCGCCACCGAACGAGCTGACGAGCAGTGTAATCTCGTCTGCACTCGAATTCATCATCGATTTGATACCGGTAAGCGTACGTTCAAGTGCGCCGTAATTCACGCCGCCGAACCACTCGACGAGGCGATCCGGGCGGACCGGCGTCTGGAGCGGAGCGATCGGCGAGACTATTGATTCAGACTCGAGCTGCGTGCGGGTAATTGAGCGGACAGAGCGATCATTCTTGCGAGACAATGGTGAAGATGTAGACATTTGTAATGAATGAGACAGCATTGTATCGCGCGTCCCGAGGGCGAATCAAGCTGAACAATAAAAAACCTCCCACCATGGGAGGAAAAACACAGTTTTTTTAGAAATGCGCAAGCGCCGGTTAGCGCTCCTCACCGTTATTACCCGCATTGTTTCCGCCATTCATGTCTCTGTTGGACGAATCATTGTTGGAGGAATCATTCGAGTTGCTGTTCTGGTGAGACGCCTTGCCGCCCTTCTGGCCGGCTATCTTGGCCTCCCTTGAATCAAACTCGTGGGCATTGCCGCTCTCGTGAGCAGCCTTGCCGCCCTGGCTTGCGATCTCACGCTGCTTCTCAGGATCCATTGCTGCAAAACCGCGATTGCTGCCAGAGTTGTTCTGATTATTCTGTGCCATGGTGTTTTTGAATATTAATGGGCTTGTAATATTCGACCGCCGTACGACATGTTTTAAAACGAGCCGGCGATTTCTTTGTTACCACTGCAGAGCTGGAAAATTTCCAGAATGGAAATTCTTACATATAGACGTATCGGCGCAGTAAGATACGCTATACTACATCGTATAGAACAATCACTCATGCGCCATCTGTCGATCATCATCTTCGCGGCCAGCATCCTCGCCTTCACGCCGTTCATCGGTCATGCGGCGACGGTCACGGTCACACCTGCAACAGTACTTCAGGGTGATCCGATTATGGTACACGTGAACGGAGCAACGACGGCTGATATTTCGGACGGCGCCATCGGTTCGACCAAGCTGCATTTCTTTACACACGATTTCACGCCTGTCGCACTCTACGGAGTCGACCTGCGGCAAAAAATCGGCACCACTACCGTTATCGTAAATTTTGCCGACGGCACACGTGCTACCGCATCCTTCGTCATTCAGCCGCGCACATATCCCCGCGAGTACATGGCGATCCCGACACAACTTGGCGGCAACAGTGTCGAAAATCAGAACCGTATCGTAAACATCCTCCAGCTGGAAAACGACCAGCTCGCCGCCATTCGCAGCGACACCCGCAAACTCTTTTTCAGTGCGGAAGATAGTGACTTGTTTGCATTCCCTTTGGCTTCAACAACAGAAAATCCGCTCACCATCACTAATGGATACGGATACAATCGTGACAGCGGTGCTGCAGTCATCACACACAAGGGCGCAGACTTTCATGCGATTCCGGGTACGCCCGTGTACGCCATCGCTGATGGCATTGTGCGCGATGCCCGACCATACACCGTCTACGGCAACAGTATCATCGTCGATCACGGTCTTGGCCTTCTCTCAATGTATATGCACCTGACCGATATGAACGTCAGTGCAGGTCAATACATCCAAAAGGGTCAGCTGATCGGACACAGCGGCGAAACCGGCTACTCAGAAGGAGCCCATCTGCACCTTACGATCAGGATCAATGGCATTTCTATTGATCCGATACGATTCTTCCAGATGTTCGGCACGCGATAACCCACCGCGCATTCTCGCCACGCCGTAAAGCCTAGAGTTTCAAAACCTCGACGTAGTATTTGGCACTACCGTAGATGGTATAGTCGCCAGTCGGAGTGGTGGTTGCGTACACATTGGCATGATCACCGATGTGCTTCTCGAGATCACCGATAGAATCAACGCCGATAAGCCTGCCAACTTCAGGAGTGGTCGTCGCGAGCATGCGTCCCTGCTCAAGAATAACCTTCTTGCCATCGACAGTAACGCTGCACGTAGCATCAACAAAACAGCTGGTATCAACAGCAGTGATAGTGCCCGAGAATGTCTCTTTGTCTGTGCCGGTGACAAGCTTACCCTGACCCTGCTGACCAGCCGGCGTCATATGCTTTGAGTACACACCAAGGAAAGCCACAACAACAACGATGAGGACAAAAATGATATATATTTTCTTCATGAGGTCATAGTAGCACAGGTCTACTTCGTATACTCCAAAATATCTCCCGGCTGGCATTCAAGTGCCCTACAAATTCCCTGCAATGTTGAGAGACGGATGGCCTTGGCTTTGCCATTTTTGAGAATGGACATATTGGCCATGGTGATGCCGACTTCTTCGGCAAGCTGCGTAACGCTCATTTTCCTCTTTGCGAGCATCACGTCTATGTTGATGATGATAGGCATGATAGTTAGACCATGAGGTCGTTTTCCTGTTTGATATCGAGCGCCTGCGAGAGCAGTTTCTGAAGCACCACGGCAAAGACTGCGATGACGATCGACGCAAGAATGATGACGAGACCGATCACAATCACACCCGGAGCATCGTCGAGATCTGCCGCGTGGTATATGTACGGCATGCCAAGTACATACATGAGGCTGATGACGATCGCCGAGTAACGGATATGCTTGAGACCTTTCACTGACACATCGGAGAATGCCGTGTTGGCATCAATGACACCGAGCAGCTTGAGTGTCTGATACAGCGCATAGAAAAACGGGATGATCGAGACACACATGCCGATAAGAATCGGCTTGTATGGACCTGCTTCTGCCCATACAGACGGAATCGCGAACACACAGAATGCGAGTGCAGCGAGGCCAAGCACATACACCACACAGCGGAGGAACAAGGTTGATGTTTTGTTCATGAAAAATACTGCTTATTTGATGGAGAATAGTATACACGAGCGCATATCGATTTGCAATAAATCTTTATTGTTTTATAATGCGCCTATGAATACACAGAAAATTGCCACACGCGTGTTTATGATCGCATCAGTTGTGTTCGGCATTGTCGGTCTCGCTATTATCTTTACCGGCGGACCCTCGAGCCACGATGATCTCATGGGCATGATTCTGGCACGTACCCTCTTCACATCAGTCGTCATCATCCTGACGTCGTTTGCATTGAGTGTTGCAACCAAGTATCTCCAGAAATAGTCACGCGTACAGTCAGTACAAAAAATCCTCTTCCGAGCGGCCACGCTTGGAAGAGGATTTGTGTATCGGGTCACGAATAAACCGATGAGTCAGTTCTTCCCTTCGCCGGCGCGGAAACCGATCTCGGCGAGGCGTTTCTCGAGATATTCGCCTTCCGTCGCGTGAGGAAACTTTTTTCCACAGGACGGCCGGAACTGCGAGAGCGGCACGATCGAGGTCTGCGGGTGCGTGTGTCCGAAGAACGGCATCGAGAAGCGGTGGTTGCCCGGCGGACAGACAACACGGTGAGCACCTGATACGTAGGTGCCGGCCGTGAGGTGTTCGAGCATATCGCCGACATTGACGACCAACGAATCGAACGAGCATGGAATCGGCAACCAGCGGTTACCGTACCGAAGCTGGAGTCCCGGCTGCGCAGAATGCAGCAGTGTGAGCCAATCGATATCGGTGTGAGGCTCATTGCATTTGCCGAGCACGTCGCCGCCGCGGTCAACAGAAAGACTGGCTTCATCATCCGGCTCGATCGCATTGTCGTGCAGCGGATAATGAATGAGCCGCAACGACGAATTACCGAGGCTCTGGGCGAAGTAGTCAGACGGAAGATCGAGCGACATGGCGACCACTTCCATAAATTGGGCATACAGCTTGTTGTATGCCTCGAAGAGCGCGTTGTTTGCCTCGCGGAGGCCGGGCACTTCGGAAATCTCCGGCATGGCGTTGTAATCGCCGGACATGAGGAAGTGCTTATTGTCAGGCTTTTTCGCGCCCAGGGCCTTTTCGACACCGAGCGGAGTGTAGCCGAGCTGGCCTTTGAGATCCGGGAAGTGATATCGCATCCGGTGCTCGAGCGGGAGATCCACGAAGAATTTCTTCATCAGTTCGCGGGTGCGGAGGAACTGCGGCTCGGGAATGCCGTGATTGGTGAGCCGGAAGAATCCGGTGCGCTTGAATTCGGCGCGGACAGTGTAGGCGAAGATCATCCGATCAGCGTTATTGCCATTCAACCACTGGTCGAAATCGAGTAACGCGATAGGAGCCTCATCGGTAGACGCGGACAGGGACGGAGCAGACATGGGAGGAGCTGGGTTGAACTAACATTGGGTTGTGACAGGCAGTAATGCCTGTTTGGTGGGCTAACTAGCCTTATTAGACACGACAGAAAGTCGGCTGTCAAAGTGACTTATTTCTTCGTGACTTCGTAGGTGAAGACGTAGGTCGATGTCGCAATAGAGTCCTGGGTCTTTGCCGGAGATACTACAGTGAGCGCAATATTCTCTGCTCCGAGCGTAATGGACTTACCGAGCTCAAACGTCACTTCGCTGGTACCGACTTCGTTCTTGACCTTGGTACGAACATGGACAGTTCCGGCCCAGATACATGCAACACCCTGTGGACATCGGCTATCATCGGTGACTTCAAGCGGAGTCACGGTAACTGACAGGCCGGTTACTGACTGACCAATAGAAGCATGGAGCGTTGCGGACGTCTGCGTACCCGGCGGCGGAGTTGTCGGGGACAACTTACGGAACGAATCCGTCACCGTGAAGATGCCGAGGATCGGATATTTTTGCCATTGGTTGGTACTGAGGCGCTGTACTGGCGTGACGGTACCGTGCGCAGAGAAGCGATCGCCGGTCGCGAGCTGACCCTGCACCTGGGACATCGAGCTGAAATCGAGTGCAAAGTATTTGCCATCACCGGTCTTCATGCCAAGCGCACACTCGAGGGTCTGCGGGCCGCCAGTATTGGTGTGCGGCAGACAGAGATACTCACCCACAAGCGTAGCGCTGTATGGTTCATAGTTCGGCGATGTCGGCACCGGTGTAACCGGCGTGGTGTCCGTGTTTGTAGTGGTCTGTCCGGTTGTCGTCGTAGTAGTCGTTGTAACGACGCCCGAAGATCTCGGATGCGTGACGATATATCCGCCGATCACACAGATTGCGATAAGACACAAAACGATCAGAAAATTACGAGTGTTGTTATTCATGGGATTAGAATACTAAGTATACCTTGTTATAACGAATTACTAGGCAATTCCCTCGCCTCCGGTGACACCATAGATTTCGCCCGTGATGTAGCTGGCTTCATCGGATGCGAGCAGGACATAGACCGGCGAAAGTTCCACCGGCTGACCCGGTCTGCCAAAGGCAGACTGCTCGCCGAACTGTTTCATTTTTTCAACCGGCGAGCCATGAGTGTTGAGCGGTGACCAGATCGGGCCCGGCGCAACGGCATTGACGCGGATGCCTTTGTCGAGCAACTGCTCTGCGAGGCCCTTCGTCAGTGCCACGAACGCGCCCTTGGAGGACGCATACGGTAGCAAAATCGAAGACGGATCATATGCCTGGATGGAAACAGTGTTAATGATTGACGCACCCGGCTTCATTACTTTGACTGCCTGTTGTGAAAGTACAAAAGCGGCTACGACATTCACGAGATAGATCTCCTCGAAATCTGCGGCCCGGATATCCTGTATGTCTTTGAAGTATCTCTGTATTGCCGCATTGTTCACCAAAATATCAAGTGATCCTCCGAAGATTTCTGACACGCGCGGTATAAGACTGTCGCGATATGAAGAATTCCTCAGATCACCCGGAAACAATGAACAGGTGCGTCCTGTCGCTTCAATGATCGCACGCGTCCGTCGTGCATCTTCTTCTTCCTCAGGAAGATAGCCAATAGCCACATCCGCTCCTTCCTTGGCAAAGGCCACTGCGACAGCACGGCCGATACCGGAATCTCCGCCGGTCACGAGTGCATTTTTGCCCGTAAGGCGTCCGCTACCCTTGTAACTTATTTCGCCAAATTCGGGGCGTGTCTGCATGTTCGCCTCGACGCCCGGATACTGTTGAGGATGTTCATCCCTGCCGGGCTTTGGAAATTTCTCTTTGGGGTGAATACTGGCCATATATACGAAGCTGACGGTAGAGAAAATGCTTTATTACGGCGACCGATGCGCTGACAATCCGGCATTTCTGTGTGATCGAGAAATCAAATCTGATCGAAGAGTCACAGCGCCATTGTGCCCGACCGGAACGTACTATATGCATACTCACATACCCATATATGCAAAAAATCACTCCATTCCTCTGGTTCGACTCTCAGGCGGAACAAGCCGCACATTTTTACGTGGATACGTTTAAAAACGCTCCCAAGGGATCCGCCGGCGATTCAAAGATTGTGAGTATGGCCAGATACAGCGAATCATCTTCGGCTGCATCCGGCCGCCCGGCGGGCTCGATTATGACAGTCGGTTTCATGCTCGACGGCCAGGAATTCAGCGCCATCAACGGCGGGCCCGCTTTTAAATTCTCCGAGGCATTCTCCCTGGTCGTCAGTTGCGACACCCAGGAAGAAATCGACTATTTCTGGAATGCATTCATACGGGACGGCGGTGCAGAGAGTCAGTGCGGCTGGCTCAAAGATAAATTCGGTTTCTCATGGCAGATCGTTCCGGTAAATCTCAACACGCTCGCATCCAGCACGGAGCCGGGCAAAGCTGAGCGCGTCATGGCAAAACTTATGACCATGAAAAAACTCGACATCGCCGCGCTCGAAAACGCATAGAACTAGGTACCAAGCGAGACTTTAAACAGATTTTTTACTCCCCACCACGCCGTTACATATAATCCGCCGGTCGCCGGATCGTAAAACATCTGATTGAGATAGAGCTCATTACCCGGTGCGAGGGAAAATTTCATGCCGTTTGTAAGATAGTACCGATGCAGGTTGCCGATATCCATGTTTGGGAAAACATCGACATGGCCATCGTAAGAACCGTTGTACAGATCGTTCCCGAAGATAAAGAGTCCGAAGGACTGGCCCGGCAACGGAAACCGTGTGGTGTGCAGATCCGCGGTACGGATGCGATATCCTTCGGGCGTTGTTTCGCAGCCGATATACACAAATCCGCCGTTCGCATCGGTCTGTTGATACGGCATGTCATTCGTCAGGATACAGCCTGGCAACTTGACTATCCCCACAGAATCGAGTGTCGATGCGTCGACCTTTTCGAAAGTACTTGATTCTCCCCCGCCGAAGTACAACTCGATCTGAGAACCGTTCTTGCCGATCGCCGCGGAATGTCCGTTTTTGATGTGTCCCGTCGTATGTGTGCTCAACTCTCCGTCTGCAATACGAACCTTGAATACGGTGGCAGGGTCTGTCTGCGTGATACCGTACACGTAGCCGCCACCCGTCGTAATAGCGGGCTTCATGCCAACGTCGACGGACGATGTGCTGATGAGGGCCGAATATGCATACGTATTCGGATCGAGTCTGTAGAGATCCAGGCGATGATTCTTTGAGAACATGAAATAAATCATGTCCGTGGCTTCGTCGTACACCATGGTCTGTATATCTCCCCGGCCCGGGATCGTAAGACGCGTGACGTGATCGAGATGAGTGAGATCGTCAAAGACGAGTATGGTGTTCGTCGGGTAAGTATTGCCGTGCACGCCTGCCATGCCGATGAAGATCTTGCCGTGGGCCATGGCGGTCCCGTGCGCATAGGCAAACAGATCGGGCGAAGCTTCCGTGATAACGCCTTTATGCGACGTAAACGTCGACGTCGGAATTGTCAGGATGTCCGCCACAGCGGCCTGTTGCGGATGCACGACAAGCCGGTCCGCAGGGACCGGTCGTGCCGCAAACAAAGCCAATACGACACCTGCCGCTACCACTGAACATCCATACAGGAAATGCCGCAGCCGCATGATTTGTTAGCGCGAGGTGGTAGTCGCGTTCGGGATCAGAACGGAACTGGCGGTCGGAGACGTACTTGTCGCTGTCGGAACATGTACCGGCTTCTCACCGAACGCAATCTTAAGCAGGTTAAGAGCGGTAGTCTGAGAGTTCTGGAACGTGGTCAATGCAAGCTGGATAGATGCATTGCGGGTCTCTGCCAGTTTTCGGACATCGGTGCCGACTTTGTTGATGGTTCTTACCGCAGCCTGGCGGTCGGCACGGGCCGCTTTCACTGCCGCTCGGTATTGATTGCGCACATCTGTTGACTTCTGCTTGGCATTGCATGCCGCCTCTGCTTGCGAAGCTGCATTTTTGAGGGCTGTCTGATACGTACCGAGTGCAGTATTTACCGCTGCAGTATGCTTAACGAGAAGCTGATCGACGCCCGTCCTGAAGACTGAACGTGTACGGTCGATGGAAGCCTCACGCGCTGCGATCGCCGCCTCCATCGAAGCCTTAAATGCCGTCACTGCCTGCTTCTGGGCATCCGTAGTTGCCTTAGCCGCAAGCGTTGCATATACGGAGGTACGCTCGCCCGTCCATGTCGTGCGCTTCTCTGCTATTGCGGCATCGGCGCCGCCGCGATTGGTAACCAGTTTGGCATCTCGTGCCTTCATCTGAGACATGAGAGCGCTCATGTGGGCGCTTAGCTGGGCATCGGCCTTCTTATAGGAGGCGTCAAATGTCGAGCAAAACGAAGGTGCCTTTGCCGCGGCGGCTCCGACGGCCTTGGTGGTCGTTCCTGCCGCGGCGGCAGGCAGTGTCCACGAGACGACGACCGCAGCGATTGCTGCCGTAGTAACGATCCGTGCCGTTGAAAGAGAGTTTTTCATATTATTGGACAGTATTACCCTCCGCATCGAGCGAGGTGTTCAT
>DASVLR010000071.1:0-7646 GCA_036384775.1 Minisyncoccota bacterium
GTTCGGATTTGTCGGATTAACCGCCTGCGTAAAGTAGGTCACTGCCGGAACCGGACTCTTGTCGCTTGATGGCGCAAGAGCGCTGATTACCCCGCCATACTGGTCAAATTTGGTGACTTCATTGCCGCTCTGGAGCATCAGCGTGCCGAGAATTTCACGGGCGTTGGTCACATTGGAAAAATCTCCGAGTGCGATAGCCGAGGTTGTGATTGTACCCGCCTCATTTTTGGTCGTGAGCTTTTTGTTGAGTTCAGTAAAATCGCTCCAGTATTTTGGCGGGAGCGCCACACCGGCGGCGTTGAACGTATCGCGGTTCCAATACATGACCATCGGGTCGACAGAAAACGGAATACCCAGAATACCTCGCGGCGAAAGGTATACACGCGCCTCATCAATGTATGTATCGATAAAGGAGCGCTGGTTCCAGGTACTGTACGGAATCACGGTGAGCTTGTCCTCTGACGGCAGCAACATGTCTGACTGGACCAGTATCGCATCGGGACCGGCGCCGCGAGCAAGGGCGGCTACAAAATCCCCGAGAAATGCAGCCTGTGATTTCTGGACATAGGTGATCTGGAACGGATTTTTCTGGGTTGCGTTGACCTTGCCGACATATGCGTCGAACTTATCCTTGGGGAACGTTCCCCAGATCGTGATCGGCGGAAGCTGCTGCTCCTGCGAGCTGCCTTTATACGTCGCAAACAGCGTCACACCCACGATGATGAATCCGACAAAGATAACGAGAACGATTATTTGAAATTTTGATGATTTCATGTACGTGTAAATACAAGGCCGTAATGATGATCGCCCGCGGCAAATGACTGATCGAGCACAAAGCCGTTTTTGGCAAACATCGTTTCGGCCTTCATCTGCGGAAAGAGGTTTTTCGGACCTACCGTTGAAACCTCACTCCAGTCCACGATAAGGATCTTGCCTCCCGGTTTGAGAATGCGCTTCATTTCAAGTGCAAAATCCTCCGGCTTATCGAGCTGGAACAAAATATTTGAGGCGATCGCGCGGTCGATGGAAGCTTCGCGGAGTTTGGTACCGCCTATTTTCTCGGCGTTTGCCCAGACCACTTCGATATTCATGATGTGCTGCGCCACTGCTGCATTACGCAAGCGATCCAGGAGGTCTTTTTGAATGTCTATGGCAAACACACGGCCGCTTGAACCCACGCGACGGGCCGCTTCAATCGAATAGAAACCTGAACCTGCGCCAATGTCGGCAATTTTCATGCCATCGGTGAGGCCCAGTTTGGCCAGATTTGAGGCTGGGTCTGAAAACATATGTTGAAATTTTATCACGAATTGACACGGTGGCGTTTTGTTTGATGTGGATAGAGAAAAATGACGCAACTGACGCAACCAGGTGAAAAAACAAAATTTGCTCAGTTTGAGACGGTCAAACCGGCCAGTGTGGGCCTGTATTTGATTTTTTCTTCTCAGGCCGGGGCCTTACAAGCAGATCAGGCTTGCCAGTGAATCTCCTTCGCGGAGCTTCATGATGCGGACACCCTGTGTCGCACGAGACAGTGTCGGGATTTCCTTGAGATCGGTGCGAATGACCTGAGAATTCTTGGACATCGCCACAACCTCTTCATCGCCTTCGACGACAACGCGAGCCGCCATGAGCGGACCGGTCTTTGCGGTAACATTCATGGTGAGAATGCCTGAGCCGCCGCGATTCTGAATCTTGTACTCGCTCAAATCAGTCTTCTTGCCGTAACCGTTTGCGCCCATAACGAGAAGTGCCGGAGATTTTGCATCCTTGCCGACAACGTCAGCTGAGATGACAACGTCCTTGGACTTCTCGTCGAGCCTGACAACACGGACACCCGCAGCATTGCGACCCATCTCACGGACATCTGACTCCTCAAAGCGGATCGACTGGCCTTCGCGGGTCGCGATGACGATCGTATCCTTCTTCTCAACAAACGAGGCTGAGATAAGCTCGTCGCCCGGTTCGAGTGTGATAGCAATGAGACCGCTGCGGCGGACGTCTTTGAAATTCGCAGCACTCGTCTTCTTGCCGGTACCGCCCTTGGTGACCATCATGAGCGAAAGACCCTCTGCTTCTTTCTTGTTCTTGGGCATCGGCAAAATGGAGGTGACGCGTTCGCCGTCTGAAAGCGACAGGAAGTTCATGATCGACTTACCGCGGGTGGCACGCTTGCCTTCCGGGATCTCGAACATCTTGATCTGGTACGCCTTACCCTTGTCGGTAAAGAACAACAGGTCGTTGTGTGTGGTCGCAAAAATGAGATGCGAGATAAAGTCCTCTTCCTTGGTATCGAGGTCGACGACGCCGACGCCGCCGCGCTTCTGTTTGCGGTATTCGGACGGATCAGTGCGCTTGATATAGCCGCCCTTGGTGAGAACGAGCACCGACTCCGCATCAGGAATAAGATCTTCCGGCCTAAATTCCTTCACGCCGTGCTTGATGACCTTGGTACGGCGTTCATCGCCGTACTTGGCCTTAATTTCTGCCAATTCGTCCTTGATGATGGTACGGACGCGCTTCTCGGAACCGAGAATGCCGCGGAGATCTTCGATGAGTGCCTGAACTTCCTTGAGCTCGTCGAGGACTTTCTTGCGTTCGAGACCAGCGAGCTTCTGGAGACGCATATCGAGAATCGCCTGTGCCTGAATATCGCTGAACTTGAACTTCTTGATGAGACCGGCTTTTGCTTCGGCGACATCCTTGGACGCACGGATCAACGTGATGATCTCATCGATATGGTCGAGAGCCTTCTTAAGACCGAGCAAAATATGCTCGCGCGCGAGAGCGGCATCAAGATCAAACTGGGTCCTGCGGCGGACAACCTCGATGCGATGCGTGACGAACTCACTCAAAATAGTCTTGAGAGACAACGTCTGTGGAACACCGTGGACGAGCGCCACCATGTTCATATGGAAGGTTTCTTCAAGCTGAGTGTGCTTGTAGAGCAGATTCAAAACCTTCTCAGGATACGAACCCTGCTTGAGATCGACAACTATGCGGATGTCCTTGGTCGATTCGTCACGGAGGCCTTTGATGCCTTCGACGATTTTGTCGCGGTGGAGGTCAGCGATGCGCATGATGAGCTCGGCCTTGTTCACGCGGTACGGCAGCGAGGTGATAACGATCTGGAACATGCCCTTCTTGTCTTCAATGATCTCAGCTTCGCCACGAACAACAACGCCACCGCGGCCGGTGGTATATGCATGCTGCATGTCCTTCTCGCCGTAGACAACTGCGCCCGTTGGGAAATCAGGACCCTTGATGAAACCAAGGAGATCTTCGGTCGTAGCATCCTTGTTGTCGACGAGATGCGTCGTGGCATCGAGGACTTCGTTGAGGTTGTGCGGCGCAACGTTGGTGGCCATACCGACGGCGATACCGAGCGTGCCGTTCAGGAGAAGATTCGGAACTGCGGTCGGGAGGACTACCGGCTCTTTCTTGGTGCCGTCATAGTTCGGGCGGAAGTCGACGGTGTTCTTGTCGATGTCGCGGAGGAGCTCGGCGGAAATGCGCGAGAGCTTGGCCTCGGTATAACGCATGGCTGCGGCCGGGTCACCGTCGATAGTACCGAAGTTACCCTGTCCCTGAATGAGCGGGTAGCGCATGGTGAAATCCTGCGCCATCTTCACGAGCGACTCGTAGATTGCCGCGTCACCGTGCGGGTGGAAATCACCCATGGTGTCCGAGACCGGCACTGCTGACTTGCGAAACTTGGCTGAAAAGGTCAGACCCTTTAAGTGCATGGCGTACAAGATGCGACGATGCACCGGCTTCAAACCATCACGAACATCAGGGAGTGCGCGGTCGGTGATGACAGACATCGCGTAGTCGAGGAACGACTCGCGCATCTCGGTCGTGATCGAACGTGCGACGATGCCACTTTCCGGGCGGACTGGAGCTGCGTCTGCGCCTGGTGCGCCCTTTTTCGGTTCCTGATTGTCTGAAGATTTCTTGGCCATAAATGCGATGTAATAAAGCACTATTGTAGCAAAATTGAGCCCGTCCGCTTCATTGACAATATGGCATGTACCGTGCTATAATATATTCAAAACCTGAGCTCTGATACAATGAAACTGCATAATTCCCTCCTCGTGGCGGTCACTCTTGCGACTGCCTCCATTCGTTCGATGAACAGTCAGACGATTGTTCATTTCACAAGTCTGTCGACTCCGACCATCGTTCAGCACGACACAGGAACGTATCCCGAAAAAACTGCGTTCTACGTCGGCACATTTCAGGCAAGCATTACGCCTTCCTCTGAAATTGCCATTCTGCTGGGCGAAGCCTCGAGCAACCAGACTTTTGGCACCGTTTATCAAAATGGCATGCCACTGGCAAACTTGACTCCATCCTTCAGTATCATATCCGGAGCGACGATCCCAAGCGGCATGCCGTACATCAGCATTGCGGCACACCAAACGGCAATCATCGATATATCGTTGATCTTTAGTGTCACCGATCCGACTCCGCAGTCATACGGCTTTACAATGGACAGCGTCGCCTACCAGTGGGGAGATCTGAGTGCACTCAATACTTCGGATCCGGGTACTGTCGACTGGAATCATGTCGGCACTACAACCGTCGCTTCCTTGACCGGACCCGGCTGGTCAACGCCTTCGACCTCCGCCGTCCCCGAGCCCTCCGCTTACGCAGCCATTTTCGGGGCATTTGCCCTGGGAATCGCATGCTGGTTCAAACGTCCCACCCGCACGGTCGCCTGAACCAACCCACCGCGCAGTTTCGGTTCCGTTTCCATCCCGCTCAACGAAAACCGCCCTCGGGTTTCTTCGTGGGGCGGTTTTTGTTTGAGAGGATTCTTTGATTGCTCTTTAATTCTTGCCCGGCAAAACCTGCACTTCGGAGAATGTCACTGTCTTCGGACCGACGATGCGTGACCACAGATCACCGAAGAGGTCGCCGGCCGCGGCAACCATCGACTCACCCGGTGAAGAAACCTGCGCAGCAACGGCCTCCGCAGATGCTCGGACCGGGTTCTGATCGAACTCAAACGATGCAAGCCAGATGACGGCAATGATCGCGGTAATGCCAAATGCCCACCAGAAAGAAGCCCGCTTACGGATGTGCTCAGGCTTCTCGCGGAGATTGGCTACATATGAGGCGATGCTCATGCGTATAGTATAGCGCGGCATGGCGCAAATGCCAGGCGAGCGTTTTTATTCCTTTTCGAGAACGACGACATCCGCATCCTTGCCCTCGAGATCCTTTTTCCTGAGCGTGAGTTTGGTTTCCGGTTTCGGGGTTTCACCCGCCTCCTTCAAGAAGGCCTTGAGTGCATCCTTGCCGCCCATGTCACCATAATGGATCGGGATAATAATCTTGGGTTCCATTGAGGCTGCGAGTTTATAGGCATCGGCTGCTGCAAGCACACCTTCCCCGCCGATCGGCACAAAGAGAATGTCGACATTATCAATAGCCTCATCAGCTTCCTTCGGAAGTTCCTTCTGGTTGAGTGCGCCCAGGAAACAGATGGTCATGCCCTCGAGTTCCACTGTATATATTGTATTGATGCGCGTTTCGCCGTCATAGCCGGATTCTGAGCCGTGACCTTTGATGAAGACGCCCTTTACCTCGTATTCGCCGGGACCAGTGATTGCAAATGCCTTCTTGTCGCCGAATGAAACCTGATCGACACCGTTCATGTCGGCATGATTGAGCGAGACGAGCGCAATATCGGCACCAAACTTGGCCGGCTTGAGGGATGAATCTTTGGAAATAGGATTGAACGCGAGCGTTGTGTCGCCAAACTGAATCTTCACGAATTCGCCGCCAAAATATGTGATAACCATGGCACCAGCGTAGCAAATATCGCCCTCCCTATCAATAAACAGTTCGCGCCGCACCGCGCGCAAACAAAAAGGCCGCTCGTGATGTTCGAGCGGCGCGGGCGGAACGCAGCGGTGCTGCAAAGTGGGGCGGGATCAGTACGTGATAAGGATGATGTGGCGCGAGTCGGGACAGACTTCCGCAAAGAACGCGATGGCATGCTCTCGTAAGCGGACGATCATCGCGACATGAGTCGCGCTGCGCGCTCCGGAAACATATATATACCCGTTTTGACCGTAAAATTGTCTGGCGAGGTGATCAATTGCACGCATCGGCGGGATGCAGTAAAAACTGATCAATCGCTTCTGACATGTCTGCCAGGAATACGTTTTGGAGTAAATCGGGCCCCCGTCAAAGGGTCCGACGATTTCCGGGAGGGTTCGGGTGAACGTGAATCCCGCCGGAAGTTCACATTCGACACAGGCGAGTTTGCTGCACAAGAAGGCAGAGAGCTCCTCATCTACGGGAGCCGCAGTGGGTTTTGCTTTCATGGCTGGTACGGTTTTTCTGCACATAACAGTACTCTTTTGATAGCAAAACGCAATCAATAAAAAAGCCGGCGAGGGGCCGGCACGAGGGAAAAGTGAAAGGGATCGGGTGACGAGTGTCAGGTTACGATGATCTCGACATGTTCCTCTCCTTCGAAGTTGAAGCAGGAGTCGACCATGAGCTTCGCGTCGCCGGTGCGACACTCCAGTTTAAAATGCCGACCATCGGATTCGAGGATGGAAGTTTTGTGTCCGATTTGTCCGTAGTAGAAGATGAGCACATCTCGGAGACTGCTCATCTCAATTCGTCCCATCGGCATGAGTCGAATGTGTTCGTAGTTCGGAGATTGGTGCGAATCGCCAGTTTCGATTACAACATCAATCTCATTAGGTTCGAGTACCTGTTGCAGAAAAATACCCAACGGTACATCTTCTAATGGATTTGAATTCATCTGCCACCACCCTACTCCTTCCTCGACAAAACCGCAATTTTCCGGTATAGTCGTCGGGTTCCCATTTATCAGTCCGCGTCATACCGTCGCCAGCTTTATCATCACCAAGGGACGGCTCGTGGAAACGACATTATTTTTATGTTCAATAAATTGAAGAATGTGTTCGGTGACAAGTCCGAAAAGGAGGCGGCGCAGGCAGGCACGACTGCAGCTCGTGCACAGGAAGTGAAGACCAGGGGTGCAGACCTCAACGCAGCGGCAACCGACGCAGCAAAGGCAGCGCTCCCGAAGAAAGAAAAGGTAGAGGTCCTCACGGACGAACAGAAAGCCAACTCGATGGCACCTCTCTACACCGCCATGAAGATTCCGCCGGTTATCGGCGACCTCGTGGAAGGTCCGGTTATCGCCCTCGACAAGGCATCGGTTTACGTTGACCTTGCTCCGTTCGGCACCGGTATTATTTACGGCCGCGAATTCATCATCGCCCGCGATGTGATCAAGAAGATCAACATCGGCGACGTCATTGCAGCCAAGATCGTCGACAACACTCACAAGGAAGGCTATTTCGAGCTCTCTCTCAAGGAAGCTCGCCAGGCCCTCATCTGGAGCGAAGCCGAGGCAGCTATCAAGGAAAAGAAGGTCCTCGACCTCCCGGTCAAGGAAGCAAACAAGGGTGGTCTCCTCATCGAATGGCAGGGCATCGTCGGCTTCTTGCCGGCATCCCAGCTCAAGGCCGAGCACTATCCGCGCGTCTCTGACGGCGACAAGGACAAGATCCTCGATGAGCTCAAGAAGCTCGTCGGTCAGCGCCTCCCGGTCTCGATCATCACCGCAGATCCGAAGGAAGGTAAGCTCATCT
>DASVLR010000072.1:0-4521 GCA_036384775.1 Minisyncoccota bacterium
ATGTACGCGATCCATACTACACCGGGTTTCATCGTCGACTCGCGACCATACGGGGAAGCTGACAGGCTGATCACGATTTTTACTCGTGACTTCGGTCTCATAACCGCCTCCGCACTCGGCATCCGTAAGGAAGCATCCAAGCTGCGCTATTTCTGCCAGGATTATATGTTCGGCAGGTATTCGCTTGTGCGTGGCAAAGAATTTTGGCGTCTCACAAGCGCATCTGATCTCGATGCACCTGTGGTTTCAGGTATCGCAGACGTACGGCGTGACACGGGCGTTGATCGCATGCTCGCACGCATCGCCCAGCTCCTGCGCCGACTGCTTCACGGGGAGGAGAGTAATCCTGAGCTCTATGATGTCATGAAAGAAACAGCAACGTTTGCGTCAGCAGTACCGCTGTCTGAGGAGGGGCTCAAAAATCTTGAATCAATCAGCGTGCTTCGCATCATGTATTTGCTTGGATATGTTGGTAACGACAAGATGCTTGAGCCGTATTTATCTCATACGGAATTGAGTGCTGAGCTTGTGGCGGACGCAGGGAAGCACCGTAATGCCATAAACCTGCACATAAACAAGGCATTGAAGGAAAGTCATTTATAGACAGGAATAGGGGAGTGGGGTTGGAGACACTGCGCAGTAAATTCCCAGCAGGGAATTTACGAGCCGTAGCGCGGACGTTGTAACGTCCGACGCGTGTCAACAAACGCACTCCGCTATTCCTGCTATAATGACTCTATGCAGCCTGAGGAAAAGAATCGCATAGAGGATCTTAAGCAGTCCCTCTATTCAAAAACCGGACCGGACATTCGTTCGCGGCGCAAACTCCACATTTCGGATAACTCGACAGAGATTCCTGAAAACTGGGGCGGTTCCACGGGAGATGCCGATTTTGATCTCGCTCTCGAAGAGGCTCACAGCCATCGCATGTCATTCACCACCAAATTTTTCATAGGTGCCCTGGTCTTCTGCCTCATTGCCGTCGGCGCGGGTGCGTATATTTTCTTCAATGGCTCGAACTTTATTTCGGGCAATAACATCGGTATCGATATTACCGGTCCTGTTTCGGTTCCGGGCGGCACACCGGTTACGTTTGGTATAACCATCACCAACAAAAACAGCGTCGCTCTCAAGTCGGCCAACCTGGTCGTCCATTACCCGTCAGGTGCCACCAATCCGGAGGACACGACACAATCTCTCGAGGATCAGACCGTTTCTCTCGGTGATCTCGCGGCAGGAGGTACGGTGACCAAGAGTGTTTCGGCAGTTATCTTCGGTGAGCAGAATTCCCAGAAAAAGATTGTTGCTGACGTGGCCTACGGTATTGCCGGTTCAAATTCAACCTTCACCAAGGAGGCGAGCTACGATGTTGTTGTGAATGCATCGCCGATCGGTATCACGGTAAATTCGCTCCAGGAAGTCATCTCCGGCCAGCAGTTTGATCTCAAGATAACCGTGAAGTCGAATGCACAGAATACGGTGAAAAATGTTCTCCTTAAGGCAACCTATCCGTTCGGTTTCTCATACAAGTCAGCATCTATGCCACCGTCGACCAGCGATAATACGACCTGGTCTATCGGTGATATTCCACCGGGCGGGGAACGCACCATAACTATCAAGGGCATGCTCACGGGCGAAGACACGGATGTCCGCGCCTTCCACTTTGCGCTCGGTTCGCGCAGCTCTTCGAATCCGAACGCAATCGGCACGACGTTCATCGATACGGAGCAGGTGCTTGCGATCAAGAAGCCGTTCGTCTCACTCGCGATCAATCTGAACGACGATTCTTCCAGGAATGATTATGTCGGCGCATTTGGCAAACCGATTACCGTCAATGTGAAGTGGTCGAACAATCTCCCCGAAACACTTACCAATGTTGTTATCACCGCACATATTACGGGTAACGCATACGACAAGAACAATGTCTCGGCATGGACCGGCTTCTATCGTTCGGTGACTGATGATGTGGTGTGGGACCAGAAGACCAACCCTGAACTCGCCACTGTTGCTGCAGGTGCTAATGGTAGTGTTTCATTTACCATTACCCCGTCAGAAAGTCAGGCGCTGGACGGTCGTGTCCGCCAGCCGCAGCTTTCTATCGCAGTACAGGCTGCAGGCAATCGCACTGAATCTTCAAATGTTCCGCTCA
Source organism: Minisyncoccota bacterium (assembly GCA_036384775.1). Classification (GTDB taxonomy): domain Bacteria; phylum Patescibacteriota; class Minisyncoccia; order Phycocordibacterales; family PALSA-1337; genus C7867-002. The sequence continues at coordinate 2,150 of DASVLR010000072.1, forward strand.
CTACTGGCGCGACGTCACGTACAGCCCGCATTGTCGGCGACGCTTCGCTCTCGGGTCGTATCATCCGTACGACGAGCGCGTTCGCCAATACCGGCCCTATACCGCCGGTCGCAGAGCGTCAGACGTCATATACAGTTGTGTGGTCAGTCGATTCCTCATCAAACCAGCTCCGCAACACAGTTGTCACAGCAAGTCTCCCGCCGGGCGTGAGCTGGGGTAACCAGATCAGTCTGTCGACCGAAGATGTCTCATACGACAAGAACAGTGGTGTGGTGACCTGGAATGCCGGCGACATCACCTCGACGACTTCGAATGGTGCACGTAGGGAAGTGCAGTTCCAGATTGTGCTTGAGCCGTCAGTCTCACAGGTTGGCTCGGCTCCGGTTCTCATCAATCAGGCCTCTCTCACTGCGACGGACGCGTGGACCAATACGACAGTTCAGAGCACGCAGGGTTATCTCACCACCAGTTTCAGCACGGATCCGAACTACAAGCCGGGTAACGATACAGTGCAGGCAAAATAACAGAGGCGAGTGTTGTTCTGTGGCCCAGATAAAGCGTCGAGTAGCAAACCGGCGCTTTTTCGCGTAGAATGCCGCCATGGCAAAAACATCAGAACAGACCGGCAAAAACGAGGCTTTTATGGAGGCGATCATCTCGCTCTGTAAGCGCCGCGGCTTTATTTTCCAAGGCTCAGAGATCTATGGCGGTCTTGCGGGTACCTGGGATTACGGTCCGTATGGCGTTGCTCTCAAGAACAATATTAAAAGGATGTGGTGGAAGCGTTTCGTTGACGACCGTGATGACATGTACGGCGTCGATGCTGCAATTCTCATGAACCAGAATGTCTGGAAGGCGTCCGGTCACGTCGGCGGTTTCTCTGATCCGCTTGTCGAAGATCTCAAGTCCAAGAAGCGCTATCGCGCAGACCATCTTCTCGAACAGAATGGCGTGGACCCGCGCGGTATGAACATGGCTCAGATGGATGCTGCTATCAAGGAGAAGAAGATCAAGTCTCCGGATGGCAATCCTGTCGGCGACGTCCGCCAGTTTAATATGATGTTCAAGACTCATGTTGGTGCCACCGAAGACGCCACCTCCATCTCATACCTCCGTCCTGAAACGGCACAGGGTATGTTCGTGAACTTCAAGAACATTCTTGATACCTTCCATCCCAAGCTGCCGTTCGGTATGGCTCAGATCGGTAAGGCGTTCCGCAACGAGATCGCTCCGCGCGACTTTGTCTTCCGTGTGCGTGAATTCGAGCAGATGGAAATCGAGTATTTTGTCGACCCTCGCGATGAGAAGGGAGTGAACGATACTTTCGAAGCTCTCTATGGCGAGCAGCTCGCATTCCTCGAATCGCTCGGGCTCACTACGAGCAAGATCCACAAGATCGAAGTTGCTGCAGCTGATCGTGCGCACTACTCGAAGCGTTCAGTTGATACGGAGTTTGATTTTCCGTTTGGACAGAAGGAGCTTCTCGGTATCGCGTACCGAACCGATTTCGATCTCAAGGCTCACACTGATGCTTCAGGTGCCGACCTCTCATTCTTTGATGAAGAAAAGAAGGAGCGCTTCATTCCGCACTGCATCGAACCGACCTTTGGTCTCGATCGTCTCGCACTCGCTGTTATCTCAGATGCGTATACAGAGGACGAGCTTGGTGGTGAGAAGCGTGTCTATATGAAATTCTCGCCGAAAGTTGCGCCGGTAAAGGTCGCTGTCTTTCCGCTCCTCAAGAACAAGCCGGTTCTTGTTGAAAAGGCACGCGAAGTCTATATGGCACTCAAGAAAGAGTTTGGCGCTATCGAATTCGATGACAACGGTAACATCGGTAAGCGCTATCGCCGCCAGGATGAGATCGGTACCCCGTTCTGTGTGACCGTCGACTTCGATACTATCGAGAAAGGAGCAGGTGTCACCATCCGCGATCGTGATACCGGTAAGCAGGAGCGCATCGCAGAGGCGGATCTCGCCGCGTTCCTCAGGAAGCATCTCTAAGCACCAGATAACGCGCCCATGTCGGGCGCGTGTATCGTATACATACTATGCATATCAAGAAACTCAATCATTGCTGCATGCTCATAGAGACCGGTACGAGCAACAAGCGGATCAAGATCATGACCGATCCGGGCATTTTTAGCCTGGAACAGCATGACAAAGTCGCGCATGTCGATATCGTTCTTATCACGCACGAGCATGCCGATCATTTCCACATCGAATCACTCAAAGCACTCTTGCAGCGTGCACCTGATGCGGCTGTGATCGCCAATTCTTCAGTCGGCGATATTCTCGCCAAGGAGGGGATCAAGCATCATGTCATGAAAGATGGCGACGCACTCGACCTTAAAGGCGTTCATCTCGAAGGT
>DASVLR010000073.1:0-4394 GCA_036384775.1 Minisyncoccota bacterium
GACGAGGAGCCGACGGAAGCAACTCCCGCAGCAGCAGAAGCTCCGAAGGCCGAAGCTCCGGCAGAAACGAAATAAACTCTCAAAAGCAGACCGACTGGTCTGTTTTTGTTTTACAGCCAATAGTGATACATTTTTTCCATAGTGAATGCACATCCTCACACTAGTCATATCATTGCGCGCAGGGTAGGCATCGCACTCCTCGCGCTTTTCGTCATCTACTACGCAGTCATTGTTTTTTCTGACGAGCCGCTTCCATTCTCGCGGTATACCATGTTTGCGTCACAGAAGTTTCCAATATGTAGTTTCCATATTGAAGACCAGGATGGGCAGGCGCTCGAACTCGTGAGTCGACAACATCCGCGCGTTGCTTATTACGCAAGTAAGAAGAATATGCGTCAGCAGGACCACGACGAGATGTGCTCTATGCTCCGGGAGACGTATGCACTACCGAGCGCATCGGTACGAGTCGTGCAGACGTGCGTTGATGATCCGGCAGACGTGCATCAGCAACCGACAACGCAGACTGATTACACCTGCTCATAACGCATATGGATATCGATCTCTTCTACGGAGTCATTGCCCTTATGTGTGCAGTCATCGCCTACGTCTTTCGTGCTCCGTTGGTTCGAATAATTGATCGACGCCTCGTCGAGTCATATCCGCAATGGTATGCCACCGGTCTCAGATTCCTGATCGCATTTCTTGTCATGATGGACATCGCGTACCTGGCTCCGAAGAGACTCTTGTTTATCGATCCCTTACTTTTGTTTGATGTCCTGCCGTTTCTCTCGGGACTGTTTCTGACGCCGTGGCTGCTTGTAACGTTTAAGATCTGTATGTGTTTGTTGCTCGTCCCATTTGTCATTGGTTGGTGGCCTCGCTGTGCGCGTACAGTTTTATTTGTCATGTCGGTACTTATGTACACGGCAGCCACGAGTAACGGCAAGCTCGATCATGGGGGACATATCGTCGTTCTGCTTCTTGGAGCGTGCATGATACATGCATTTCTATTTCCTCGACGTACGCATCTCCGTGAAAGTGACGCTGCTCTATTTATGCTTTCGTATGCAGCAGTCGCAGTGCTATATGTGACCAGTGTTGTATCAAAACTTGCCAGTGTGAGGCAGCTCGCACTGTGGTTTGATGGTGAAGCATTTCGTGCCGCCCTGGTTACCAAGGAAACATATGTCTCAGCTGTTGCCGGAGCCCCGACGCAATTGTTTACCGGCATCGAAGGATTCTTCGTTTATCATGTCTGGGCATCGGCAGTTGCCGGCATCATCCTTCTCCTCATCGAACTTTCTGCACTCTTCCTGCCATTTGTCTCCGCACGCAAGCGGACCATCATTATTGCGGGGCTAATCGTGTTCCACGTTACTGCTATTGTTGTGCTGCATCTTGTCTTCAGACAGAACCTGTATGTTCTTGGTTACCTGTTGTTTGTTTCAGTGCTTCATTTGATATCGCCGCGCTTTTCCGCTATGATGGGCTCTGCCCGATTTTGAAGTGTGGTTCAGTTCAAATTCAGTATGCGCAGGTGGCGAAATTGGTAGACGCACTACCTTGAGGTGGTAGCTCCCATTAGGGAATGGAGGTTCGAGTCCTCTCCTGCGCACCAGACCAAAAAGGATTGCCGACGGGCAGTCCTTTTTGGGCTTACAGAGTGCCGGAGAGGGCTTGAACGGCAAAGTGGTGCCGAGACTGTTTCCGGAAAATCGCGGAACCGCAGAATTTTGGCCATTTTCTAAAAAATCTGGTATAAAAGGTAAGTTCGTTATATGGTGCCTATGGTGTAATGGTTAGCACTCGGCTCTGTGAAAGCCGCAGCATGGGTTCGAATCCCATTAGGCACCCATGAGTTTGACAAATAGCATTATATATGCTATCATATGGAAGTATTGTACACGCTGGCTGAAATGTCGGCACAAACTCCATACTTATTCAGTTATGAATAGCCACGAATCGAACACCTTGTCGAAAATCTTCGGCATCGTCATCGGCCTCGCCGTTCTGATCGTCGCGACCTTCACGGTTACAATGATCAATTATGCTCGCATGTCCAAGTCTCTGATCGAACTCCGGCAGCCGAAGGCCGCCTTCGAGTTCAAGGGGGCGTTCATCGGCGACGGCCTGAGCCTCGTGAAGATGCACTTCGATGACTATCGTTTCATGGATCGGCTCCACATGTTCAAGGGGGTCGATGCCTACGATATTGTCTATCGGCTCAACTCAAGCAATGACGGCCGGTCAGTTGCGAAACTGTCGCCAGTGCTTATCCCAGTCAAAAGTGTTAGTCGGGATGGTCTGAACCAGCACTGGCTCTGGGCGGTGTGGGATGATTCGACGAAGAAGTGGGGGATCACAGATCCGCCATCTGACGTTGGCTTCGTAACTGTTGCCGTCGGTTCGTTCGATACCTGATTCAGTCCGTCGTCGCGAGAATGCTCGCTTCGGCGGGCTTTCTTGTTTCTAGCGATATCAGCGATTCCCGCAAAGTATCAAAATAAACTCTGTCACTAAATATGCCCAGAATAGCCGACCTCTGGGGACCCACGCATTTGACTTTTAAATAAAAATATGCTAAAGTATTTCCACACGCCGGTTGAGATACCGGTAGCACCTTAGCAAGGAGTTTCATCATGTTTCGTATCATCGTTGTTGGTCGTGCCACAAATGAGGGCACGCTCATCATGCTGCTGGCAGTCATCGCAGTGTTCAGTTATCTGATCGCAAGCTCTCTCATCGAGGAGGCGAGAACGCGGCAGTGGCGTGCAGCGGTCATGTCGGCTTTCATGACGATCATGTGTCTTGCGTGCTTCGCGGCCGGGACATTCAAGATCGGGCGGCAGGTCTACTTCACGGAAAAGTCGGAAGCTGTAGTTCGTAGCTACGTTCCGGCCACGCCACACGATCTGCCGATCGGTGTCGCCGTATATGAGCAACAGGTTGATCTCGCCCGTGCGGAAAAGTTCAGCCGTGAATACCGACCGAACACGCCCGGCGATGTTCCGATGTCGGTAGTGTTGAAGAACGGATAGCCGCATCGTCCGCAACTACAGCCCACTTAGCAGGGAACCTGCTCGGTGGGTTCTCTTTTTATACGAAGAAAATTTAGCTTTTCTGCGATTCCGGCGATGTATTCACGATCTGATAGAATAGAAGTTATAAAAGCTACCCCATCCCGACCCATGAAAACTCCGCTTTCGCGCGACTACTTCTATACGATTATTACTTCGCCGGTGGGCGAACTGAAACTTGTTGCATCCGACGCCGGTCTCGCTGCGGTCACGTGGGTTACGTGCCCCAACGACAAACCGAACAAGACAAAAGTACCGGATGCCCGCGAAAACGCGAAGCACCCGATACTCGCGGAGACACAAAAACAGCTCACAGAATATTTTGCAGGGAAGCGTACGAAATTCGACCTGAAACTCGATATGGAAGGTACTCCGTTCCAGAAGTCCGTCTGGAAAACGCTTCTTGCCATACCGTATGGTGAAACTGTCAGCTATACCGACGTCGCCAAGAAGGTGGGAAAGCCGAAAGCCGTACGTGCCGTCGGCAATGCGAACAATCGCAATCCGATCTGTATCATCGCCGCATGCCATCGTGTCGTTGCTTCGTCCGGGGATCTGGCCGGATATGCGGGAGGCATAGAAGCCAAGAAGGCGCTTCTTGCTCTCGAGTCTGCAACATAAGCACCTTATTCGCCTGAGTCATCGTCCGACTCTGCGCTTTCGGTGTTCTCATCATCGCCGAGGGCTTCTTCGTTGAGTCTGTTGCGGCCGAGTGACATGACGATATCGGCAGCGTTCTCTTCCTCACTCAGCGTCATTTCCAGCGATTCACGCACGTCGTCATAGCCGAGCTCGGTAGCCCATTCAATTGCCGTCGAATACGTTGCTATCTCGTAATGCTCGACATCGTTTGCAGCGGCAATGAGCGCAGCGTCACGAACCGTACCGACCTTAATCTTCTTTATGAACCACTCTGCGTCCTTAACGAGACCGCGGACAGCTCCGCACTCGACGGTGTCGGGCTTCTCATCAAGGGAGGCGAAAATACTTTTAATACGCTCAACGTGCGTCTCGGTTTCTTCGAGATGATCAGTAAACGCCATTTTCAGCTCCTTGTCGGTAGCCGCTTCTGCCATTTTTGGCAGAGCCTTGGTCAGCTGCTCTTCGATGTCGAGCATTGCTTTGAGATGGGTCACAAAAAGATCGCGCAGATCCGGAAGGTCGTCCGTTTTTTTCGATGAAATTTTTGCCATAGTCATAGACTGATTAGATTTGATAATCGTGAAATGGAGATCACGCATGTATGTAACGAATAGCCCGGAAAAGACATACGCTCAACAGCACGCAGGGATCGTTGTATGCGTTATATAGACCGTG